>NZ_JBLWWR010000007.1:0-123488 GCF_048267825.1 Pseudidiomarina sp.
GCACGTGCTGAACCACCGTAGGTTTTCGCCAATACCGTGGTGATCGCAGCGGTCAGAGTAGTTTTACCGTGGTCAACGTGGCCGATTGTACCTACGTTAACGTGCGGTTTGGAACGTTCAAATTTTTCTTTTGCCATGACAGCCTCTTTTTGGACAACGTACGGTGGTTAAACACCAACAATTGAAAATCATTAACCGACAATTATGCCGAATTTAGCGAGACAAGGGAAGAGTTGGACCGGATAAGTGGTGCTGATAGGCGGATTTGAACCGCCGACCTCACCCTTACCAAGGGTGCGCTCTACCAACTGAGCTATATCAGCACGAATACAGATTATTGGAGCGGGTAGTGGGAATCGAACCCACATCATCAGCTTGGAAGGCTGAGGTAATAGCCATTATACGATACCCGCATGCCTTGAATCGGGCCACCTCAAACCATTCTGGACTCACCGCATTCTACAGATAATGCAAAAATGGTGGAGGGGGCAGGATTCGAACCTGCGAAGGCTGAGCCGTCAGATTTACAGTCTGATCCCTTTGACCGCTCGGGAACCCCTCCATAACCATATTTTGAGTTGGTGCCGGCACCAAGAGTCGAACTCGGGACCTACTGATTACAAGTCAGTTGCTCTACCAACTGAGCTATGCCGGCACCCCGGTTAGGTGGAGCGCATTCTATTGTATCGATTTTGATGATGCAATAGTAAATACCAATTTTTTTAGGTTTCTTGGTCCGTTTGGTTAATTTGCGAACGGATGACGCAAAATAATGGTTTCGCCACGGTCCGGACCTGTCGAAATAATGTCCACAGGAACGCCAGTTAAAACTTCGATTCGCTTGATATAAGCCATCGCTGCAGTTGGCAAATCTTTATGCTCAGTGATACCCACTGTGCTGTCTTGCCAACCTGGCATTGACTCATAAATTGGCTCTACTGTGTCGTAGTCTTCGGCAGCCATTGGTGGGTAGTTGACCACGTCACCATTTGGCAGTTTGTAGCCCACGCAAATCTTAAGTTCATCTAAACCATCTAATACATCTAGTTTAGTCAAACAAAAGCCACTGACAGAGTTAATCTGCACTGCACGACGCGCAGCAACTGCATCAAACCAACCAGTACGGCGCTTACGCCCAGTAGTGGCTCCAAATTCATGCCCTTTAACACCCAGATGTTGGCCAACTTCGCATTCCAGTTCAGTTGGGAACGGGCCACTGCCAACGCGCGTGGTGTAAGCTTTGACGATACCCAGTACATAGTCAATATAACGTGGCCCGAAACCAGCGCCTGTGGACACGCCACCGGCAGTAGTATTCGACGAAGTCACATAAGGATAGGTACCGTGATCGATGTCTAATAAGGTGCCTTGTGCGCCCTCAAACATGATGTGTTGGCCAGCTTTACGGGCATCATCAAGTAAGGTTGGAATGTCGGCAATCATGTCTTTTAACTGGCCAGCAATTTCACGGCAGTAATTTAAAACGTCTTCAACATTTACCGCTTCAACTTTGTAATAATTAACCAAAGTAAAGTTGTGGAACTCAACCACTTCACGCAGTTTTTCTTCAAATCGCGCGAAGTTAAATAAGTCACCCACACGTAAGCCACGGCGTGCCACTTTGTCTTCATAAGCTGGGCCAATGCCACGCCCCGTAGTACCGATAGCTTTAGCACCTCGAGCAATCTCGCGTGCCTGGTCAAGTGCAATGTGGTAAGGCAAGATCAGTGGGCAGGCTTCGCTAATAAGCAAACGCTCGCGTACCGGAACGCCACGCTTTTCTAGCATAGCCATTTCTTCCATTAACGCTTCTGGAGACAGCACCACGCCATTACCGATAACGCATTTCACGTTGTCACGTAAAATACCTGATGGGATAAGGTGTAATACGGTTTTCTCACCGTCAATCACTAAGGTGTGACCTGCGTTGTGCCCGCCTTGATAGCGAACCACAAGTGACGCTTTATCTGTCAGCAAATCAACGATTTTGCCTTTACCTTCGTCACCCCATTGTGTGCCTAGAATTACTACATTTTTACCCATGATCTCGTTACCAGCGGTTACTGTTGAAAAAACAGGCGGCGATTTTAACAGGTATTTGGCACCGGCGGTAGCCCGATCAGTCGCCACTCAATGCATTTTTTAGGCGTTGGTAGTCCACCGTGTCGTGATAAATTGCAAATCCAAAACGCAATCGTTCACCTCGATAATCAGTCTCAACACCCACTGCACGCAACCGCCCTGCCAACTCCTCCACAATTTCAGCGTTTTTCAGTTTGAACGTAAGAAAGTGGCCATGATGATCAAGGTTGTCGACCAATAAATGCGTTCGATTAATCTGTGGGTGGCCAAGCTCATCCAACACCGTAAGAAATTCAGCTTGTAACTGTTGCACGTAGCTATGCATGCCAGCCACCGACAGCGCATCCCGCTGCCACCATAACAAAACACTCTCGAGCCGATACAGCGCTGAAAAATCCATTGTCGCGCCAGCAAAGCGCATTCCGTCATCCGCGTAACCAACAGTTCCAGTTTGTGGCTTTGCTAGGTTTGCAAAATCAGCAAACCATCCGGTGTATTCTGGGCGCAGTTGGCAGCCTTTAGGAACCGCCATAAAACAACAACCCTCCCCGGCCTGAAGGTATTTATAGGCGCCAGCTACATAAAAAATACGGTTGGCATAAGGGCTTAAATCGGTCGGTATTGCGCCGCACCCGTGGTAGCCATCAACAATGATTTGCGTGGCAACAGGTACTTGGTGAATCCAGGTGCTCAAGTCAGGCGCTACCACGCCAGAATTGTAGAAAACCTGGCTGGTAAATATTAGGTCAAATGTGCCCTGTTGAGTTGCTGCCAACCAACGTTGCTCAAACGTATCGTAAGGTTCAGTTGGCACCGTTGTTAACTCAACATTTTTGCGCTCTTGCAGCCGCTTTATCTGGCGCGCAAAACTATGAAACTCGCTGTCGGTGCTCAGCACGCGCAGCGGCTGCGTTGGGTCAAAGCTGGTAATCACCCGATATAGCAATTCATGTGTATTACTCGCAAATACAAATTGCTCTGGATGAGGGTGATTCAGTAATTTCGCTAACAGCTGCTGCACCGACGGCACACGTTCGCCGAAAATGATGTCCCATTTGTGATCCACGCCGCGGGCACTGTCGTCCCAATAGTGCAACTGAGCATCGCGCGTTACATCAGGCCAATAGTGGTGGCTGTGCGGCGCACAATGCAATGTGTTTGGGTGTTGAGCTAGATAGCGGCTGTAGTGTTTTTTGTAAGACATCTGTTCGTTACTCGTTGGACTTTTTTAGAAGACTATATACAAAAAACCCGCGGCACAACCGCGGGTTTTTATTCGCAATCAATAACGAGCTTGTTAGTTGGTTGCTGTTGAGTTCTTCAAGTATTTAAAGAAATCACTTTCCGGTTCAAGCACCAGCACATCGTTGCCAGTGGCAAAGCTTTTTTCATAAGCTTGTAAACTACGAATGAATGAGAAAAACTCAGGGTCTTTGCTATATGCGTCAGCATAAATTCCTGCTGCTGCTGCATCACCTTGACCGCGTAATTCACGTGACTCACGCTCGGCGTCCGCAAGCATAACCGTTACACGGGCATCAACATCAGCACGAATAAATTCAGCTTGCTCACGACCTTCAGAACGGTGCTCCATGGCAACCGCTTGACGCTCAGCACGCATCCGCTGGAATATCGATTGGCTGACTTCGGTTGGCAAGTTGATTTGCATCACCCGTACGTCAATCACTTCGATACCCAATTCTTGAGCACTATCGGCACCACGAATTAGCGCTTCACGCATTAAGTTGTCACGCTCACCAGAAACAATTTCTTTGATGGTACGGCTACCAAATTCGGCACGCAAACCACTGCTGACACGACGTGTTAACAAGGCTTCTGCTTGCGCTTGGTTACCGCCATTGGTCGACAAATAGTACGTTGCAAAATCAGAAATTCGCCACTTCACGTACGTATCAACGATCAAGTCTTTTTTCTCGCTGGTTACGAAACGGTCTGGATTACCATCAAGTGTTTTAAAACGTGCATCAAGGCGCTTAACGTCTTCAATGAACGGTAGCTTGAAGTGCAAGCCTGGCGTATAAACTGTCGCTTCACCGGTGTCGGCATCACGCAATACTTTACCAAACTGAACCACAATGGCGCGTTGGCCTTCCTTCACAACAAAAATTGAGGAGAAGCCGAGCACCACAGCGACGATAACTAATACTGCTATAAAGTTTTTCATCGTTTACCCCCGGCCATCATTAAAGCGATCGCTGGTGCGAACACTTGTGTCATTCGAATTACTGCGCGACGAATTGCCATTTGGAATGTTACCTGAGCTTTGGGTCGGACGTGAGTTAGTACTCGACGCTTCGCTACGCTCAGGCTCTACCGAACCACGCTGCTTCTCAAGAATTTTATCCAGCGGCAAATACATCATGTTGTTGCTACCCTCTACATCCACCATAATTTTGGCGGTGTTGCTGTAGAGTTTTTCCAATGTCTCAATGTATAAACGCTCACGCGTCACAACAGGTGCAGCTTGGTATTGTGGCAACAGCTCTTTAAAGCGAGCAACCTCACCTTGAGCTTTCAACACTACTTGCTCACGATACGCTTGGGCTTCCTGCAGAACACGGCGAACCTGACCACGAGCCAACGGTTCAACTTGTCGTGCATAGGCTTCTGCTTCGCGAATGAAGCGTTGCTCATCCTCTTGCGCCGAAATAGCGTCATCAAAAGCATCTTTTACAGCTTCAGGTGGGCGCGCTGGCAACAAGTTAATGTCCACCACTTGAATACCTAATTGGTAAGGTGCGATGACATTTTCCAATAATTCAAGCGTGTTTTGACGAACAGTTTCACGGCCTACGGTTAAAACTTCATCCATGGTCGTGTGGCCAACAACGTAACGCAATGCGCTATCGGTTGCCTGCGCTAAACTACGATCTGCATTTTCTACCGCGAACAAATAATCGCGCGGATTCACGATACGGTACTGAACGTCAAGCTCAACGTGCACTACGTTTTCGTCTTGGGTTAGCATGAAACCTTCAGACTGGAACTGTTGTACGTTGCTCACGTCGACTGTTTCGACAGAATCGACAAAAAATGGACGCCAATGCAGGCCAGACTCGACCAAATTGTGGTATTGACCGAAACGCAATACAACGCCGCGCTCGGCTTCTTTAACGGTATAGAAACCAGCAATAAACCAGATAACTACGATTAAAATAGCGATAACGCCAAAACCACGTGATGGGAACCCACCACTGCTTTTTTTACCGTCACCGCCTTTGCCTTTGTTTCCGCCAAGACCTAACTTGCCAAGCAAGTTACGAATCGCTTCATCGAGATCGGGCGGGCCTTGATCGCGGCCGCCTTGGTTTTTCCATGGATCACGGTCATTGTTATTGCCGTTTCCCGGTTGATTCCAGGCCATTGATTACTCCAACTCTGGGTGGTTTATAAATACATTATTGTTAATTTGTTACAGCTATTCTACAAATCCTTGCAAGGTATCGCCATACTCTTTGGCGACATGTTTGCTTAAGCGTTGCCAGTCAACAGCTGACATTCGTACTTTCAATGCAAGCTGCCCGTCTTCACGGGTTTCTTCTGCTGTAACACTCTTCATGGCGTAAAGCTTACCACGTAACTTACCCATTGAGGGTGGAATTCGTAAGGATACGTCAACCATCTGTGGGCGCAAGCGTTGCACTAACGCTTGTTGTAACAAATCTATTCCGGCTCCTGACTGCGCTGATAGCCACACACGAATCGGCATCCCTTGGTCATCAGTATCTATACGCGCAAGCCCGTCATCCAGTTTATCTATCTTATTACAAATAAGCAGTTGCGGTACTTCGTCGGCGCCAATTTCATGCAAAACCTCTTGCACTTGATGCATGTTTTCTGCTTGGCGCTCATCCGCCACATCAATAACATGCAACAGTAAATCTGCTTCTTGCGTTTCCTGCAACGTGGCTTTAAAAGCTGCAACAAGTTCATGCGGTAAGTGCCGAATAAAGCCAACGGTGTCAGCCAAAATAATTGACCCTACATCAGCTAGCTCCAGCTTCCGCAATGTTGGGTCAAGTGTCGCAAACAGCTGATCGGCAGCATACACATGGGATTCAGTGATCTTGTTGAACAAAGTTGATTTACCGGCGTTGGTATAGCCAACCAATGATACTGTTGGAATTTCAGCGCGCTGGCGCGCGCGGCGCCCTTGTTCGCGCTGCTTCTGCACCTTTTCCAAACGCCCAAGAATGTTTTTAATACGACCCCGAATAAGCCGTCGGTCAGTTTCAAGCTGGGTTTCACCCGGGCCTCGTAAACCAATACCACCTTTTTGGCGCTCTAAGTGGGTCCAACCACGCACTAAGCGTGTAGAAATATGCCGTAACTGGGCCAGTTCTACCTGCAACTTACCTTCGTGGGTACGTGCGCGCTGCGCAAAAATATCAAGAATCAAACCGGTACGGTCAAGCACACGGCATTGGCATAACTTTTCTAAGTTACGTTCCTGCGTTGGGCTTAAGCTGTGATTAAAAATAACAATATTGGCGTCTAGTAATTTAACGTGATCAGCAATTTCTTCTGCTTTGCCTGAGCCAACAAAATATCTGGAACTTGGGGTGCTACGCGATGCTGTCACCACACCGAGGGTTTCAACCCCGGCGGATGACACGAGAAGTTTTAACTCAGAGAGATCTTCACGATCGATTTCGGCTGGGAAATCAACGTGGACCAGGATAGCACGCTCACCACTTTCAAACCTATCAAACAAGCTATCACTGCTCCTTCATCATAATATTAGTCAATCGCCTCTTCGCTATTCTCTGCTATTGGCAGATAATTTTGCGGAATGCGCGCTGGAACAACAGTTGAGATGGCATGTTTATAGACCATCTGGCTTACTGTATTTTTAAGTAAAATAACAAACTGATCGAACGATTCGATCTGGCCTTGCAATTTAATTCCATTTACCAAATAAATCGACACCGGAACGCGCTCACGGCGCAGCGCATTCAAAAACGGGTCCTGTAATGTTTGCCCCTTTGCCATATTCTGTTTCCTTTTTTTGTTATTGTTCGTGTCTGGCGGCAACATACTCAACCGCTTTTACCAGTCACTTTAACTATAGTTTAAATGCCACCATTTCGCAGCTTTGTCTAATTTATTTCAGCTTATACTGAATATAAGGTGAATGTTTTAGTTTTCAAGGCTGCCCTGCGCAAATAACTGTGGCTGCTGCGCACATAGCTCGATGGCTTGCTCCAGTAAATTCGGTGACTCACTTTCTAACCACTGCACACCAGGCCACTTGCGCAACCAAGTGAGCTGACGCTTGGCTAACTGCCGCGTTGCAAAAATACCGCGGTCAATAAACTCCTCGTAATCATAGTCGCCATCCAGGTATTGCCATGCCTGACGGTAACCAACACAGCGTATAGCTGGTAAATCGACATGTAAATCAGACCGTTGTCGTAGTTGTTCGACCTCAATAAGAAGACCTTGTTCAACCATTTGACGAAATCTTAACTCAATACGTTGGTGTAAGGTGGCACGATCACGCGGTGCAACCGCAATTTGAATTAAGGGGTACGGCAAAGCACCATGGCGCGCAGCAGTTAAATCCGTTAATGTCTGGCCTGAAATACGATATACCTCAAGCGCACGCATTAACCGTTGGGGGTCATTCGGATGAATTCGCGCGGCACTTACGGGGTCAATTGCAGCGAGCTCGGAATGCAATTTGGCGCTACCGCCTTGCTCGAGCTCGCGGCCGAGTTGTTGACGAATACCTTCATCAGCTTCAGGCAGTTGCGACATCCCTTCTAACAAGGCTTTAAAGTACAACATGGTTCCGCCCACCAGCAGCGGAATACGACCTTGTGCAATGATGGCATCAATTTCACGGCGCGCATCGGCCGCAAACTGAGCAGCCGAGTAACTCTCGGCAGGGTCACAAATATCGATGAGCCGATGCGGAGCTTGCGCTAATTCTTCTGCAGTTGGCTTGGCTGTACCAATATCCATGCCCCGATATATCAGCGCCGAATCTACGGAAATAATGTCACAAGGAAGCTGCTGTGTAAGCGCGATAGCCAAGCCGGTTTTGCCCGCAGCAGTTGGTCCGTATAAACAGATAACGAAAGGTTCATTCATCGCAGCGGCTCCGGCATTTTTGGTAACGTAACCTCAGTTAACCATTGCGGATTCGACCGCAGTTGGTCTTGCCAGCAGCGCAGCCAATGCTCCGCTTGCGTCAGTGAATAGTCGGTTTGTACTTGATGAATTGCCAGCCAACTAAATACATCTTGATGGGTCTGAAGTCGTTTAACCAACGTCGCAATGCTCGTCGCGATATCTGTTTGGCGTAAAACTGACGGTACATCAAGTACCGTCACCGCACGCTTAGACTGTTCATAACGCACACCCAGTCGCGCCAGTTGTTTGGCATCAATGTCGCCCAGTGCGCGCAGCAGTGTTGCATCGGTCAATTTCACGGGTATCAGTAACGGCTGTCCTGCTAGCCCGACTTGCGCCTGTTGCTGCAGTTGCTGCTGCAAATAGGCATGTTGCACCCGTTGCAAATCAAGCAATGCCAATGGTTCTGAGGCAATAAGAGCGAAGCGCTGAGCCACCACCTGAAGCACAGAATGCGGTAACGATGGCTTTGGAGTCTGCAGTGTTGGCGCCGGCTCAGGAGCAGCCATTCGCGTTGGGAATATCTCCCGATGTTGTGGTTGCAGCTCACGAACTTGCTGGGTCAATGCTTCGCTGCTGGCTGTGTAGCCATGCTGCGTTTGTTCAGCTTCAGTTGCTGTGGCCGAAGGCGCCGAGCTAAGCGCTTGACGCGCGCAGTGCAACACGAAATCGTGAATTTGCCGGGCCTGATGAAAGCGCACTTCGTGTTTCGCCGGGTGCACATTCACGTCAACATCTTCGGCCGGTAATTCTAAGTACAAAACAAAGCTTGGCGTGCGTTCATCGTTTAATGTGTCGCCATAGGCTTGGCGTACCGCGTGCCCCAACAAACGGTCGCGCATCATCCGCCCGTTCACGTAAAAATACTGCACATCGGCTTGATGGCGGCAGGCGTGAGCAGGCGCTATCCATCCCCATAAGCGCACTGGACCTGTTTGTTCGTCGAAGCCTATTGCCGTGTCGGTAAAGCTACTACCGCACACCTGCGCAACACGTTTTATAGCGTGTTCAGGGTCTTGCACTGCATTGTATTGGCGTACAATTTTGTCATTGTGCGTTAAGTTAAAGCGCACCCCAAAGCGCGCCAGCGCAATACGCCGTAATACTTCATCTATATGCGCAAACTCGGTTTTGTCAGTGCGCAAAAATTTACGCCGCGCGGGCGTATTAAAGAACAAATCCTGCACATCAACGGTTGTGCCTTCAGGATGACTCGCCGGTGCTAATTCCGCCTGCATGTCACGCCCTTCAACCCACGCTTGCCATGCTTGGTCTTGGGTTGCAGTTTTCGAGGTTAGGGTTAAACGCGACACTGAGCTAATACTGGCTAAGGCTTCGCCCCGAAAACCGAGACTTTGAATTGCCTCCAAATCACTGAGCGAAGCAATTTTACTGGTGGCATGACGACTGAGCGCCAGTCCAAGTTCTTCTTTAACAATACCGCCACCGTTATCGCGCACACGAATACGACGCCGCCCACCTTGCTCAATGTCGACGCTAATTTGCGATGCACCGGCATCAAGGCAATTTTCAACCAGCTCTTTAACAACAGATGCGGGGCGTTCAATCACTTCCCCTGCTGCTATCTGGTTGGCCAGACTTATTGGCAGCAACTGAATCGGCATGTGTAAACCTAACTTAAGATGATGGAATTTCGAGCTTTTGCCCAACGTACAACACGTTGCTCGACAAATCATTGCGCTCTTTTAGCGCTTTTATCGATGTATTATAGCGTTGCGCAATCACTGACAGCGATTCCCCTGAGCGAACCACATGGGTGCTGCTACGGTTGGTCGCAAATAAGGTGCCATCAGGTGGACGGCGTTGGAAATAATTGCGAATACCCTGATAAATTGCACGCGCAAGTTGCTGTTGATGCTTGTTGCTAAGCAACTGCTTTTCTTCTTGGTGATTAGAGATAAAGCCGGTTTCAACCAACATGGATGGCACGTTGCCGGACGTTAATACAGCCAAACTGGCGTGCTGCGGTTCTGTTTGATGCATGTGCGCAACCCGTTTCATTTCGGCAATCACTTCGCGCGCCATTTCATAGCCGGTGCTCATGGCATGGCCCATTGTCATATCAATCAACGCTTTGTTGAGATAGCCATAAGTGTCATCTTCTTCAATGCGCATGTCGACACCACCGAGCACATCCGACAGGCGCTCTTTGTCCTCGAGCAAGCGACCCATTTCGTTATTCGCCCGCCGTGTCGATAGCACCCATACTGAGGCTCCGCGTGGCTGTGGACTGGTAAAGGCATCTGCGTGCACAGACACGAGTAAGTCAGCTTTGATTTCTTCAGCTTTGCGGGTGCGCGCTTTTAAGCCCACGTAGTAGTCATCGGAACGAATTAAGTACGCTTGCATAGCACTATCACGGTTAATGATATCTGCCAAAGCCTTGGAGATTTTCAGCACCACATGCTTTTCATAGGTACCGCTGGGCCCTATTGAGCCTGGGTCGTCACCACCATGTCCGGGATCGATAGCAATCGTGACTTTACGCTCCTCGAGCTGGTCAGCGCGCAGAGGTTCGTTTTTGCGCGCAATTGAACGCCCGGGCAAATCGATGACTAACCGCTCCCCGTAGCGATCATTAGCCGCTAATGGAAATACATTGGCATCAATTTTATCTGACAGCTCAATCACAATTCGAGTGGACTGTTTATTTTTGGGCGTACTGGTACGAATTTTTTTTATCAATAACGAATCGTTCTCCACCGTGTCTAGGTCAAGGCCCAATTGGGTACCATCAAAATCAATAACGAGTCGGTATGGCGTGGCTTGATAGAGGGTGAAGTAACTAAATTCCGGGCTGTCGCTAAGGTCAAATACTACACGTGTGTTGTCCGGTGCTGGCCACACCCGAACGTTCACAATCTCATTGGCATGAGCCGCGCCGCTGAAGAGCACGCACATGAACACCACTGCAGCATAGATATTTCGCATTACATTGTATCGAGCAATACTCGACCCCGTTCTGTTCGCGCATTTAAAGTGATTGATCGCGCAGTACCCGCATAATCAATCGTTATAATTATATCTGGCTGTGGAAGATACCCTTCACCGCGTTGGGGCCACTCCGCTAAAATAATTCTATGGGGTCCAAGGTAATCACGGATACCCATAAATTCAAGTTCTTCTGGGTCGGCCAAGCGATACAAATCAAAATGGTTGATTTGCCAAGGCGCCAGGTCGTAGCTTTCTACCAGTGTGTAGGTGGGGCTTTTAACATGCCCTTGGTGCCCTAGCGCTTGGATAAAACCACGGCTGAAGGTTGTTTTACCCGCCCCCAACTCACCTAATAAATACACGGTCAATGCACTATTGCATAGTTTTTTTTCTTGAGCTGACACTGCTTGAGCTAAGCGCGTTGATAACGCCAGTAATGCCGCTTCATTTTCCAAATAAAGAGTCTGACTTTGCATCAATGTTCCACTGTAAAAATCTTAGCTGCCAACGTTGGCTACCCAGGCTGCTGGGTCGGGTTTACCAGCGCACGCAACTGCATCAATAAATCGCTTGCTAGTGTACCACGTTCTCCGTTTTGCGCAGCATTCTCACCCGCAACAGCATGCAGCCACGCACTAACGGGCAATACGTATTCAGCATCAACGTGCTGCGCAATCATTGCCCCGACAACGCCGCTTAGCACATCGCCACTGCCCCCTGTAGCCAATGCCGGGCTGCCGCGGCGGCACACCCAGCGAGTGTCACTGCCGTAATTCTGTACTAATGTACCTGAACCTTTGAGTAACACATGTGCATGAAAGTTCTGACAAAGTTGCGTAAGGGCCTGCATACGGTCGGATTCAACCTGATCTACGCTACAATGCAGCAAGCGCCCAGCCTCGCCGGGATGCGGTGTAAAATACCAACTAGCACCGTCAGGTTTACGCATTGGCTGGGTGGCAACACTATTGAGCGCGTCGGCATCCCAAACTACTGGGCCCTCCCAACGTGCCACCTGCTCAACCAATTTTTGTGCCCAATCCGTTTGGCCAAGTCCAGGTCCAATGACGACCACCGATGCGAGCTTCAATAAACGACTTAGATCGTCATCAACATGATGCACCATGAGCTCGGGCTGGCTAACAGCCACCGCGAATTGGGATGACGCATGGGTCGCTACCGAAACTTTGCCTGCGCCACACCGCAGCGCTGCGCGTCCAGCGAGGGTTGCTGCGCCACTCATGCCAGGGGCACCACCTACAATCAGCACATGGCCGAACATGCCTTTGTGAGATGAAGGCTCTCGAGTTAGTAAGCACTCACGCACAATATCTTGGTTTATCGCTCTTAACGCCGGCTTCGCTGTATAAAATGCGGCAGCCACACCTAAATCCGCAAGCTCAATGGTTCCGCAGAAATTCGCAGCCTGACCGGTAACCAGCCCAACTTTAATTGCAACCATAGTTACTGTTTTGTTTGCTCGCACTGCTATCGGCTTGGGGCAACCAGTGTCACTGTCTAATCCAGTGGGCACATCAACGCTGAGCACCCAATAACTTCGGTTCTTGTCATTTAACAACGCAATCACGCGCTGATAGGCGGCGTCTAAATTACGGGAAAGGCCATTCCCAAGCAAGGCGTCGACAACGATGTTGACCCCCTCAAAATGCTTACTTTGCAAATCTGTGAGCGCAATCGACGAGCCACCATGATCGTGCCACGCTTGCGCGGCAGCCTTAGCCAGGTCAGAGCTTGGTTCCGCAGCAGCGACAGACACGCGATAGCCAGCTTGCTGGGCAAATCGCGCTAACACCCAACCATCACCGCCATTATTACCTGGCCCACAAAGTATCAGCAGCTGCGCGCCGATGGATTGCCGTTGCTTTATCGCTTGCAAGCATGCCTGCGCTGCGCGCTGCATTAACTGCGCCATGCTCACACCGTGCGCTGCAGCAGCCTTTGCCTCGCCGCTGCGAACTTGTTCGGTGGTATAAATCATCGCACTGAAATCTCTAAGCATCGGTGCATCCTCGTGTCTTTTTTGCTATGTTAGCGCTGCGCTCTATCCTAGAGGATAAATCGAATTGTATGGATTATCATCAACTCGCTGAAGATATTAAACGTTGGGGTACCGAACTTGGTTTTCAAAAAGTCGGTATCACTGATGTTGATTTAAGCACCGAACGCGAACATTTGCAGCGCTGGCTTGACCAAGGCATGCACGGCGACATGGAATGGATGGCGCGTCATGGTGACTTGCGTACGCGCCCCGATCAACTTCATTCAGGCGCTGTGCGCGCTATATCGGTGCGCATGAATTATTTACCGGCCGAAGCCGGTTTTGCTAAAACACTTAAAAACCCCCGCCTTGGCTACATCAGCCGCTACGCCTTAGGCCGCGACTACCATAAGCTTATGCGCAAACGCCTCAAACAGCTGGGCGATAAAATCCAGTCAGCTTGTGCCGACTTGGATTTTAGGCCCTTTGTTGACTCAGCGCCGATTATGGAAAAGCCGCTGGCGATAAAAGCCGGGCTCGGGTGGCGCGGTAAACACACATTGGTACTCGATGAAGGCAGTGGATCCTGGTTCTTTCTTGGCGAACTGCTGGTGAATCTGCCGCTACCTATGGATAGTGAAGTTGAGGAAAAGTGCGGCACGTGCAGCGCTTGTATTACCATCTGCCCCACGCAAGCCATTGTAGAACCGTATGTGCTTGATGCCAGACGCTGTATTTCCTATTTAACGATTGAATTGCGTGACAGCATTCCTGAACAATATCGACCGCTGATGGGTAATCGCATATACGGGTGTGATGACTGCCAGCTCATTTGCCCCTGGAATCGTTATGCCCAGCTGACCGGCGAGGACGACTTCGCGCCACGCAAAGATTTGCACGCGCCAGAATTACTGGAATTATGGCAATGGGATGAAGAACAGTTTCTGAAGCGCACCGAAGGCTCACCGATTCGGCGTATTGGCTATGAATGTTGGCAGCGTAATTTGGCTGTTGCTTTCGGAAATGCACCAACAGATACGGATATTATTGCGGCGCTAGAACAGCGATACCCGAACAGCACACCAATGGTTCAAGAGCACATCGACTGGGCCTTAGCTCGCCAGCGCTCAGGCGCGGTTAAAGTTGAAAAGCAGGTGATTCGACTTGTACGCGCGGTCGAGAAGGGGCTAACGCGTGATGCGTAGAGCCTTTATTTGATTGTTGAACGGTAGGAAGCTCCTTCACAAAGCTTTCTTGTTCCTGCGGGCTGCAGGCCACTAGAATCACCATGGTACTCATAATCAAACCCAGTAAAAACTTGTACATGATGCTGCTCCCCACAATCAACGTTACGGCCGCTATGGTAGCGAGCGGCACGATGCCGCTCAACAAGTTAAATGAAAGGATTTCGTAAAAGCTCTACATAGGGTGTGGAACGTTACAAGCGCCAGTTGAATAAACGGATACGCACTTGTTTTTCGGCTTCAACAGCCAGCAACAGCGCGACACCAATAGCAAGTATCAGTAGCCCATCGCGCCAACCAATTGCGGCTGTGCCCAACAACTTTTGTAGTGCGGGTACGTAAGTCACGGCCGCCTGTGCCAGCAAAATCAATATCACCGCAGTCCATAGTGGGCGGGTTCCGCGAAGTGAGCGCAGTGTCAGTGATGTACCATAGATATTGCGAATAAAAAACAGATGAAATATTTCTAATATTACCGCAGTGTTGAGCGTTAAACTGCGCGCCAGCTCGAGCGAGTAACCTTGCCCTAATGCGTATTGAAAGATGCCGAATATGCCCACCATAAATAGCACCGACACCAGCACAATGTGCCAAACCAAAGACGCACGTATTAAGGGTTCTGACCGTAGCCGCGGTGGCCGTTGCATGCTGTAAACTTCGGTAGGTTCGAATGCCAGCGTCAGCCCCAAAGTGATGGCGGTGACCAGGTTGACCCACAATAATTGAACGGGAGTTATGGGTAATGCCATGCTCATCAGTAAGGCAACAATGATGGTCATAGATTCCCCGACACTGGTGGGAATATCCCAGCTAATGACTTTCTTCAAATTATCGTACACCGTACGGCCCTGGCGAACTGCCGCCACAATGGATGCAAAGTTATCGTCCGTTAGCACCACGTCTGCCGCTTGTTTCGCCGCCTCACTGCCACGAATCCCCATTACAATACCCACATCGGCGCGCTTTAAAGCGGGCGCGTCATTTACGCCATCGCCTGTCATGGCAACAATATGCTGTTGCGCTTGCAAGGCTTTCACTAGCCGCAGTTTGTGCGCGGGGCTTGTTCGGGCAAACACATCGGTTGTCGCCAATGCTGCATTAAATTGCTCGTCAGTTAATTGATCCAAATCAGCCCCAGTGAGCACTTGATTCGTGTTGATCATGCCAACTTGCTGCGCAATTGCTCGGGCGGTACCTGGGTGATCACCGGTGATCATTTTCACGCCGATACCTGCTTGCTGGCATTCTTTTACGGCACGAACTGCTTCAGCGCGTGGCGGATCAACAATGCCGACCAGACCCAACAGCACTAAATTTTCAAGGCCATCTGAAGAACCCAGCAATTCAGTTTCTGGCTCTACACTTCGTTGGGCGAGGGCTAGCACTCGCAGGCCTTGTTGAGCCATACAGTCAGCTTGTTGTTGCCAATAATTTAGGTTTAAGGGGTGTATATCACTGAGAGTTTGCTGGTGCGTGCACATCGATAACACTTGTTCCGGCGCACCCTTTACGTGAATGAATCTCTGGTTATCTTGGCTATGGTTCAAGGTTGCCATGTAACGATACTCGGCATCAAACGGCCGCAAATCGTCACGTCGCCATTGCTGCCTTCCGTGTTCAGGCGGCGACCAGCCAATTTTTGCAGCCAATACCACCAAAGCGCCTTCCATTGGGTCGCCGCTTACGGCCCAGTCATGCTCTTTGTGCTGCAACTCGGCGTCATTACACAACAATGCAACCCGCCCTAGTTGCCATAGAACGGGATGATTTTCAGTTGCATTGCAGTTGCTGATTTCTCCGACGGGATTATAACCTTCACCACTAACGTCAAATTTTTCATCGGCAGTCACAACTGCCGTCACCATCATTTCGTTTCGGGTAAGCGTACCCGTTTTATCGGTACAAATAACCGAAACCGCGCCTAAAGTTTCAATGCTTGGCAAATGACGCACTATGGCGTTGCGCCGTGCCATGGCTTGCACCCCAACCGCCAGCGTAATCGTCATAACGGCCGGTAACCCCTCGGGAATAGCGGCTACCGCTAAACTTACCATTACCATGAACAGCTCGGCGAACGGCATAAGCTGCAACAGGCTCGCATAAGTGAGCAGTAATAAAGTCAACGCCAGTATGATCAGTGTTAACCATTTGGAAAATCGCGCTGTTTGCACCACCAACGGCGTAGTCAGCCGCGTCACTTCCGTTAGCATGACACCAATTTCGCCAAACTCAGTTGCTGTCCCTGTTGCAACCACAACGCCTTGCGCCTGTCCGGTGGTTACCCAGGTACCCAGATAAGCCATGCTGGCCCGGCTGCCCAACGGCGTATTCTTTGCAACAGGCTTCGTTTGTTTGCTGGCCGCCTCAGACTCGCCGGTAAGCACAGCCTCTTGTACTTGCAGGTTGTGGCAGCTCAGCAACCGCACATCCGCCGGAATTCTTGCGCCGGGTTCAAGTAAGACAATGTCGCCAACCACCAGGTTATCAGCAGGTACTTCAATTCGATTGCCGTCGCGTAAAACAACTGCTGTTGGTGCCAACATATGCCGCAAACTCGCAAGTGCTGACTCGGCTTTTCCTTCTTGGACGTAGCCGATAATGGCATTGATTAATACCACGGCGAAAATAACCACAGCGTCCACGTAGTGATGCAGCAACAAGGTAATGACAGTTGCGCCTAAAAGTACGTAGATGAGTACGTTATGGAACTGTCGCAAAAAGCGTTTTAGTGTGGAGGGTGGCGGTGGTTCAGGAAGTGCGTTTGGCCCATTTTTCGCAAGGCGAAGTGCTGCCTCAGCTTCGCTCAAGCCTATTTTTGACGAGTTAACAGCGCGCAAGGTTGCGGCTGGATCTTCGGCGTGCCAATTGGAAAGCATGAGGCCCCCAATAAACTTGGTTGTGCGCTAGCCGTTGCCGTTTAACGCCCTAATATTCGCTAAAATTTCTTCAAAAAAGGCTGCGCCCTTTTTGGTCGCAAACTCAATGTTTCGCTCAGGTATACGTTCTGGTTTAGCATAACTCGCTAAAGCTGCACTTAATCCGTCTTCACGCAACAAATGTAACATTGGGTACGGCGACCGATTGGTATAATTTGCTGCATCGTCGGCATCACTGCCAGCGAACTGATAGTTCGGATGAAAGGTCGCTAGTTGATAAACTCCCGTATAACCTTCCAGCTCGAGTAAACGCTCTGCGTAATCAACAAGTTCCAGATAGTCATGAAAATCGTCAACCCCCGAAGGTAATAGAAGCAGTGCGGTGGCGATGTCTTGGTTGGCATCAAGCTTTTTGCAAAGGTTTAATAAGCTTTGTAATTGATCTGCGGAAGCATCGCTTGGCTCAACCTGATAATCAATGGTTTGCCGCTCTACTTCTTGCCGTGCAAATGGGCACAGATTAAATCCAACGATGACTTGTTCTACCCACGCCGCAGTTTGCGCGATTAATTTTTCAGAGTTTTGATTCATAGTTTCGGGTTGTAAACCACTTCCCATAAATGTTGTTCGGGGTCCATAAAGTAACCGGCATAACCGCCCCAAGCGGTTGCTTTCGCCGGTTTAATCCACTGTGCACCTGCTGCCTGAGCTTCTTTCAGCACGGCATCAACTTCGGCTTCAGAAGCCACATTATGGGCTAGCAATACATGGGTTGGCGAGGCTGGAGTTACTGGTAGCCCAGCGTCGTTCGCTAAGCTATCACGCGGCCACAACGCGAACATTAGCCCACCGTCGAGTTTAAAAAAAGCCACGGCGCCATGTTCATATTCTTCACCAATGATTCCTTCTGTCGCCCAACCGAGCCCGTCGCGATAAAACGCGACGGCTCGCTCCAAATTACTTACTGTAAGTGTAATAAAGGAGATATGGGGACGCATGAGTTAGCCCTTAGGGTTCGGGCCAAAGCGGTTCTCGCCTGGTGTGCCGTCTAACACAAAGAATACTAGCAGTACGATGCCACCAATCAGCGGAATCAGGCTAATTAACAACCACCAACCTGACCGATCAGTATCATGCAACCGCCGAACACCAACTGCAATCGATGGAATTAAAACAGCTAAACCGTAGATAACACTCAGCAGACCAATTCCAGCTTCTGGATCACCGAGAGCCAAAAAGCCATCGATAAATCCTAAAACCAAAGAAATAATGACATTGAATAATACGAAGAACCAATATTCAGAGCGGCGCGCACGGCCAGTAAATACAGCATATTTCTTGAGTACGGCAATATACCAATTCATGTTATTTTCCTTTTTATAATGCCCTTGTTGTTATCGGCCTAGCGCATTGTTGGGCTCGATACGCTAGTACTGCATTCCGTTTGCAAAAATAACTTGTTTACTCTTCTACTTATGCTTACGCAGATAGTCTATAGCGCCTTTTACGGCGGCAACTTGTGCGTCAATACACTCTGCTGGCGAAGCGTTTTCGCTATCCGGATAAACTTCGGTTGTGCTGACATAGGGCGCATCGGTTAACCCCATGCATAACCCTAACTGCTTACCGGCGTAATGAATAACGCCTTCCTGCTCAATCGGTGCTCCAATCAATTTGCCATCTTCGTCTGCTGGCGCAATATGAGTAACTTTTCGCACAGAATCAATGATTGCTTTTTGGAAGTCAGGCGTCGGCTTTTCAGAGTTGCCTACGGTATAAAACCCATCAGGAATAGTCCAATTGGTGTTCACTGTACCGTCGCGCGCAGCTAAGGCAGGTCTAAATTCAGAGTTATCGGTGTCCGTTGTTTCATGCAAATCAATGTGCATTAAAAACTCGAAGTTGTGCCGCGCAAGGTAGTCCATAATGGCTGCGCACTCACCGGCGGGACTGTCTTGCTTAAACGAACGATTTGGATCGATAGCGAATGGATTCCAACGATTAATGGTTTCGTAGCCCCAAGGGCTGATGCACGGTGCAACGAGAATATTAAACCACTGGCTGTAATGTTCTGCCTGCTGTTTAATAAATGCCAATGCGCCATGAACACCTGAAGTTTCGTAACCGTGAACACCACCAGTGACCAAAATATTCGGTTTAGTGTTGTCCCATTGACGCGTTTTTACTAAAAACAACGGGAACGTGTTGTTGGAATAATCCAAGGCACCGTATTGCTCAACATCAAAACGGTCGTGCAATGTATTAATTTGGCTGACTACGTCTTCGAAGTAAGAACGTTTCACCTCTTGCGCGGCTAGCCACTGTTGCTTTTCTTCCGCTCCCCAAGGCTTTCCTGGAGTTCCAATTGGATACTGCTGGTCTGTCATGCATTTACCTTTTGCGTCACGCTGAATTTATTAAGCCACTAAATCAATGGCGATTTGCACCAATACAACAATGTTGGCTATTACACCAATAATAAAAAAATAACTGCGCGGGCTCGGGTTGCGCTCGGTCGCAATGCCGTAATACAACAACATGTGGACAATTCGTGCGAAGGCAAACGCCCATACCGATATGGCAAACCATTGTGAATCAACGCCAACGAAAACTGCTAAAAATGCTGCCGCAATAAAAAACGGAACGTTTTCCAGGCTGTTATGAAACGTGCGATGTGCACGAAAAACGAACGAACTGTGACCGAGAGTTTCATCAATTTTGCCGGGCACGGCGCCTGCTTGTTTTGCTTTTGCGCCACTGGCAATAATCCATTGCACCATTACCGTGGTTAAGATAACCCACAAACCACCATACACTAAATGACTCATAACTCGCCCTTACAGTGAATAAAGTTAACCTAACAGTAGCGGGTTAGCGAGTAAGGTGCAATATTAGCTACTCGGGTTTAAATATACCGATAAGCCCTTCTTGATTCACGGTGCTGGATGGCTTTTCTGCGTCGGCTTTAGGTGCCGCAGGAGGCTTGGCGCCACGCTCCGAAAACTCATGCCCACATTGCACACAACTCACCTGCTCTTGCTCACCTTGAATGGTTAACATGAGGGTGTCTTGCGCATGACACGCTGGGCATTCCGCGCCAGCGATAAAACGTTTACGAGCTTGAGTCATATTCACCTCTGTTGCTATCAGGTATAATTGTCGCAGAAACTTAGCAGAACACCAAGTCAGGGCTTTCTATGATAAACATTCGCGCGATGTCGTTAATGCGCGGCGGCAAGTTGTTGCTCGAAAATGCAGATATTACCATTTTCCCAGGCCATCATGTGGGCTTGGTTGGCCGTAATGGCACCGGTAAGTCGTCATTATTTGCATTACTTCGCCACGAATTGAGTGTTGAGCAGGGTGATTGTGACGTGCCCCGCGGTTGGCGTATTGCGAGCGTGAAACAAGAAACACCCGCGCTTGAGCGCTCGGCGCTTGAGTATGTGCTTGACGGTGACGAAGAGCTACGGAGTCTTGAAGCTCAACTGACACAAGCTGAGCAAAGCAACGACGGCCATGCCATTGGTGCGTTGCATGACAAACTTGCCACTATAGGTGGTTACGACGCACCGTCGCGCGCGGCAGCGCTACTGAATGGCCTTGGCTTTCAGCCCGAACAAATCTACCACCCTGTTAAAGCGTTTTCTGGGGGCTGGCGCATGCGCTTAAACCTTGCTCAGGCTTTGATCGCACGCGCTGATCTGTTGTTGTTGGATGAGCCCACCAACCATTTGGACGTAGATGCAATTTTCTGGTTAGAGGACTGGCTCCAGCGCTTTCCCGGAACGTTAATGGTCATTTCGCATGATCGGGATTTCCTCGACGCCGTTGCGCAGCAAATAATTCTCATTGAGCATCAAACCGCGACCACTTATAACGGTAATTACAGCAGCTTTGAGCGCCAGCAAGCGGAACACTTGGCCCAGCAAGAAGCACAGTTCGAAAAAGAACAGGCCCAGCGCAAGCATTTACAGACTTATATTGACCGGTTTCGTTACAAAGCCAGCAAAGCCAAACAAGCACAAAGCCGAATTAAAGCATTAGAACGGCTGCAGGCAAGTGCGCCATTGCGAGCAGCAAGTGGGTTCAATTTTAGTTTTCGTGCGCCCGAGCAGCTGCCAAATCCGCTGTTAACGCTCGAGAAAGTGCAAGCGGGTTATGGCGATACAGTTATTTTAAAAGGCATTAAGTTTAATTTAGTACCCGGCAGCCGTATCGGCTTGTTGGGCCGAAACGGCGCCGGTAAGTCCACCTTGGTTAAATTATTAGCGGGTGAATTGAAGGCGCAAGCTGGCGTGGTGGAACTCAACCCGGGCGTTAAGCTTGGCTACTTTGCCCAGCACCAGTTGGAAATGCTCGATATAAATGCCTCACCACTGATGCATGTTCAACGGCTTGATCCAACTGCAACGGAACAAACCTTGCGCGATTTTATTGGTGGTTTTGGCTTTTCGGGTGACGCCGCAACCGCGAAAGTTGCCCCCATGTCTGGCGGCGAAAAGGCACGCTTAGTATTGGCTTTAATTGTCTATCAAAAACCCAATCTATTGCTGTTGGATGAACCGACCAACCATTTGGACAGCACCATGCGCGAGGCGTTGGTTTATGCCCTGCAAGATTTCACCGGTGCAATGGTCATTGTGTCGCATGATCGCCACTTGCTGCGCACTACTGTCGACGAGTTTTATCTGGTGGCAAATCAGCATGTTGAACCCTTTGCCGGCGACCTAGACGCGTATCATGACTGGTTAAAGCAGCATACCCAAGCTGCCGCAATAGCTGACAACGCCAGCAGCGGGAAAGCCGATCGCAAAGCCGAAAAACGCCAAGCCGCCGAACAACGCCAGGCGTTGAAGCCGCTAAAAGACAAGGTTATCAAAGCAGAAAAGGCTATGGCTCAGCTCGAACAAAAATTGGCTGACTTGAACACGAAACTTGCGGACAACGGGCTTTACGACGACGCTCGCAAAAACGAACTGACCGATTTGCTCAAGCAACAGGCCACCACACAAAGCCTGTTAAATGCTGCAGAAGACGACTGGATGGCCGCTGAAGAAGCACTGCAAGAAGTACAGAACGAGGCAAGCAACTAATGGAAATTCCGTGGCAACAAGTAAATCCAGAAACATTAACCGGCATTATTGAAGCTTTTGTATTGCGCGAAGGCACCGATTACGGTGATCACGAAAAATCACTGCAGCAAAAAGTTGACGATGTTCGTGCACAATTAGAGCGTGGTGAGGCGGTATTAGTCTGGTCAGAACTTCATGAAACCGTGAATATACTTCCAGCTAATCATCGCTTCGATGATGAATGAAAACAGTCTGCCATGACACTGCAGGGTCACCTAAAATAATAAAATTTGGGTTGCCTAAATCAGCTTCTTGGTTGTAGGTAAGTGGCTTAAAGTTTTCATCAACAATGCGCCCCCCGGCTTCACCGACAATAACTTCTGCTGCGGCTGTATCCCATTCCCCTGTTGGCCCTACGCGCAAAAAACAGTCCGCCTTACCTTCAGCAATCATGCACGCTTTCAGTGAACAACTACCCGCAGGTAGCATGGCTAATTCGCGGTCCCCGGTCATGCGCTGCAGCACGCGTTCACGCGGCTGACGGCGGCTAATGGCCATATGAATCACATCTTGATCAGGGTCTGCCAGGCGCCGAATGTGAATTCGCTGCTTGCCGTGTACATCTTCGCGATACGCACCCTGCCCGCTTTGGGCCGTATAGAGCACATCGCCTGCTGGCCAATAAATCACACCCAGCACGGGCTGATTGTGCTCCACCAACGCAATAATCACGCCAAAATCCCCACTTCTGGCAATAAATTCCTGGGTACCGTCGATTGGGTCAATAATCCAGTAGCGCGGCCACTTCTTGCGTTCCTCAAACGTCAGGTGGGTGCCTTCTTCTGACAAAATGGGAATATCTGGCGTGAGCGCTGCAAGGCCATCAACAATCAATCGGTTGGCGGCAAAATCGGCACTGGTAACTGGTGAGTCATCTGCTTTTTCGTAGGTTTCGTAGGCTTGTTCTTCGTACAATTCAAGAATTAAATCGCCTGCCTTCAGTGCCACCTCCGCGGCTCCTGTTAACCATTGGTGCAACTGCTCAACGGAACTGTTGTCATTCATCGTTGCAATTCCCTTAAGGTCATCAGAAGCGCGGCGATACTGCGCGCTTCGGTAAAGTCTTCTTGCTCAAGCAGCGCATCCGCTTTACTAATCAACCATGGCACCGGCTCTAGCGGTTCAGGCTCATCACCGGGTAAGCTCTCTGGATACAAATCACGCGCTATAAAAATATGCATGGTGGCCGAAAAAAATTGCGGCGCCATCGTTACACTTTTCAGCGGTATCAATTGTTTCGCACCATAGCCAATCTCTTCTTTTAACTCGCGGTTTGCTGCTTCTTCAGGTGTTTCACCAGGGTCAATTAAGCCTTTGGGGAAGCCAAGTTGGTAGTTATGCAGGCCTGCCGCATATTCGCGGACCAACATTAATGTGTCGTTATCAACAAATGGAACAATCATCACAGCACCGCGGCCACTGCTGGCCATGCGCTCAAATTGCCGCTCAACGCCGTTACTAAAACGAAGATCGATCGCCTCAATACGCAACAGCCTGCTGGTTGCTACAATTTGTCGAGTCAAAATTTCTGGAATGGGTTTGTACGCCATGACGATTCCATTAAACTGGCTGAATACATCATCTTTCCGTTACTATAACGGCAAAGAAGCAAGCGGTACAACCAGAAGGAGCAGTTGATGAGCCCAACAGACCTGCAATTTGACGCAGTTGTTATTGGAAGTGGCCCCGGCGGCGAAGGTGCAGCAATGCAACTAGCTAAAAACGGGCGCAAAGTAGCAATGGTTGAAAAGCACAGTTCAATTGGTGGTGGTTGCACCCATTGGGGTACCATTCCTTCGAAAGCTTTACGCCACTCGGTCAGTCGCCTTATCGAATACAATGCCAACCCATTATTTGCAGCGGAGCGCATTCAGCGCGGGTTAACCTTTGCCGAAATACTCCGCCACGCGCAGGGTGTCATTCGTAAACAAGTGGGGTTACGCAGCAGTTTTTATGAACGTAACGGTGTTCACGTAATTCATGGTACTGCCGAGTTCGAAACACCGCACCGCTTGAAAATCACGCAAACTGACGGCACCACAGAATACATCACGACGAAACAGGTGGTCATCGCGACTGGCTCGCGCCCCTACCATCCACCTGATGTTGATTTCAGCCATGAACGCGTTTACGACTCGGATACCGTACTGAACTTAACCCACGAGCCGCGCAGTATTATTATTTACGGCGCTGGCGTAGTGGGTTGTGAGTACGCCAGTATATTTCGTGGTCTTGGCGTTAAAGTCGACTTAATTAACACACGCAGTCGCTTACTGAGTTTTTTGGATGCCGAGATTTCTGACGCTTTGAGTTATCACCTGCGTAATAGTGGTGTGGTGATTCGTCATAATGAAGAATACGAGCGCATCGAAGGCCACGAAGATGGCGTGACCTTATATACACAATCGGGTAAACGTATCGATGCCGATTGCTTGCTATTTGCTAACGGTCGCTCCGGCAATATTGAGCAGCTCAAGGTGGATAATGTGGGTTTGAAACCAAACCATCGCGGGCAACTTGAAGTGAATAAGCATTATCAAACCAAAGTCGACTCTATTTATGCCGTGGGCGATATTATTGGTTACCCTTCTTTGGCTAGCGCGGCCTACGATCAAGGCCGTATTTGTGCAACCGCGATGTTATTTGATGAATGTGATCAGCGGTTGATCAGTGATATTCCAACTGGGATTTATACCATTCCAGAAATCAGCTCCGTGGGTAAAACAGAAGAAGAACTGACAGAACAAAAAGTGCCGTATGAAGTGGGCCGTGCGCAGTTTAAACATTTAGCGCGCGCTCAAATTTCAAATATGGCCGTAGGTAACCTGAAAATTTTGTTTCATCGTGAAACCAAAGAAGTGTTGGGTATTCATTGTTTTGGTGAGCGCGCCTCTGAAATTATTCACATTGGCCAGGCCATCATGGAACAAAAAGGTGAAGGCAATACCATTGAGTATTTCATAAATACCACGTTTAACTACCCGACTATGGCTGAAGCCTACCGGGTAGCAGCATTGAATGGTCTGAATCGAGTGCGCGGTTAACGCGCACTTTCGGCTTTTATCTCTAGCGGCAATTCGACACGCACACACAAACCGCCAAGTCGCTGGCTGCTGCCAAACAGCACGCGACCGTGGTGCCGTTCCACAATGCGCTTCACAATCGCTAAACCAAGGCCAGAGCCCTTAGTGGATCGTGCCTTGTCACCTTGCGTAAAGGGTTGCAACACGTGCTCAATTTGATTTGCGGGAATGCCTGGCCCATCGTCACAAACTTTAAACCAAGCCATTTTCCGCTGGTTGTCATAGCCCGTTTCAACCAGCACTTTTTCGTGCCCATAGCGCTCGGCATTTTCCAACAAGTTAATCAAAACACGCTTGATTGAAATTTCTCGTACTGGAACGTCAGGCATCTCGTTATAGATAACTTCTATTTTGGAGTGCCACGAATCGGGAACATGAGCAACCACATCTTCAACCAAATAATTGAGGTTTTGTTGGTCGTTATCAGCCGAAGTGTCGCTGCGAATGTAATCAATAAACTGATCGATAATGGCGTTCATATCGTCAATATCGCTGATGATTCCTTCGGCCAAATAATCTTCATTCGGTGGCATCATCTCGGTCGCCAAGCGAATACGTGTCAGCGGAGTGCGTAGGTCATGCGAAACCCCAGCCATCAGCAGCGCCCGGTCTTGCTCAAGTTGCTTGACTCCCTGACTCATCTGATTAAACGCTCGCGTTACGGCAATTACCTCGCTGGAACCGCGTTCTGGCAACTGATCGGGATAGTCGCCTTGGCCAATCTGCTTGGCGGCGGCCTCGAGCGCTTTAAGTGGACGGTTTTGCCAATTCGTAAAAACCATGCCGCCGAAAACGCTCAGCGCACCAATCAGTACTAAATAAAACAGCAACGGCGAAAACCGTGCTTCATCGAAGCTATCGAGCTCAATGACCAACCAATAGCCAGGTAGGTTTTCGGTGCGCAGCCACACTTTATAGACCGCCCCTTGCGAAATTCGTACTTCGGTATTCGCTTGCAAAAGGTCAGATAATTGAGCAGAGAGGAAATTATAAGTCGTGGTGTCCGCCAACCCTTGCTGAACCGCATCATTAACACTGACACCCCGGATTCCCGTCGCCTCGGTGTAGCTTGTTACCAGTGTTTGTTGCTGTTCCGCGGTCAATTCGACCTGATCAATCCATTGGTCAAGCGCCAAAATACCCTGCACCTGTCGCGCAACCACGCTGCTAATTTGTTGCATGCTTGGTTTCACCACGTACAAACCGATCATAATGTACGACACAATTTGATTGATCAGTAATAACGCGGCAATTAACGCGACCGTACGGGCAAATGCCGAACGCGGAAATAAATGCATATTAGTTTGATTTACCTGCTGCCTGTTTACCGTCTGGAACAAACACGTAACCCAGCCCCCACACCGTTTGAATATAGCGTGGGTTGGCCGGATCAGTCTCAAGCATGCGGCGCAAGCGTGAAACTTGCACATCAATGCTACGTTCTAAAGCACTGTAGTCACGGCCGCGTGCTTGGTTCATCAGCTTGTCGCGTGACATTGGCTGACGCGGGTGTGTAACCAACGCCTTCAATACAGCAAACTCACCGCTGGTGAGTGGCATCGGTTGATCACCACGGAACATTTCCCGTGTGCCTAAATTAAGATGAAACTCACCAAAGGAAATTTCTTGGTCTTCTGCGCTTGGTGCGCCAGGAATTTCTTTGCCGCGACGGCGCAGCACCGCGCGGATGCGTGCCAGCAATTCGCGTGGGTTGAACGGCTTGGCCAAGTAATCGTCGGCACCAAGCTCAAGCCCAATAATACGGTCTACTTCATCTCCCTTCGCCGTTAGCATAACAATGGGAATGTCATTGTTTTGCTGACGCAAACGGCGACAAATCGACAAGCCATCTTCGCCCGGCAACATCAAGTCGAGAACCAGCAAATGAAAGTTTTCACGTTCCAGCAAACGATTCATCTGCTCGCCTTCGCCTGCGGAGCGCACGTAAAAGCCTTGTTCTTGCAAGTATCGATCAAGCAAACTGCGCAACCGCGCATCATCATCTACAACGAGAATTTTAAAGGTTTCTTGGCTCATAATTTTATGCTCAGTGAAGCTAACTTTTGCACTATATGCGATGCAAACTAGTTTGCCAACAAAGGCTTGTAACGAAAGGTTTCAGGCGTACTCAATCCGGTTACGACCATTGTGTTTGGCTTGATACAACGCTCGGTCTACCCGGCTTAAGATACGCTCTCGATCGTCGCCTTCCTTAAGCATGGTTACCCCGATACTCACGGTTACTTGGCCGTGTTTAAAGGTATGCGCTTGCACGCTATGACGAATTCTCTCTGCGGCGGTAAACGCGCCTTCACTACCAACATTTGGCATAATAACAGCAAACTCTTCGCCACCCACCCGTGCGGCTGTATCAATGTCACGTGTAAGGCCGCGCAATAATTTCCCGATACTTCTCAGCACCTCGTCGCCCTTGCTATGCCCATGACTATCATTAATTGCTTTAAAATGATCCACATCAAGCAGTAGTAAGCCCCCTGTGCTTGCGTTGCGTTTCACCAACGCCAAATGCTTTTCGAGTGAGGCTTCAAAACTTCGGCGGTTATCTAATTGGGTCATTTCATCTGTGGTGGCAAGTCGCTGTAGTTGTTCGTTCAGTGCAAGTAGCTGTTCTTGTTTCGCTTCTAAATCTGCTTGTGCTAATTCCAGAGCATCGGTGGCCTCGCGCTCCGCGGCGAACGCCTGCTCTGCTTCTTTACGGGCGCTGAGCAGTTGGTCTTCAAAAATGAATCGCCGCTGAATCGGCATCATCGCGAACATATAGACTAAGCTGCCATCCGTTTCAACCGCAGTGGCGTTCATTAGCACAGGAACTTCGTCGCCTTTTTTATCACGCAGCCGCAAATACATTTCTTCCACATTGCCATGGTGTTGCAATAAGGGAAAAACGTGTGTGAGAAAGAACAACTTACCCGAACGAGTAAATAGCGAATTAATGCTTTGCCCAATCAATTCGTTGCGTTGATACCCAAGCAAATTCAGCAGCATGTCGTTAATTTCAACAACATGATGATTATTGTGGATGGCCATTAGTCCAACCGGCGCGTGACCGATCCAATGCTCAGATTTGATCATAAATTTGCCAGTATCTCCTGACTAACGTTTTCCGGGGCGCTTAAATGCGGGTAATGCCCGATGGCATCGAGCCGAACTAGCTTTGCTTGTGGAATGTGTAGCGCCATGAAATGAATCACCTCAAGCGGCACAATAACATCAACGTCGCAGTACAGTAAGGTGATGGCCACAGGTATCTGGCTGAGTTTGTCACGGTTGTCCGACAAAAACACTGCCTCGGCAAACTTACGCGAAATAACCGGATCGGAATTCGCAAAGCTTTTTCTTAATTCGTCAGCAAATTCTGGTCGATGGCTGTTTTTCATTACTATTGGGGCCAAATAACCAGCCCACTCAAAATGATTGCGCTCCATCATGGATAACAACTCGAGAATATCTTCGCGCTCGAATCCGCCTTCGTAGTCACAATCATTGACGTATCGAGGCGAGGGCCCAATTGCGATAAGTTTTGAAAATAAATCAGGTCGCTTAATTGACGCCAGCATAGCCATCATACCGCCAACAGAATGCCCAACAAAGTCGATAGCACCGTAATTGAGGGCCTCAATGACTTCGATGAGATCATCAACATACCCGTCTAGATCACTGTATTTCTTGAGCGTATAAGCACTAAAATCCGAACGTCCGCACCCGACATGGTCGAACGTTATTGGCGCAATAGTAGCGGGCATGTAAGAGATGACCGGCTCCCAAATTAATTGGTCACACCCAAAGCCATGCCCAAATAGCACTGGGCGGCCCTGTTTGCGGTGCTCTATAATATGATTCCGTCGGCGTACATCGACTTTCGGCATGGTTTACTCCGCAGCTGCAATTGATTGAAAATAGGATCTTCGCACCTGTATTTCCAGTCTTTTCTTGCCACAATAGCGTTTGAACGTCACTCTAGTCTTCGATTTTTTTAGTAATAACGCTTAACTGAGCCAAAGAGCAACCAAATAACCGATGAAAACAAATCTAATTAGCCGTACGGGTTATCTTAAACTTCAACAAGAGTTGGACCACTTGTGGCGCGTAGAACGTCGTGAAACCACTGAAAAAGTAACTTGGGCAGCCAGCCTTGGCGATAGAAGTGAAAACGCGGATTACAAATACAATAAGCAGAAGTTGCGTCAAATTGATCGCCGCATTCGGTTCTTGCGCAAACGCCTTGAGCAACTAAAAATTGTCGACTACTCCCCGCAGCAAGAAGGCAAAGTGTTCTTCGGTGCCAGTGTTGTCGTTGAAGACGAGCATGGTGAACAACGTAGCTTTACGATAGCTGGCCCCGACGAAATTTATCAACGCGACGATGTTATTTCGATTGATGCCCCCATGGCACGTGCAGCACTTGGCAAGCAAGTTGACGATGAGTTTGTGGTGCAAACCCCCAACGGCCCCAAACTTTGGTTTGTGAACCAAATAACTTACCACTTTACGCGATAACAACACCTAAACGCACACAAGCCAGAATCAGCCTGATATACTTGGGCACATTTTTTGGTTCACAAGGACAACATGAGAGAAGCTATGAGCTCGATTACTCAGCAAATCGCGAACGAATTAGCGGTCAGTTCGCAGCAAGTACAGGCTGCTATCGCGCTACTTGACGACGGTGCTACGGTGCCTTTTATTGCCCGTTACAGAAAAGAAGCAACCGGCGGTTTAGATGACACGCAACTGCGTAATTTAGCCCAGCGATTAACGTACTTGCGTGAGCTGGATGACCGGCGCACCGTGATTTTAGCAAGCATACGTGAACAAGGTAAGCTGACGGCCGAACTCGAGCAGTCGATTTTATCAACTGAGTCAAAAACCGAGTTAGAAGATTTATATCTACCGTTTAAACCGAAACGTCGCACCAAAGGGCAAATTGCTATTGAAGCGGGTATCGAGCCACTTGCAGATGCTCTATTTGCTGACCCGAACTTAACGCCTGAAACGGAAGCGCAACAGTTCATTAATGCCGACGCTGGTTTTGCTGATGAAAAAGCCGTGCTTGATGGCGCCCGTTTTATACTGATGGAACGCTTTGCTGAAGACGCCGCGTTGCTGAAAAAAGTACGTGACTATTTATGGAATAATGCAGAAATCACCAGCACACTGGCCCCCGGCAAAGAAGCGGAAGGCGCAAAATACCGCGACTATTTCGAATTTCATGAAGCCGTTAAGAAAATACCTTCGCATCGCGCACTGGCGCTATTTCGCGGCCGTAACGAAAGCATCTTGCAACTCAAGTTAAACGCTGACCCACAACAAGAAGACCCGAAAGCACGTAGCCATGGCGAGCATATCATTGCTGCGCACATTGGCTGGCATGATCAAGGCCGCGCTGGCGATGCTTGGTTACAACAAACGGTTCAGTGGACATGGCGCATCAAAATTCTGCTGCACATGGAAACCGAATTATTCGGTTCGGTTCGTGAACGCGCCGAAGCCGATGCCATTCAAATTTTTGCCAACAACTTAAAAGACTTGTTGATGGCAGCACCGGCGGGCGACAAGGTGACCATGGGGTTAGACCCAGGTGTTCGCACCGGCATTAAAGTTGCGGTGGTGGACTCAACCGGTAAAGTGCTCGGCACCAATACGGTATTTCCATTCCAGCCGCAAAACCAGGTCGACAAGGCCATGCGTACCTTGGCCGGTATGTGTAAGCAACACAAAGTAAAACTCATTTCGATTGGCAATGGCACGCATTCCCGCGAGACAGACAAGCTGGTTGGCGAAATGCTAAAAGCCAACCCGGAAATAAAAGCAGCGAAAGTGATTGTTAACGAAGCGGGAGCGTCTGTTTATTCTGCGTCTGAACTTGCGGCCCAAGAATTTCCTGATTTGGATGTGTCGCTTCGTGGCGCGGTATCAATTGCTCGCCGGTTGCAAGACCCACTCGCTGAATTGGTGAAGATTGAGCCCAAATCAATTGGGGTCGGCCAGTATCAACACGATGTTAGCCAAGCGCAACTCGCACAAAGCCTCGATGCTGTCGTGGAAGATTGTGTGAATGCTGTCGGTGTGGATATCAACACCGCTTCAGTGGCTTTGCTGGCGCGCGTTGCGGGTTTAACCAAAACGCTTGCGCAGAACATTGTCGCGCATCGGGATAGTCATGGTCGCTTCACGGCGCGCAAACAACTGCTGAAAGTTGCCCGCATGGGACCTAAGTCGTTCGAGCAAGCGGCCGGCTTCTTGCGCATCATGAATGGTGAACAGCCATTGGACAGTTCAGCCGTTCACCCTGAGGCTTATCCTGTTGTTGAGCGCATTGCTGCTGCAAATGCACGCAAAGTGAACGACATCATTGGCGATTCAAGTTTCCTAAAAAGCTTAAACGCTGCCGATTATATCGATGACACATTCGGGCTTCCGACCATACAGGATATCTTGCGCGAGCTGGATAAACCGGGCCGCGATCCGCGCCCTGAGTTTAAAACAGCGAGCTTTAAAGAAGGTGTGGACGACATCAAAGATTTGAAACCTGGCATGACACTCGAGGGCGTTGTCAGTAATGTCGCTGCCTTTGGTGCTTTTGTGGACATTGGTGTTCATCAGGACGGTTTAGTACACGTATCGGCGTTGGCAGATAAGTTTGTCAGTGACCCACGCGAAATCGTTAAGGCGGGCGATATTGTGAAGGTCAAAGTGCTTGAAGTTGACGTACCACGCAAACGTATCAGCTTAACCATGCGCTTGCATGATGAGCCAATGGCTCAAGCACCCGCTGCGGCGAACACAAAAACCTCAGGAAAGCCTAAGCAGGCGGCCTCTGCCAAACCAAAGGGTAAACCTGCAGCGCCAGCTAACTCAGCTATGGGCTCAGCTTTTGCTGATGCCTTTGCCAAAGCAAAGAAATAGCACCCACAAAAAAGCCGACCGTAGCATTGTGACTGCGGTCGGCTTTCAATTCTTATTCATCAATTAAACGCTTTGTGTACCTTGCATATTGCCTTGAATTGTTCGTTGCAATAGTTGGTGGAACTCGCGTTTATGCGCGACGAATACCTCACGCATTGCATCCGCTTTAGCCTGCAGCTCTGCCAAGGTGGGCACATGCACGCTGTCTACCAATGCTTTCGTTTTAATGTCTAACAATTGCTTGCGTACCTGATAATATTCGCGCAACTTGGCAACCATAACGTCAAATTCATCATGCAGTTTGGCCATAGTCGTTTCACAAGATACCTCCGCTTGCGCGGTGGCCTTCTTAAACTGCATTTCTAAACGCGCTTTTTCAACTTGATAACCGTTAGTGCGTTTTAGGTTGCGCGTTAAGCCAACCCACGAGCACGCGCGAATCAACCACTTGGTTGGGTCAAAGTGCCACCAACGAATTCCATTCCGGTAATCGGCTGAAAAAATATGGTGGTAATTGTGATACCCCTCACCAAAGGTCAAAAATGCTAACACACCATTATCGCGGGCCGTGTTGCGGTCAGTGTAAGTTTGCTTACCCCAAATGTGCGCCAGCGAGTTAATAAAGAATGTTGTGTGGTGATTAATCACTAAGCGAGCAAACCCCACTAAAATTATTGCGCCCCATACATCACCAAGCATCAAACCTAGCGCGACAGGCCAACCGAAGGTGGTTAATAGCGTTAAGGTTAAATAATTGCGATGTTGCCACATTACAATTGGGTCTTTTTGAATGTCTTTCACGTTGTCGTAGTTGGTGTAACGTGACGCTTGATATTCACGCAGCATCCAACCGATGTGCGAATACCAAAACCCGCGTTTTGCCGAGTACGGGTCTTTGTCGTTGTCGTCAACATGCTTATGGTGTTCGCGGTGATCAGACGACCAATGCAATGCACTGTTCTGCACTGCAAGCGCGCCACCTAATGCGAATAGTATGCGCAATGACCAATGTGCATCATAAGTACGGTGCGCCCACAACCGATGGTAACCGGCAGTAATTGAAATACCAGCAAAGCCAATTGTCGCAATTAAGCCAACAATCAGGCCCGGAGAAAAACCATGGGTGAAGCCGTACCAAGGTACGCCGATAGCCGCGACTAAAAAAGTAATGGCAAAAACACTTAGGTTAAGCCAAAGAATTGGGGGTTTTTCAGCGGCTGCTGAATTTTGATGTGACGACATAAATATAAACCAACTTAACTACGTAAAAGAAATACACATTCATTTCAGTGAACACGTGTTCGCTCAATTTACCTATACCAGTCGCTCAACGCAAGCATTATCGCTCAAAAAACGATGAATTGCGTGAACACACGTTCACTGACATAATCACCTTTGACGACATTTAGAGCAGAGAGTTCCATCACTATGGCAGGCGTTCGAGCAGCCCAGAAAGAGAAAACCCGCCGCGCACTTATTCAAGCGGCCATGAACCAGTTAAGTGCGGAACATGGATATGCCAGCTTGAGTTTACGGGAAGTCACGCGTGAAGCCGGTATTGCACCAACTTCTTTTTACCGCCATTTTCAAAACATGGAAGAGCTCGGCTTAACGTTGGTCGACGAAGGTGGCCTAACCCTGCGCCAGCTATTACGCCAGTCACGCCAACAAATCGCCAAAGGTGGCTCAATCATACGTGCCTCAATAACCACCTTTATGGAATTCGTCACCAATAACACCGCTATTTTTCGTCTGCTTCTGCAAGAGAAATCTGGTAATTCACGGGAGTTCCGACTCGCGGTAACACGTGAAGTAGAACATTTCACCGCTGAGTTGGTCGATTATTTAGTGGATGAACAAAAATTTGAACGCTATCTTGCTGAGCTGCAAGCCGACGCGATTGTTCGAATTGTTTTTAGCGCAGGCGCCGACGCACTTGATGCCGACGCAAAAGAACGGCATCGGCTGGCTGAACAAACAATTGCGCAGTTACGCATTGTTGCACTTGGCGCAGAAGCTACCCGTACAGCGGCCAAAACCACAGAATAAGAGGCACGGTTGCAGCGGTTAAAACCACAGTCAGCGGTAACCCTAACTTCCAGTAATCGCCAAAAGCATACCCACCAGGGCCCATAACTAAGATATTCGACTGATGCCCAATGGGGGTAATAAATGGCAGCGCAGCACCAACCGCAACCGCCATTAGGAATGGATCTGGCGCAACACCCAAGCTTTCCGCCATGTTTAAACCGATTGGTGCCATCAGTACTGCGGCTGCGGCGTTATTTACAATATTCGACAAGCTAATGGTCACTACCAGTAGAATTGTCATGGCAACCGCCGCTGGTGCGTCACTACTCACAACCAACGCCCATTCCGCTAGCGTATGCGCCGCCCCACTTCGCTCTAAGGCTCCCCCCAACGGTATGGTCGCACCAAGTAACACAACGATTGGCCAATCGACATTTTCGTACAATTCGCGTAACGGAATAATGTTCGCTAACACCATAGCGCCTGCAGCGGCGGTAAAAGCTACCGGCACCGACAAATAGCCCAATGCGCTGGCTAGAATAGCAATCGCAAAAATGGCAAGCGGGGTAAACAGTTTTTTCACGCCACCAATACGCATACTGCGCTGCGCTAACGGGAAACATCCAAAACGACGAAACACATCCGTTAGAATTTCAGCGTCGCCCTGCAACAACAATACATCACCCGGCTTGAAGCGAATATTGGCTAAATTTGGTTTCACCGGCTGGCCTTGCCGCGCAACTGCAAGCACATTCACGCCAAAGCGGTGGCGCAAGCGCAAATCCGCAGCTGAACGCCCAATGAGTCTGGAGTCAGGGCCAACAACCCCTTCCACCACTTGTACTTCATCGGAAATCAAGAATCGATCGGCTAGTTCTTCATCGGCATTGAGCTCAAAACCGGTTGCATCAATTATTTGCTGTAACGTTTCGGTATCGGCTTCAATAATCAGCACATCTTCGGGTTTAATCCGGTAATAGCGTGGTGGTGCCGTTGTAACGGTTTTACCTTGCTTTACCGCAACAATGGCAAAGTTATCTTTAATTTTGCTTTCGAGCTCAAACAACGTTTGCCCAACAAAGTTGGCTTCTTCGGGAACCCATAATTCGGTTATATACGAACTCATGTCGTAAGGTGAGTTGGCTGCATCCCGGCTGGTGGTATTCGGCACCAGCCAGCGACTGGTAACCCACATAAATACCAAACCAATTGCAGCTAAACTCAAGCCGACGGGGGTAAAGTCAAAAATACCGAAGCTATTGCCCAGAGCGTCTCGACGAATGTCCGCAATGATAATGTTTGGCGGTGTACCTATCATGGTAATGGTACCGCCCAACAATGAACCAAAGGCCATTGGCATCAGTACTTTGGAAGCGTGACCCAGACCACTGCGCGATAACTGCAGTGCCACCGGAATCATAATGGCCATCGTACCTGTGTTACTTATAAAAGCAGAGCATATGGTGGTAATGGTGGTTAACGCGATCATTTGAATCCACGCCTTATCACCAACTCGCTTCATTAAGGATGCAAGCGCGTCAACTACGCCAGACCGCCACATGGCATGACTGATAACCAGTACCGCTGCAACCGTGATCACGGCTGCATTGCCAAACCCAGAGAATACATCTTGGGCAGGAACCAACCCCAATGCTGCTGCGATTAACAGCGCCAGCATGGCGACAATGTCATAGCGCCATTTATCCCAGACAAATAGCACCAGCGCTCCAATTAAAATCGCGCCTATCAATAGTTGGTCTAGCATGGGGTACCCAAAGCTTAAAATGTTGTTAACAGATTGGCGTTATTTCGTGGGAAGTCAATAATTTTACTGGTAGTATTAATAAAATAATACGAATAAATCTTGAACAACAAAGCAACGAGGAGTTCATTATGCTTCGCAGCATTGGCGCCATTTTAGTCGCTGCGGTATTAACCGTTCCCAGTTTCGCGCGTGATATCACGTTGCAAGAAACGGTTACCGTAAAATCAATTAATAGTGCGGCTCTTGCTGCCGACGGCCAGTTGGCAGCATTTACCCGCGTCGTTCCACGTACCCCGTATAAAGATGAAGACGGTGGTGCCTACATTGAGCTTCACACCGTGCATGGCGATGCAACCAGCGTGCCATTCATTACCGGTAAAGAGTCAGTGCGCTCGGTGAGCTTTAACGGCCAAACAATTTATTTTTTGGCTAAACGCGATGATGCGAAGCACACCAGCTTATACAAAATGGCAACCACCGGTGGCGAGGCGCAACTCGCCCTGAGCCATGACGCCGCCATTAACAGCTATGCGGTTAGCAATAACGGTCGCTACATTGCTTTTCGCGCTCGCTCTAAAGCCGATGAAACCAAGAGTAAACTTGCCGAAAAAGGCTTCAAAGCAGAAATTTATGAAGAACAAAACGAATTTACACACCTTTGGCTTTATGACACGCAAGCCGATGACGCGAAGCCTGTTCAGTTAACCACTGATACGCAAGTATTGTCCGTTGCCTTTCGCCCAGAGAACGATCAGCTGTTGGTTCGTGTCGCGCCTACAGCCCTGGTTGACGACAATTACATGAGCACACAATACCAACTGCTCGATTATGACGGCAAGCAAGTCAGTACGTTTGAATCAGTTGGTAAGCTCGGCAAAGCTGAGTTCTCGCCTGATGGCCGTTATTTGGCAGTGATTGGTGCTGCGGATTATAACGACCCAGCCTCTGGCCGGTTGTACGTGTATGACACCAGTAAAGAGAATGAAAGAACCAACGTGCTGCCCGATTATCAAGGCCATGTGCAAGATATCGCCTGGCGCCGCAATGATGAGCTTATTTGGTTAGGTCATCGTGGTACGCAAAGTGAAGTGCAAGCGTTGACCATGCAGTGGTTTGAAAGCCGCATACTCATGGAGCCAAGCAAACTGGTTGCGGTCGACATTGAAGTTGCACCCGGTAAAAGCGATGTTCTGGTTCGGGCACACAGCAGTGCACATCCAACAGAGTTATTTCGCATTAGTGGACAAACCATCACGCGCCTAACCAATTCCAACCCATGGTTAGAGGATGTCACCATGCCCCGCCAGGAAACCATCAGTTACAAGGCCAGTGACGGCCTAGAGCTTGAAGGTGTGGTGGTTTACCCAACGGATTATACCGAAGGCAAACGTTACCCACTTATCATGGTGGTGCACGGCGGACCAGAAGCCCATTACAGCAATGGTTGGCTTGATCGTTATGGCAGCCCGGTAAAATACGCTGCGCAACAAGGTTATGCGCTGTTTTTCCCAAATTATCGTGGCAGCACCGGTCGCGGCGTCGAGTTTTCCAAGCTCGGCCAAAATGACTATGCGGGTAAGGAATTTGACGACCTTGTTGATGGCAAAAACCACTTGGTAGAAATGGGCCTTGTCGACGAAACTAAAGTGGGTATCACCGGTGGCTCGTACGGCGGCTTTGCTTCAGCTTGGGGCGCAACTGCTCTGACGGAACATTTCGCAGCAAGTGTGATGTTCGTTGGTATCAGTGACAACATTTCAAAATTCGGTACCACCGATATTGCCAAAGAAATGCACGCGGTTCATGCACGCAGTTACCCGTGGGAAAAATGGCAATGGTACCTTGAGCGCAGCCCGATTTATCATGCTGAAAAAGCCCGTACACCTATTTTGATCATGCACGGCAAAGAAGACACGCGTGTGCACCCAAGCCAGTCCATGGAGCTATACCGTTATTTGAAAACCCACGGTAAGGTACCGGTGCGCTTGGTTTTATACCCAGGTGAAGGACATGGCAACCGCCGCGTTGCCGCACAGCTGGACTATTCCATGCGCCTGATGCGTTGGATGCAGCACTTCTTGGTTGAAGGCAACAAAGAAGCTCCAGCGCATGAGTTACCTCACGCTGAACAGCTATAGTTCAATCGGGTAATCACACATGAGCTGGCAAACTTTGCGTACGTTAGTTCAGAAAGGGTGGTGGGTTATCCACCACCCTTTTGAGCGTCAAGACCCACGCTACTGGCGTGTGCAATTAATGCAAAGCTTGCTGCTAATTTTGCAGGTCTACTCCGGCGCTTTTGTGGTGCTGAACCTGACGTTATTTGGCTATTTCGACATGGCGATAGCCAACTTGTGTGTGTTCACAGCTATTTTAGCCATACAAATCGACTTGCGTAAGAACCTAAACTTAGACCGCAGCGCCATGGCGCTTACCGGCACAATTGTGGTTTTTTTGGGCATCTATTTGGCCATTGCGCAAGGCCGCAACTATTCGTTTATTTGGTTAAGTTTAGTACCAACAATTTCGTTTTTCTTATTAGGCATTCGCCGCGGGCTATACGTAAGTGTGTTGTTTTTGACTGCAGCTATCGTTTTTATTGTCGTTTTTTCCCTAGACTGGCCCAGTTACGAACTGAATATTCCGAGTTACTTTAACATCGCGCTTTCGTTGTTCGCGTTACTGACTATTAGCCGTCATTACGAAAAATCCCGTACCGAAGCCTTCGCATTTTTGGCCAAACGTAATCAAGAACTGGAAATTTTAGCGGTTACCGACCCGCTCACTCAACTATTCAACCGTTCGCATCTTGACGCCATGCTCGAAATTGAACTGCAGCGCGCCAAGCGTGACAACGCCGATCTGTCTGTGCTGATTATTGACGCCGACCAATTCAAAACTCTCAATGACAGTTATGGACACCTGGTTGGTGATGAAGTGCTGGTTGAGCTGAGCAGCCTGCTGCAGAGTTGCACCCGCGCAACCGATGTCCTGGGTCGCTGGGGCGGTGAGGAGTTCCTGATTATTGCGCCGAATACCGATGAAGACGGAGCGGTGGAATTAGCAGAAAAAATTCGCGTGGCCGTTGGCCGACACCGTTTTACTAATGAAGATTTACATCTCACCTTAAGTATTGGTTCGGCAACACTTTCCCCAACCGACACACAAATATCCATTATACAACGCGCCGATGACGGCCTTTATCAAGCCAAGCATGATGGGCGCAACTGCACACGCCTTGGAAAATCTACGGCTTAACTCGCAGATACTTGTTGTTACATTACCTTTACATTAGTATATTCCAGTGTACGTAGTTCATGGAGTTCATCTATGAACTTTTTAGTCAGGTAATCGTCGTTTGCAGGCAGCCGCATGGATGTAGACAGAAATCGTTTCACGGAATCTCAGCCACTTGAGTACAGTCAGGGTTATTTACTTGAACGCGCTGTGCAGTCAAGCATCAACAGTATTGTCATTATTGATGCACTGGTTAGCGGGCGGCCTTTGGTTTATGCCAACGCCGCTTTTTACCGCACCACCGGCTATCACCCAACAGAAGTTCTTGGTAAGAGTCTTCATTTTCTGCAAGGGCCGAAATCTGACCCAGCAGCAGTCAATTCGGTAATTCATGCACTTGAGCACCATCAAGAGCTGAAAACGTCACTACTCAACTACCGAAAAGACGGCACCAGCTACTGGAACGAAGTGCATATTTCCCCCGTTCTCGATGCGACCAATAAAGTGACGCACTTTATTGGTGTGCTGTTAGACATTAGTGACAAACGCGCCATTGAAGAACAGCTCATTTACAATCAAACGCATGACCCCTTGACTGGCTGTTTGAATCGAAGTCACCTTGAAGAACGGGTTACGCATGATTTGGTGCTCGCAAAGCGGCAACGTCAAATGCTTGCGTTGTATTATATTGATCTGGATAAATTCAAAGCCATCAACGACGCTTTCGGCATCAACAGCGGCGACAACCTGCTCAAGCAAGTCGCTTCACGTATTCAGGAGCTGCTTGATCACGGTGACACCTTGGCACGGGTTAACGCCGACGAGTTTGTATTGCTGGTACCTGAGGTGGACGATGCCGATGAAGGGCATCGAATTGCGCAGCGGCTTCAGTCTGTATTCGCACAGCCATTTCAACTCGGCGAATACTCCATTACAGTTACCGCAAGTATTGGTATTGCGGCCTATGAGCCACAGCACAAAGTCAACGTGTTACCGGCGGCAGAGTCGCTGATTCAGCACGCGGACATGGCCATGTATCAGGCTAAGTTAGCCGGCCGTAATACGGTGCATTGGTTCTCTCAACAAATATCTTCGCAGCTCAGCGAAAAATTATTGCTGCGCCAGCAACTGCATGATGCGTTAACTCAAGAGCAGCTCGAACTTTACTATCAACCGATTCTTTGTTCCAACAAACAATCGGTGTGCGCACTTGAGTGTTTGTTGCGCTGGCACCACCCTGAACGCGGTATGGTTTCGCCCGCTGAATTCATTCCACTTGCTGAGGAATCAGGACAAATTGTGCCTATCGGCAATTGGGTTCTTGAGCAGGCCTGTCGTGACATCATGACGATAAACGAAGGCCGCGAGATACCGCTGTCGGTTGCGGTTAATATTTCGGCCGTGCAGTTTACTCAAATAACATTCCTGCAAACGGTTCGCGACATTATGACGCGCACGGGAATAAATCCGGAATGCCTTGAGTTAGAAATTACCGAAAGCGTATTAATGGCGGACGAAGAGCGCGCTATTGATACCATTCATACGCTCGATAGTATGGGAGTGCGGGTGTCGCTAGATGACTTTGGAACAGGGTATTCCAGCCTTGCGTACTTGCGTTTTCTACCCGTACATAAAATTAAAATCGACAGAAGTTTTGTGCGCGAAATTGCCCACAATAAGCGCGACAATGCGATTCTTTCAGGTATCGTTTCAATGGCGCACAAGTTGAATTTAATTGTGGTTGCCGAAGGTGTTGAAGACGAGTTGCAAGCGCAGCTGTTGCGCGAGTCAAACTGTGATTTACTGCAAGGGTTCTTGTATGCAAAGCCCCAGCCGCTCGCGCGGCTGGTTCTTAATTAACGTTCAGCGTTGGTTACAGCTGAGGGCCAGCAGCAACCAAAGATTTGCCTTCTTCGTTGTCCGTGAACTTTTCGAAGTTCGCAACGAAGCGATTAGCAAGATCTTGTGCTTTCACATCCCAATCACCCGCGTCTGCATAGGTGTTGCGTGGGTCCAAAATATGTTGTTCTTGAACGCCCGCAAGTGCCGTTGGCATGGCGAGATTAAAGTATGGCAACTGAACAAATTCAGCGTCTTCAATGCTGCCGTCCAGGATAGAGTCAATAATGGCGCGGGTTGCCTGAATAGAAATCCGCTTGCCCGTACCGTTCCAGCCAGTGTTGACCAAATAAGCTTCAGCGCCAGCAGCTTCCATACGCTTTACCAAAACTTCAGCGTACTGGGTTGGGTGCAAGGTCAAAAATGCCGCACCAAAACAGCTCGAGAAGGTTGGCGTTGGTTCAGTGATACCGCGCTCGGTGCCAGCTAGTTTTGCGGTAAAGCCTGACAGGAAATAGTACTCTGTTTGCTCTTTCGTCAACTTCGACACCGGCGGTAAAACACCAAATGCGTCAGCTGTTAAAAAGATAACCTTTTGTGCGTGACCCGCTTTAGAAACTGGCTTAACAATATTGTCGATATGATAAATCGGGTATGAAACACGGGTGTTTTCAGTTTTCGAGCCATCATCGAAGTCCACACTGCTATCTGCACGCACGGTGACGTTTTCAAGCAACGCATCGCGACGAATCGCATTGTAAATATCAGGTTCTGCTTCAGCGGATAGATTAATTGTTTTTGCGTAACAACCGCCTTCGAAGTTAAATACGCCGTCGTCGTCCCAACCGTGCTCGTCATCGCCAATGAGTTGGCGTTTTGGATCGGTTGAAAGTGTGGTTTTACCAGTACCTGATAAACCAAAGAAAATTGCCACGTCACCATCTTTACCAACGTTTGCAGAACAGTGCATGGATGCAATGCCTTGCAATGGCAGGTAGTAGTTCATGATGGAGAACATGCCCTTCTTCATCTCGCCGCCGTACCAGGTACCACCAATTAACTGAATGCGCTCAGTTAAGTTGAAAGCGACAAAGTTTTCAGAGTTTAGGCCGTGCTCTTGCCATTTATGGTTGATGCATTTTGCACCATTCATAACCACAAAATCTGGCGTGAAGTTTTCCAGCTCTTCTGCAGAAGGACGGATAAACATGTTTTTCACGAAATGCGCTTGCCATGCAACTTCGGTAATGAACCGAACGGCCAGGCGTGTATCTTCGTTTGCACCGCAATATGTATCCACAACAAATAAACGCTTGCCTGATAACTGGCCGGTAACTGTTTCTTTTAAATCAGCCCAGATTTCCGGGGTAATCGCTTTGTTATCATTTTTACCCTGATCAGCCCACCACAGCGTATCTTTTGTGGTGTCGTCACGCACAATGTATTTGTCCTTTGGCGAGCGACCGGTAAATATACCTGTATCCACTGCAACAGCACCTTGGTCAGTCACAACGCCTTTTTCATAGCCTTGCAAATCAGTGCGTGTTTCTTCTTCAAACAATTGTTCGTAAGAAGGATTATGGACAACTTCAGTGACGTCTGTGATGCCATAATGGCGTAGATCCAGATCAGTCATGTAACGGACTCCTGCGGGTCTGGTTTGAGCATAAAATTTGAAAAGTAAACTTGGGGCGCGATTCTAACTTGAAATCGTCAAAAATAATAGTCTTACGTACCCGTTAGAGGCTAGAATGGCGGCTTTTACCGCAAAAATAATGGCTTAATTATGCGCGATAGTTTTCATACACGACTCGGTTTTATCCTCGCTGCGGCAGGTTCTGCAATTGGGCTTGGCAATATTTGGGGCTTCCCAACTCAGGTTGCGAACCACGGCGGTGCGGCATTCTTGCTCGTGTATTTGGTGGTGATTGTGGTACTGGCTGTTCCCGCTCTGTACACCGAATTAAGTATCGGCCACGCCGCACAGGCAAACCCCGTTAAAGCCCTCACTATGCTGAGTCAAACCAGTCGGCCCATCACTGCCGCAAGCGGGAAAACCATTGGTTACCTCAATGTTATTGGCGCAGTGTTGATGCTTAGCTTCTATCACTTAGTGGCTGCCTGGATGGTGGCTGAAGGCTTAACTTCGCTGCTTACGGCGCTTAATTTAACAGCACTGACGCACTGGACCGATACGCCATCGACCCTACGAGACATAATCCTATTGTTGGTATTTGTCGCCTTTACCTTCGGAATTGTGATTAATGGCGTACAAAATGGTATCGAACGCTGGGCGCGCAGATTAATGCCGCTACTGGTTGTTTTGTTGCTTGGGTTAATTGCCTTTATTGGCACTTTACCGGGCGCAAGTGATGGCTTTCGCGCTTACCTGGTTCCAGATTTTAGCAGCATGTGGAGCGCTGATCTGATTGTATCAGCCATGGGGCAAGCATTTTTCTCGCTCTCTATCGGCTTGGGCGGCATGATGATTTATGGCAGCTATTTAAGCAAAGGTACGCGCTTAGGCCGACTCACGTGGAGTGTTGCGGCGCTTGATACCTTGGTCGCTTTTCTTGCCGGTCTACTTATCATTCCCGCCCTTTATGTTGCGATGGCGCAAGGTTTGTCAGTTACCGAAGGTGAACAACTGATTGGCGAGGGCCGCCTGATTTTCCAAGTACTACCCGACTTGTTCGAGCAACTCGGTGCAGCCGGCGCTTGGCTTGGCTTCGGTTTCTTTGCTCTGCTCAGTATCGCAGCATTAACATCAACCATTGCCACAGCAGAAGTGCCTATTGCCTATGCCATTGAAACGCACCAGATATCGCGCCGCAAGGCAGCAGGCATCATTGCCGGCTGTATCAGTTTGATTGGTTGTGCATTAGTGATTTGGTTTGAACCGCTGTTTAATTGGGTTGTGACCTATGTCACGCAATTCCAACTGCCGCTATCTGGGTTGTTCTACTTCATCGTTCTGGGTTGGTTTTGGCAGCGCAGCAATCGTGTGCGCGAACTGGCCAGCACGCAGTGGCGCTATCGCCTATTATTTTGGCACTTGCGCTTAGTGTGCCCGCTGCTGTTAGCTTGGGTTTTCGTTGACGTCGCGCTATGAGTTTTAGCTCATTCGCGCGACTTGATCTTGGCCTCTAACGCAGCGGCAACACGCGTGTCGGTAAATTGGCGTACGTCACCGTGGTGAATGGCAACCTCTTTAACCAGCGTGGATGAGATAAACGAATTTTCCTCGGCGGGCGTTAAAAACACGCTTTCCAGCACTGGGTATAAACGTCGATTCATATTGGCGAGCTGAAATTCGTACTCAAAATCCGATACCGCCCGTAAACCACGTATAAGCACCGTTGCACCTTGCTCCTTGGCAAAGTCCACCAGCAAGCCACTAAAACCAACCACCGTAACGTTGGGGAGGTTAGCTGTTACTTCGCGAACCAACTCAACGCGTTCATCCAAGGTAAACATTGGCTTTTTGCTTGGGCTATTGGCAACACCAACCACAACTTCACTAAATAAATTGGCAGCACGCTCAATTAAATCGGCATGTCCGTTCGTAATCGGGTCAAAAGTGCCCGGATAAATAGCGCGTTTATGCATGAAATTTCTCCAGCCGTAGAAATGAGGATGCGCAGCCCCCCGCTAATCAGGTAAACTATGCAGTATCTTAACGGCTTAAGTGCATGAGCTTAAGTCTACCCGTAGGGTCCGAAGCACGGAGAATTACATGAAGCAAGATTTTTATCAACAACTTGAAACGCAGCTAGACGAGCTTAAACACGAAGGTTTGTACAAAAATGAGCGCATCATTTTAGGCGACCAAGATGCCGAAATTGAAGTCGGTGACGGTGAGTCAGTACTTAACTTCTGTGCCAACAACTACCTCGGTTTGGCGAACAGTCCTGAACTTATCAAGGCAGCGAAGCAAGGGCTTGATGAGCATGGCTTCGGCACTGCATCAGTGCGCTTTATTTGTGGTACACAGAATATTCATAAAACGCTTGAAGCAAAACTGAGCGCGTTTTTAGGCACTGAAGATACTATTTTATATTCATCGTGTTTCGACGCAAACGGTGGCCTTTTTGAAACATTGATGGGCCCGGAAGACGCGATTATCAGCGATGAACTGAACCATGCGTCAATTATTGACGGCATTCGTTTAAGTAAAGCCAAGCGTTATCGTTACAAAAACAACGACATGGCTGACCTTGAAGCGCAACTCAAACAAGCCAAGCTTGACGGTGCCCGCAATATCCTGATTGCCACTGACGGTGTTTTCTCAATGGATGGCGTTATCGCAAACCTGAATGGCGTATGCGACTTAGCTGACGAATACGGTGCATTAGTCATGATGGATGATTGTCATGCCACCGGATTTTTAGGTGAACATGGGAAAGGTACCCACGAATACTGCAACGTACTGGGCCGCGTCGATATTATTACCGGCACATTAGGTAAAGCACTAGGTGGCGCGTCAGGTGGCTATACTTCAGGTAAAAAGCCGGTAATTGACTGGTTACGCCAGCGTTCACGTCCGTATTTATTCTCAAACTCGGTAGCGCCAGCAATCGTTCAGGCTTCTATTCGCGTATTAGAAATGCTGGAAAACGGTCACGAGTTACGCAAAAAGTTGTGGGACAACGCCAACCACTTCCGCACTGAAATGACCAAAGCGGGCTTTACCCTGAGTGGCGCAGACCATGCCATTATCCCGGTGATGATTGGTGATGCACGCTTGGCTTCAGAAATGGCTGAACGGATGCTCAAAGAAGGCATCTATGTGGTCGGCTTTTCATTCCCTGTGGTACCACGCGGTAAAGCGCGGATACGCACACAAATGTCAGCTGCGCACACACGCGAACAACTGGACCGGGCAATTGATGCGTTTATTCGCATTGGTAAAGACCTTGGAATTATTTAACGTCGTCTCTGAAGGTAACGAATCATGAAAGCACTCGCGAAATTACATGCAGAACCTGGTATTTGGATGACCGACGTTGAAAAACCTGAATACGGTTACAACGATCTGCTCATCCGCATTAAGAAAACCGCAATTTGCGGCACCGATGTGCACATCTATAAGTGGGATGAGTGGTCGCAAAAAACCATTCCGGTGCCTATGGTTGTTGGTCATGAATATGTGGGTGTTGTTGAAGCCATGGGCGAAGGCGTTCGCGGCTTTGAACAGGGTGATCGTGTTTCAGGTGAAGGCCACATTACCTGTGGCCATTGTCGTAACTGCCGCGCCGGCCGTCGACACTTGTGTCGCAACACGGTTGGTGTTGGTGTTAACCGCCCAGGTGCTTTTGCCGAATATTTGGTGATTCCTGCTGACAACGCATTCAAATTGCCAGACGACATCAGTGATGATTTAGCGGCTATTTTTGACCCGTTTGGCAATGCCGTGCACACCGCGTTAGCTTTTGATTTAGTGGGCGAAGACGTGCTTATTACAGGTGCTGGCCCTATCGGCATTATGGCCGCAGCGGTCGCTCGTCATGTTGGCGCACGCCATGTGGTGATCACCGATGTGAACCAATACCGTTTAGATCTAGCCAAGAAAATGGGCGCAACACGCGCTGTTGATGTTAGCAAAGAAAACTTGAAAGACGTGATGAATGAGCTTGGCATGAAAGAAGGCTTTGATGTGGGCCTCGAAATGTCTGGCGTACCTTCAGCTTTTGCACAAATGCTTGAGACCATGAATCATGGCGGCAAAATCGCAATGTTGGGTATTCCCCCGCAGAGTGTCGCAATTGACTGGAACCAAGTTATCTTTAAAGGGTTAGTAATTAAAGGCATATACGGTCGGGAAATGTTCGAAACCTGGTACAAAATGGCAAGCTTGTTGCAATCAGGGCTCGATTTAACCCCAATTTTGACGCACAGTATGCCTGTAGATGATTTTCAGAAAGGCTTTGATATTATGACTTCAGGCCAATCCGGCAAAGTGGTGTTGGACTGGAGCTAATACAGCTCGACAAGTAAGGACACAAAGAATGGCTGATTTTAAACGCATTAATGCAACGACCGCGCACACCGTGTGGCAACAAGGCAACGCGCGTTTTGTCGACATTCGTGACCAGCGTTCATTTGAAGCGGGCCATATCCCTGGCTCGCTGCGCTTAACCGATGCGAACGTGCAAGAGTTTTTAGCCAATCTAGAAGACAATGTTGAAGTGGTGGTGGTTTGTTACCATGGCAACAGCAGTCAAGGCGCTGCGGAGTATCTGGCCCATCAAGGGGTAGAGCCTGTAAGCAGTTTAGATGGCGGAATGACAGCGTGGGCACAGTCGTTCCCCGATGCGGTGGAGCGCGGCTAAATGCAAAAACTACTGACCACCCGTGATGCCGATATGATGGCAAGCCTTTATCGCTACTTACAGCAGAACGGGGTGCCTGTTACGGTCAGTGAACATGGTAATCAGTTGGAGTTATGGCTGACAGTTTCCAGCTACCATGCCCATGCAAAAGCACTTATTCAAACCTTCAAAGAAAACCCACACCTGGCTGAGTTAACGGTGCAGGAAAACGCACAGCACGAAGCCGAAACTGTAGCACCGCCAGTCAGTTTTATCCGCACGTTACTGCAGCAAGCAGGATGGTTTACTGCCGGTTATGCGGCAGCCGTAATTCTCGTATTTATTGGCTTAATGACGCCACTGGCTGAATCAATTCTGAGTATTCTGCTGTTTAATCCGAATAATTTCGAAGCCCTACCATGGACACAGCCGTGGCGATTTATCACACCTGCCCTGCTGCATTTTAGCGTTTTGCATATCGTGTTTAACGTTTTTTGGTGGTGGTATTTGGGCGGACGATTTGAACGTTACTATGGCAGCAAATGGCTTATTTTAGCCTTCCTGTTTTGCGCGGTTATGTCGAACACGTCGCAATTTATTGAAAGTGGCCCCTACTTTGGCGGCTTATCTGGCGTAGTGTACGGTTTGTTCGGTATCGCCACCGTGGTGGGCTGGAATAATCCACGGCACCCGTTGTTTTTGCCGATAGGGTTAATTATTTTTATGCTGGCATGGTTGGTGCTCGGCTACACCGGCCTGTTGTGGGTTAACATTGCCAATACCGCCCATACTGCGGGCTTAATTGCAGGCTTGCTGGTTGGTGCTGGCATTCGAACTTTAACTAAATACAGCCGATAGTACCGCCTTATGCGCTTTCCTGAATTAGCGAACTTCGAATTTCCAATCGTTAGCCAAGGTCAGCAAGCAGATTGGCGTCGCGCGAATGCTGATACCCTGCCCGATAATTCAATTATTCGGCACTGGTTGCTTGACCCGGATTCGCTCACAGCAAAACTCAAACGCCATTGCCAAACATTCAGTGTCGAAGTTCTGGGGCAACATCCCGGGGTTATTCGGCCTGATGAAGCACGTTGGTTAGGCAACGTCAGCGAGGCGACCATTCGTGAAGTTATCTTATGTTGTGATGGCCAACCGTGGGTATTTGCGCGCAGCGTATTTCCACAAAGCGCACTTGACGAACAGGCATTAAAATTGGGGCAATTAGGGAACCAGCCATTAGGGGCTCACCTTTTTTCTCAGCCCGACTTAGCCCGCAGCGACATTGAAGTTTCTGCCTTTACACCGCGGTCCCGCATTGGTCAGTTGCATCAGTGTTTGAATTATCCACCCCAAACGCTGTGGGGTCGTCGCAGTTGTTTTACTGCTGCTGGTCAGCGCGTACTGGTTGCTGAAGTCTTTATCGGTGAATCCGTACCGGCACAACTTACACGCCTTAAGGAACAACAGCTATGATACGAGCAGGTCAATTTATTAGCGCATGCTGGCGTTTAATGCGTGCTGATCGCCCCATCGGTAGCTTGCTTCTTGGCTGGCCGACTTTGGTTGCCTTATTGATTGCTGGTAACGGTAACCCACCGCTGCGCACTGTGGTGTTGTTTATGCTCGGGGTTTTTGTGATGCGTTCAGCCGGTTGCGTGATTAACGACTATGCCGATCGCAACATTGACGGGCATGTGGCACGTACTAAATTACGGCCATTGGCAACGGGCGAACTGAAGCCTTGGCATGCGCTAGCGCTATTTGCTGTGTTGTTGTTGCTGGCGTTTATAATTGTGCTGCAATTTAACCAAGCCACCATTTTATTGAGCTTCGCGGCAGCAGCTGTTGCTACCTTGTATCCGTTTAGTAAACGCTTTACGCAGTTACCGCAAGTAATACTCGGCATAGCGTTCAGTTTCGGTATTTTGATGCCCTTTACGGCGCTCGATCAAGGCTTGCCGCTGGTAGCTTGGGTGCTGTTTTTCGCCAATATTGCGTGGACTGTGGCTTATGACACTGAGTATGCAATGGCTGATCGCGCGGATGACTTGAAAATTGGGGTGAAGTCCACCGCCATTTTATTCGCAGGGCACGACACCTTCGCCATTGCGGTACTGCAATTGATTACGATTGCGCTGTTGGGTTGGCTTGGGTATTTGTTGCTATTTAGCTGGCCCTATTGGGCAGGATTGGGCGTTATTGTACTGTTATTCTTATGGCAGCATTACCTTATCTGGTATCGCGAACCACAGCGCTGCTTTCAAGCCTTTTTGCACAACAACAACGTAGGCTGGGTACTCACCCTTGCTGTTGCTGCGCATTATTGGTTTTAGCGCCCGGCTTGCCTTAACGCGCCGCACTCACTAATTGCTGAACCGACTGCCTAATGGTCTGCAGCACGGCTGGTTCCAGCAACAAATCAACCGCATCGCTGAGCTCACCAACGCGATGGTCTGCCACCATTTCACCCGAGTCAGACATGGTGAAGTACCCCTCGGATTTCAGCGTCCCTATGAGTGCGCTGAGCACTTTCTTATCAAAAAACTCAGGCGCATTCACGCCGTGAACCGCACTAAGGCGCTCTGCTAGCTGCACGGAATTTTGCTCAAGCTCACTACGAGAAATCGGTTGGGCTTTTTGCAGTAACTCTAAAACAATTGCATAACGCTGTGCCGTTTCACCCGCGCTTCGGGCTAATAAAACAAGCTGCGAGTATGCTTGCGAGTCTCGCTTAGCAACCATAAACTCGCCAGGTTCAGGCTCGCTAAGCAAGCCACATTGCACATACTGTTCCAACAATGCACTGACCCACAATTTCATATCCGCCTGAGAATGGCTGATGAATAACTCACTGCGCAACAGCGGGTGCAACTGGGCCAACAACTGGCTTGCCTGTTCACCGCTAAAACGCTTATGCCCCAACGCAAAGGCCGCCAAAAGCGCCGGCACAATAACCATGTGCATAATATTGTTACGGTAGTAGGTCATCGCAATCGCGTTGGTGCCATCAAGGCGAATCAGCTCACCGATACCGTCTGACTCGACGATGAATTTGTCATGTTTTTTAGCCAGCTGCCACAGTGCCTCGCCGTCTTCCTCGGGCACATATGCGTCTTTGCTATACGGCACTTCGCCTAAAATTTGAGTGTAAAGGTTTAGCTGACTGACCAGCTCTTCGCGTGTTAATGCATGCTGTTCAGAACTCAGAATAGCTAACGCAGTTAAGTTCACGCTGTTTAATGCCGCTGAATTATTGATTCGACACATAATTTCATCAGCCAATAAATTAACGGTTGGCGTTAACCATTTCGGGCGTTCTGGCTCTTCTGCGCCAGTAGTAATTGACTCACGCCAATTCGGCTGAAGTTTTTCCAGTGCTTCACCGAGGTTAATCGGCTCGCCAAAGCTCACATAGCCTTGGCCAAAGTTACGTAAGTGACGCAAGCTGCCTATCACCTTCCAGACCGACTCTTTTTCTTTTGATTTACCTTTTAGTTCTTTTAAGTAAGTACCCACTTCCATGACATGTTCGTAGCCAAGGTAAACCGGAACGAGCGACATCGGACGCTGCTGACCGCGCAACATTCCCTGAACGGTCATCGCAATCATACCGGTTTTGGGTGCCAACAAACGACCCGTTCGGCTACGCCCACCTTCAGTAAAGTATTCAACCGGGTAACCTTTTTGGAATAGCCGGTTAAGGTATTCGCGAAACACCGTGGAGTACAGTTTGTTGCCGCGAAAGCTGCGGCGAATGAAGAATGCGCCACCGCGTCGGAATAGGGGGCCGGCCGGGAAAAAGTCCAGATTCACACCCGCAGCAATATGCGGTGGAACCAGACCTTCTTTGTAAATTACATAACTTAATAGCAAGTAGTCCATGTGCGAACGGTGGCAGGGGACATAAACAATTTCGTGGCCCGTTTCAGCCAGCTCGCGGATACGTTCGCCACCTTCAACATGAATACCGTTATAAATGCGACTCCAGCACCATGACATGAACCGGTCCAGCAAACGAACCAAGGTATCGCTGTAACTCGCTGCAATCTCGTGCAGATACTTTTCCGCTACTTTGCGCGCCTGCTGCTCAGTTATTTTTTTACTGCGTGCTTCATCTGCAATGGCTTGCTGTAACGCGGGCGTGTCGAGCAGGTCTTGAATAACCACCGCACGTTCCGTCATTTTAGGCCCGGCAATTGCGTGCCTTAAGCGGACGAAATGCACCCGCGCAACGCGCGCTAACTTATGCGCAAGATCTTGCGTGGAGCCGCGTTGTTCAGCCATTTCTCGCAATTGCACAGGTAAACTGGCGCGCAGCAAAATATGCCGCCCGGAAAACATCACCAGCCAGAACTTGCGCCAATGGCCGGGGTTATCAATATCGGACACCATGGTATGCCCCTGGCGTGGCTCTTGTCCGGGCTTGCGCCCCCAAAATAACCCGATAGGTACAACCTTAATGTTCAACTGGCTGTCTTTTTGATGCGCTGCAATCAGCTTTTCAAAGTCTGCGATGGCCTTTCGGGCGGAACCGTGATCAGTCTGATCAAGAAACATGACGCGGGCTAACTGCTGACCATTAATAATTAGTTCATCAGTCGGGTCCGGTAATCCAGCTTGTTTCAACGCCCGCTGTGCCACCAACATGTCGGTGGTTGACGTGGAACGCATTACATACACAACATTGTTGTCACCGACCACTTGCTGGGCAGTGTCATCCAAAATAATTTCGAAACGCGTTAACCAACGCACTGGCCAGTACATAATCGCGCGCCAAAAGCCTCTTAGACTCATCGAATATCCCCACTAATTACAGACGTATAAAGCATACCACTAATGATAAAAATTGTCTGACTGAAAAATTTTTGAACAAAAAAGTTGCGAAACCAAAACACCTGTATATACTCACAGTATCACTGTATAGATAAACAGGTATTCAGATGCGTCCATTAACACCGAGACAGCAAGAAATTTTGACCCTTATCAAAGACAATATCGATGCGACTGGCATGCCGCCTACCCGCGCTGAAATTGCGCAGCGATTAGGCTTTAAGTCGGCTAATTCTGCCGAAGAGCATCTCAAAGCGCTCGCTAAAAAGGGTGTAATCGAAATGATGCCGGGCATGTCGCGCGGTCTCCGCTTAATTGGAGTAGACGTTGAAGAGCTACCAGAAGGGCTTCCTTTAATCGGCCGCGTTGCCGCCGGTGAGCCTATTTTGGCGCAGGAGCATATCGAAAGTCACTACCAAGTTGACCAAAATTTATTTAAGCCACATGCAGACTTTTTACTTCGCGTAAACGGCATGAGTATGAAAGATATCGGGATTCTTGACGGCGACCTGCTCGCAGTTCATAAAACTCAAGAAGCACGTAATGGCCAAATCATTGTAGCGCGCGTTGAAGATGACGTAACAGTTAAACGTTTTGAGCGACGCGGCAACATCATTTTATTGCACCCGGAGAACGAAGAGTTTTCCCCCATTCAAGTCGACCTTACCCATCAGTACTTCACCATCGAAGGTTTGGCTGTTGGCGTCATTCGAAATGGAGCATGGTTATGAGAAACGAATTCACGAAACAATTTAACGACATCGGTTTTGATGTATGGTCAGCCGTTCCTGCACTGGAAACAACCACCAATAATCTAGATGATATTTTGCCGCGGTTGCACGCCCTGTCATTGCGTACAAATCAGTGGATTACCGTGATTGGCGCGCGTCGTGACCTTATTGAACAATTGGTCAGTGCGGGTATTAGCCGTTCACGGATTCGCTGGGTTCACGGGCGCAGTCAAGATGAACGTGAATGGGCAACTGAACAAGCCCTTTTGGCCGGAACCAGTAGCCTTGTATTAAGTTGGCTCGGTGAATTATCACCGCGTATGCAACAACGATTAAAAATGGCTAGCAAGGTTAGCCAAACGCACAGTTTCGTGTTTAATGATTTACCTTCACTCACCCCTCTCCACTAAACCTGCTTGTGAAGGTTGTCAGTTAGGGCTGCAGTTGCAGCCCTTTTTTTATACTTAGATGTAAAAATTCTTCGAATAGGCGGTTTCTTTTTCACCAGAAAATGGTATTTTGAATGCGCATTAACTGCTAACACAATAAATAAAAATAAAATTTGATACATAACAACAAAGGGTTAGTGGGAAAAAGATTTTCATTTGAAAAGCTGTTCCTTTTTCTGCTCCCCTCGTTGTTCTTCAGGCTCGCACTTCGGTGTATTCGCGGCAGACCCGCGTCGGAAGAATGAGAGGAGATTTCGCGTGAGCATTAGACTCATCACTGCGCTAATAGCAAGTATTCCATTTGCTGCTAGTGCGCAATCGCAGTTGAACCTGACTCAAGGTGTTACCGAGATCAGTCAACGCGTTTACGACCTTCACATGACGATTTTTTATATTTGCTGTGTGATAGGTATTATCGTTTTCGGAGTCATGTTTGTTTCCATGATTGTCCACCGCAAGTCCAAAGGCCATAAGCCTGCGACGTTTCATGAAAGCGTTAAGGTAGAGATACTTTGGACCATTATCCCATTCCTGATTCTAGTCGGTATGGCGATTCCAGCGACCAAGACGCTATTTGCCATGGAGGACGCGTCCGAAGCTGAAGTCACTGTGCTGGTTACCGGGTCACAATGGAAATGGCACTACAAGTACTTCGAACATGACGTTGAGTTCTTTAGTCTACTGGCCACACGCCAAGACCAAATTAACAACCGTCTCGAAAAAGGTGAAAACTACCTGCTTGAAGTTGACCGTCCATTGGTTATTCCAACAGATACCAAAGTTCGTTTCTTGGTTACGTCAGATGATGTTATCCACTCATGGTGGGTTCCAGATTTCGCCGTGAAAAAAGATGCGAACCCAGGCTTCATCAACGAAGCTTGGACCAAGGTTGATGAGCCAGGAATTTATCGCGGCCAATGTGCTGAACTTTGCGGTAAAGACCACGGCTTCATGCCGGTTGTTGTTATCGCCAAAGAGCCAGCGGAATATCAAGCATGGATAAGCGAACAAGAAGCCATTGCAAAACAAGCAGCTGAAGAAGAACAACGCTTGCTGTCTATGTCGATGAGCAAAGACGAACTCATGGAGTTAGGCGAGCGCGTGTATTTGGGTAGCTGTGCTGCATGTCACCAACCTAGCGGTGAAGGTATTCCTGGCGTATTCCCAAGCTTGAAAGGCACCGAAATGGTCTTGAACGACCAGGCGGGCCACATTAATATCGTTGTCAACGGTAAAGCAGGTACAGCCATGCAAGCATTTAGCAATCAGCTAAGTTTGCGCGAGCTGGCGGCTGTTATTACCTATGAGCGTAATGCTTGGGGCAATGACACTGGCGACCTGATTCAGGCCGCTGATGTAAACGAATTTTTGAATCAGTAAGGGAGACCCGATATGAGCACAGTTGCTGGCGAGATGGATCATAACGACCATCACCACCACGCGCCATCGGGTATTACCCGTTGGTTATTCACGACAAACCACAAGGACATCGGTTCGATGTACCTTTGGTTTAGTTTTATTATGTTTTTGGTTGGCGGTTCAATGGCGATGGTTATTCGGGCCGAACTATTCCAACCAGGTTTGCAATTGGTTGAACCGCATTTCTTCAACCAAATGACCACTGTTCACGGCCTCATTATGGTATTCGGTGCAGTTATGCCAGCTTTCACCGGCTTGGCGAACTGGATGGTACCGATGATGATTGGTGCGCCAGATATGGCACTACCGCGGATGAATAACTGGAGCTTCTGGATTCTACCGTTTGCGTTTGCAATCCTACTGGCGTCGTTGTTCATGGAAGGTGGCGGCCCAGCGTTTGGCTGGACGTTCTATGCGCCACTTTCAACCACCTACAGTAGTGACTCCACGGCACTGTTCGTGTTCTCGGTTCACATCATGGGTATTTCGTCGATTATGGGCGCAATTAACGTGATTGTGACCATTATGAACATGCGTGCACCTGGCATGACCTACATGAAAATGCCGCTGTTTGTGTGGACATGGTTTATCACAGCCTTCCTGCTCATCGCTGTAATGCCTGTATTGGCCGGCGCCGTAACCATGGTGCTAACGGATAAATACTTCGGCACCAGCTTCTTTGACGCAGCAGGTGGTGGTGACCCCGTATTGTTCCAGCATATTTTCTGGTTCTTCGGGCACCCCGAAGTTTACATTATGATTTTGCCGTCCTTCGGTATCATCTCGGCGATTATTCCGGCGTTTTCCCGTAAACGGCTGTTTGGTTATTCGTCGATGGTTTACGCCACGGCGGCCATTGCTGGTTTAAGCTTTATCGTTTGGGCACACCACATGTTTACCACCGGTATGCCAGTGGCAGCAGAGATATTCTTTATGTATGCCACCATGCTGATCTCGGTGCCAACAGGGGTGAAAGTATTTAACTGGGTAGCCACCATGTGGCGCGGTTCAATTAGTTTTGAAACCCCTATGTTGTTTGCCTTGGCGTTCGTGATTTTGTTCACAATTGGCGGTTTTTCTGGGTTGATGCTTGCAATTACCCCAGTTGACTTCCAGTATCACGACACCTACTTCGTGGTCGCGCACTTCCATTATGTGCTCGTTACGGGTGCCATTTTCTCGATTATGGCAGCTGCGTACTATTGGCTACCGAAATGGACTGGCCACATGTACAACGAAACCTTAGCGAAATGGCACTTCTGGACCTCGCTGATCTCGGTCAACGTGTTGTTCTTCCCAATGCATTTTGCAGGCTTGGCCGGTATGCCACGTCGTATTCCGGACTACTCGCTGCAGTTCGCTGACATTAACCAAGTTGTTAGTATCGGTGGCTTTGCGTTCGGCTTATCACAGCTCATCTTCTTGGCGGTTGTGATCAAGTGTGTACGCGGTGGCGAAAAAGCATCTGCGAAACCATGGGAAGGTGCCGAAGGTTTAGAATGGACAGTACCGTCACCGGCACCGTACCACACCTTCGAAACACCGCCTGAGGTGAAATAGAAATGACTGGTAATAATCCGACACCTAACCCGCGCCCAAACAATGCGCGGGTCATTCGTCGCCTACTGTTTGTTGTTGTAGGCATGTTTGGTTTCGGGTTCGCATTGGTGCCATTGTACGAAGTGTTTTGCGACATTACTGGCTTTAACGGCCGCACAAAAAACGAACAGGCGGCCGTTAATACACGCCAAGTCGACACTTCGCGCACCATCAATGTACAGTTTATTACCCGGGTGAATACGGGGATGCCGTGGGGGTTCAAGCCGGAAGTAACATCCGTGCGCGTGCATCCCGGCGAAACCAAAGTAGTGAACTTTTTGGCGAATAATCCAACTGGTCAAAACATGGTGGCGCAAACTGTGCCTTCAGTTGCGCCAGGTGAAGCCGGTTTGTATTTGAATAAAACCGAATGTTTTTGCTTTAACCAGCAGCCCTTGGCGGCCGGTGCCAAAACAAAAATGCCAATGCAGTTCTACTTAGACCCGGATATTCCTAAACATATACATACGTTGACTTTGTCATACACGATGTACGATATGACAGCCAATGCTCAACCTGATGTTCTCGCAACCTTTGAAGCAACATCAGCAGACTGAGGATTAGTTTTATGGCACAACAACACGAAAAATATTACGTACCTGCTTCAAGTCCGTGGCCGATAATTGGCGCTATCGCGTTAGGCTTAATCGCTTTTGGTGCAGGCCACACGGTTATCGACATGAAGAACGAAGCCACTGACGGCTGGGGTGTCAATGTACTCCTGGGCGGCATTGCAGTGCTTCTGGTTATGTTATTTGGTTGGTTCCGCGACCAAATAAACGAGTCGATGGCCGGCATGTATAGCAATCAGTTGGGACATTCGTACCGTCAAGGTATGAGCTGGTTCATCTTTTCCGAGATCATGTTCTTTGCGGCGTTCTTTGGCGCATTGTTCTACGCCCGTGTGATTGCGGTTGAATGGCTCGGTGGTGGTGGCAACAACGCTATGACCAACGAGGTGTTATGGCCGGGTTTTGAGGCCCATTGGCCGCTCACGCAAACCCCAGGTGGCACGGAGTCTGGTGCAATGGGCTGGATGGGGCTACCGCTTTACAACACAATTATCCTGATTGTTTCAAGCGTTACCTGCCATTTTGCACATGTTGGGTTAGAAAAAAATAACCGTAAGCAGCTGACTGGTTGGCTGGCTGTTACCATTATTTTAGGCTGTACCTTTTTATACCTGCAGGTTGCGGAGTATATTCACGCCTATGAAGAGCTGGGGCTAACACTCGACTCGGGTATTTACGGAAATACGTTCTACCTGCTTACCGGCTTTCACGGTATGCACGTAACACTCGGTACCCTGATGTTAATCATCATGTTCCTGCGAGTTATCAAAGGTCACTTTACTCCAGAAAAGCATTTTGCTTTCCAGGCAACCAGCTGGTATTGGCACTTTGTTGATGTGGTTTGGGTGTGCTTGTTTATCTTCGTTTATATTCTTTAAAGCAGTTGCGGCCAGTTGCGGCCGTATTGAGGCTCCTTGTTAAGGGAACATCAATACGGTCGTGGATTTGGTGTCAACACCCCAGATGCCAGTAGTATCACGATCACCACAATGGCTATAGCGGAAAACAACACCCGTTGTCCCAGGTATTTGGTCATTGAAGGTTTGGTCGGGTCGTCTCGGAGCATGGCAAATAATGCTCGGAACAGGTTTACGACCATAAATAACATGAGTAGTACCAATATGATTTTTGCAGTAATAACCATCACAGATTCCTATCGAAAAGTTTCGTTCGGAGCTCGACATGCGTAAAGGCAAACTCCTTGCTACGCTGCTCACTGTGCTGGCAATTGCGATTTTGGTCAAGCTTGGATTGTGGCAACTTGATCGTGCCAATGAAAAAGAACAACTTTTTGCAGATTACGCAAACCGGTCTACCCCAACAATTTCGTTAAACACCCATCGCGCGCCCGCAACGGATATACCGCGTTTTGCAGACGTTTCGGTGCAAGGCGAACTGCTTCAAAATTATCTCTTACTCGATAATCAAATCATGGATGGCCAAGCGGGCTATCACGTTATTGGCTTACTCGAAGCGAACTTCGCCGATGCCACGCAGCATATTGTGATGATTAATATGGGCTGGGTACCCTGGGGCGAAACAAGGCAGCAACTGCCAAAACTTCAGTTACCCACAGGAAAAGTAACCATAAACGGTTACTTTTATGCGCCCAACATCAGTAAAATTTGGGGCATGGGTGATACCTTAGTTGAAAGCGACCAATGGCCTGTGCGCGTGCAGCAACTTGATGCCGATGCAATTCGCGCGGCAACTCAACTTCCCATTCAACCCTATGTGGTGCTACTCTCAGAATCTGCTGAACTGGGTTGGCCGCGCCAATGGCAACCGCAAGTTATGAAACCAACCAAGCACCGTGCTTATGCATTCCAATGGTTTTCTCTCGCCATCGCATGCTTGCTAGTTTTCTGGTTTGCCAGCCGTTCCAAAAAAATAAAAACAGAGGAATGACCATGTCCACTATCAAAAAATCGCGCGTTACTCTTGTTGGTGTTGTGCTCGCGTTTTTAATTCCAGTTATTGGCGCTAAATTAGTGCTGGACCAAAACTGGTATCAAGGTGCAGCAACCAACAAGGGCACCATGATGGTACCCCCAGTTGAGCTGCGCCAGCTTAGTGACAGCTTACCTGAAGGGTGGCGTGTAGCCTTGCGTGACGACGGCAATTGCGATCAAGCATGTGTGCAAGGCTTGTATGCGATTAATCAACTTGATGTTGCCCTTGGCAAAGAAACAGACCGCGTCAGCCCTATCCTGATTAGTGCCAGCGGTACTCAACTCGACTTGAATCAAGTGCCGCGGGTTAAGCATGTGCAAAACCTCGCGCTGGCTCAAGCCGTTGCAGACATTCCGGCACATCACTTATTTATTATTGATCCACTCGGTAACATCGTTCTTTATTATCCAACGTATGAAAATGAAGAAGCGATGCGCGCAGAAGCGAAGAATCTACTCTCTGACCTGCGCACTTTGTTAAAGCTTTCTAAGATAGGTTAGTCGCATGCGCACATTCGTTAAATTAACTGTTGTTTTAGCTTTTGTGGTGATTGTTCTCGGTGCATATACGCGCCTGACTGACGCTGGTTTAGGCTGCCCCGACTGGCCAGGTTGTTACGGCGAGTTAACCGTTCCGAAAGATTCTAACAAGGCCGCTGAGTTATTTCCTGATGCCCCATTGGAATCGCAAAAAGCCTGGAACGAAATGATTCATCGCTATGCGGCGGGCACACTTGGCCTGTTCATTTTAGCCCTTACTGTATGGGCATTTATTCGCAAGCGTAAACACCCCGAACAACCGGTATTATTGCCGGTTGCGTTGCTGTGCCTGGTGACCTTCCAGGCGGCCCTGGGTATGTGGACCGTAACCATGAACCTGCAGCCCCTAATTGTTATGGGGCATTTGCTGGGTGGTTTTACCACGATATCGTTGCTGTATTTATTATCACTTCGCCTTAAGCGCGTGCACATGCCGCTTGGCGATGCCAAAATGAGAACGCTGTCGGGCTTTGCCCTGTTTGCTTTACTTGTCGTGATAGGACAGATTGCCTTAGGTGGTTGGGTTGCTGCCAATTACGCGGCAATGGCATGTACCGACCTGCCATTTTGCGAGGGCAATTGGAGCGAACGCCTGGACATAGCAGGCGCGTTCTCTGTACCAGACGCAAACACGTATCAATATGGCGCCCACGACTACGCGGAACGCATGACCATGCACGTCGCGCACCGATTTGGCGCATATTTCACCGCTATTGTGGTGGGTTTGTTACTCTGGTTTGGATTTAGACGCACACAAACCAGCATAATTCGCAGCAGTTTGAACTGGGTTGCATTATTTTTAGTTATTCAACTGGCGCTAGGGTTCAGCAATGTTATTTTCATGCTGCCACTTGGCGTTGCAGTAGCGCACAATGCTGTGGGTGCGCTTTTGTTACTTAGTTTAGTTGGGTTAAATTACAAGATCGCCCGCAACGCGTAATGACGTATCACCGCGTGAAGTACATAATGACAACGGCGAGGTAAATTCGAATGTCAGAACAAGCTCAAATGTCAGGCGCCGATAAGGCGCTTGCTGAAACCTATAAAAAACATGCCAGCTGGCGTGACTACTTAACCCTGACCAAACCCAATGTGGTGCTGCTGTTGTTACTGACTGCATTGGTTGGAATGTGCCTCGCGACGCCTACTTGGGTGCCGTGGCAAATCATGGTTCCTGGTCTGATTGGGATTGGCTTAATGTCCGGCTCAGCGGCCGCTGTAAATCATCTGGTTGATCGCCACATTGACGCCCGCATGGCTCGTACGCTGCGTCGCCCGTTGCCGTCGGGGGCCTTGTCGCCTAAGCGGGTACTCACCTTTGCCGCGATTATCGGCGCGTTAGGGTTCGCGGTTCTGGCTCTTTGGGTCAATATGCTGACCGCTTGGCTGACGTTCGCCAGCTTGATCGGGTACGCCATGGTTTACACCATGTACTTAAAACGTGCCACGCCACAAAACATTGTTATTGGCGGCTTAGCCGGTGCTGCACCACCGCTGCTTGGGTGGACCGCTGTAACCAACGAAATTCATCCGTTTGCAATTTTATTGGTCATGATTGTGTTCACCTGGACACCACCTCATTTCTGGGCGCTTGCCGTTCACCGCGCCAAAGATTACGCCAAAGCTGAGATTCCAATGTTGCCGGTAACACATGGCATTGAGTTCACTAAAACCTGTATTTTGCTGTATACCGTGTTGCTCGGTATTATTTGTTTGCTGCCATACATTGTTGGCATGTCGGGCGTTATCTATTTAGTCGGCTCGAGTATTTTGAGTATTTGGTTTTTGGTTTATGCTTGGAAACTGAAGTTCGCCCCAACCAAACACACTGCGTTTAACATGTTCAAATTTTCAATCTGGCAGTTATTCGCGCTGTTTATTTTGTTGCTTGCAGATCACTACTTAGTCTCACCCGCATTTGTCGGGTTATAGCCACAGAAGGGAGTTCTACAATGCAAAAGCTGCTCGTTAGCATCGTCGCACTAGTTGCTTTGGTATTTGGTGTTGTAATCTACAACAACTTACCAAAGCCGGAACCGCAAGCACTGATATACGACCCGCCACGTACGTTGGAGTCGTTCACGCTGCAAAGCTCACTTGGCAACGACGTGACCAATAACAATTTGCAAGGTCAATGGACGCTATTGTTTACCGGCTACACCTTTTGCCCGGATATTTGCCCCACCACCATGGCGAACCTACGCAAAGCCATGCCTGACTTGCAGAAGCATGCTGAGCATCCGATAAACGTTTGGATGATTTCGGTAGACCCGCAACGCGACACCGTTCAACGAGTGACCGATTACGCAGGTTTTTTCGGCCCTGAATTTGTCGGCGTGCGTGCCGAGCATCCGCAGCTGTACCCGTTCGTAAATGGTTTAGGGTTGATGTACTCAATACCCGACGAAGGCGCTACTGATTATCTCGTGAACCATAGTGCAGCAATTGTTTTGGTGAACCCTGATGGGCAGCGCCAAGCTATTTTCAAAGCTGAGCACGTGATGGGTGAAATACCGTCGGTAAACATGACGCAATTGATCACCGACTTCGCGATCATTGCGTCACAGTTTGATTAAGGGCTAGTCTGGCCAACGTCCGCGTTCATCAGCGCGGACAAACGGGTGCGAATACCAATAAAACCGGCCTGCTTGCGATTTACTCGGCACCGTACAATTTACCCGCGACCGGCCAATCGGCACTGGCTGCTCAAGTTGCACCGTAAAGGTATTCCCGTCCCACTCAGGTCGCAGCACTTTACCCCCTGCAAAACAGGTCATTTGGCTCGGGTTAAAGTCGTCAGTTGTTGCAACGCTAACGCTGAAGCTTGGGGTCGTTTGCCCTTCGGGAACTAACATTTCTTCAGGCTCATAGTCAGTTATCGGTAAACCCAAACTCTTCATTTTTGTGCTAAGCGTTTCTAAATTCGCATACTGGGCCGATGCTGGAAATCGCGGAATTGCGGTGGCCGGGCTGTGCGAAGTCCACGGTCCCGAGTGCTGGCCAAATGCTATAAAATCACGCTGTTGCAGCAGTTCCTGCAGTGCCACATCGTATTCACCGTACGGATAAGCAAGATGACGGGGCTGCTCGCCGAGGTTTTCGTCAATCTCGCGCTGGGCATCAAGCACATCGGCGACCACCCGCTCACGCCACTGCTGTTCGGTTTCGTCTTCATAACGCCACGTCATGTGCCAGTGACTATTGGTATGGTTCGCAATCTGCGCACCATGTTTCTGCAGTTCGCGCAATTGTTCCCAACCCATATATTGGCTCGAGGCTTCCCGCATGAGTTTTGGGTTCACAAAAATGGTGAAGGGATAATTGTATTCTTTGAAAATCGCCAACCCTTCGCGGTAAACATTGCGCCAGCCATCATCGAACGTTATTGCCGCGGTGTATTCCGGCAACGATTCGCCAGCGGCAAATCGGCGTTGAATTTCAGCAATGGACAATACCGTAAAATCGTTCTCTTTTAACCACGCGAAGTGCGCCTCGAGCTCTTCGGCTGTCACTGAAGTCACACGCGGTGTATCATCCCCAATGTGGTGGTATTGCAACACAGCAACACTGCCGGGTGCAGCCCACGACACACAGCTCATTAACCCAAGAACAATAAGCATGAAACGCATAAACAAACTCCCGTTCAATTTTGGTAAGCGCGCTGATCACCGCACGATTTTTGCAATTGCTTTGCCCATGATCATATCAAATATTGCCGCACCTTTATTGGGTTTAGTGGATACCGCTATTATTGGGCACTTGCCCCAGTCGATTTATCTCAGTGCTGTTGCGCTTGGCGCCATGGTTGTCAGTTTTATTTATCTTTTAGCCATTTTTTTACGCATGACAACCACAGCCGAGATCGCGCATGCCTTTGGCGCTAAAAATCATGCCGCCGCGCAGCAAGTGGTGGTGCATGGCATGGTACTGGCAGTAAGTATCGGGCTGTTGCTGCTACTGGTGACACCGTGGATTATTGATTTTTCGTGGTGGGTCATCAATCCCAGCCCTGACTTGCAGCGCTACGCGTCACAATATATTGGTATCCGACTTTGGGCAGCGCCTGCTGCACTGATAAACTTGCTGGTACTGGGTACCTTACTCGGCCGCCAGCAAAGCCGCGCGGCAATGGCCTTGGTGATATTTACCAATGCCGTGAATGTTATTGCTGACGTTGTTTTAATTTTAGGCTTAGGAATGAATGTTGCCGGTGCTGCATGGGCATCGGTGCTGGCCGAAGTGTCCACCGCATTGCTAGGGCTTTGGCTGATTCGTGATGTGTTACCCGCACCGCACTTATGGCGCATTACACCCAGCTATCTAAAACGCTTTGCGGCAATGAACCGCGACGTGTTTATTCGCTCACTGTTGTTACAACTTTGTATGGCCACAATGACCGGTTATGCCGCGCGCTTTGGCACCGTGGTGGTGGCTGCCAATGCGGTGCTGATGCAGTTTTTACTGCTTATTTCACTGGGCTTAGACGGCATTGCCTATGCAGTAGAGGCACTGCTGGGGGCCGCGCGCGGACGTCAAGACACCGCTAAAATTCGTTACTGGATGCGTCTCACGCTGTTCTGGTCGATGCTGTTCGCACTAATGTATAGCCTGATATTTTTTGTGCTCGGCGATTGGATAATTCGCACACTGACCGATTTACCCGACGTAATTTCAGTTGCGCAGCGTTACTTGCCCTGGTTAATCGTACTACCTCTGCTGGGGCATTGGAGTTACTATTACGACGGCGTTTTTATTGGTTTGGGCCTCACGCATGCCATGCGCAATACCATGGCGGTAAGTGCCATTGGCGTGTTTGTGCCGGTTTGGTTACTCTCCCAGTGGTGGCTTCCAAATGAAAACGCCAACCACGGCTTGTGGTTGGCGTTAAGCTTATTTCTACTGGCCCGTGGTTGCAGCCAGTGGGTTTACTTACGTCAGCGCGGCCTTACATCGCTGGTGACAGCGCGAGACCAAGCTTAATTTTTAAACCATTTTAATAGTACGAATGTTCGCCAGCTTGGTGCTCTGTAACGTCTCGAACGCCATTAAGCTCACCTGGGAAACGTTGTACAAGTTCCTTTTCGATGCCCTCTTTCAGAGTCACATCGACCATACTGCACCCATTACAACCGCCACCGAACTGCAACACGGCAATACCGTCGTCGGTAATGTGGTTCACAGAAACCTTACCACCGTGGTTGGCCAACTGCGGATTGATGTCAGCTTGAATAACGTATTCAACACGCTCAATTAATGGCGCATCGTCAGCCACTTTTCGAGCTTTTGCGTTGGGTGCCTTCAGCGTGAGCTGCGAACCAAGATCTTGCTCTTCAAAATCAATCGCAGCGTCTATCAAGAATGGCGCGCTGCCAGAATCGACCACCGCATCAAACCCGCTAAATGGCAATACTTCATCGTCCGGCTCAATCGCGTCGGGCGGACAATATGAAACACCACATTCGGCCGACGGCGTACCCGGGTTCACCACGAACACGCGAATATTTGTGTTATCCGGTTGTTCGGCAAGCAACTTGCGAAAATGTGCTTGCGCACTTTCTGTAATACGAATCATGGGTTAACCACCTCACTGCTATACCTGAGTAATTTAGTAAGGTATATCTTATCGCAAATTTCACGCATTGCATAGTAATCAGCTTGGGCATTGTAGCTAAGTTTGCTAGCGTGGCAGCACTTAGTTTGGCTATGCAACACAGGATACCGTCATGGTTCGTATTATATCGATTGCCCTATTTTGGCTAATCACTTCAGCAGCGGCGCAAGCCTCCACGCTAGAAGACTATTTACCAAAAGATGTGACTTATAACCCAGATATTCCAACACCGAAAGAAGTACTTGGCTACGAAGTCGGTGAATGGCATGTGCGCCCGGAGCAGTTAGCCCAGTACATGGAAATTTTGGCGGAAAAATCTGACCGCTTCACGCTAGAGCGCACCGGTTACACGCATGAGCGTCGTCCGCTGTTGCTGGCAACGGTTACCACGCCAGAGAATCATAAAAATATAGATAGCCTGCGTGACCAACACCTTGCGCTTGCTGATCCAAACCGTGAAGGTGACCCTGAAAACGCACCTTTAGTGCTTTATATGGGCTACAGTATTCACGGCGATGAGCCGAGTGGCAGTAACTCTGCGCTGTTGTATGCCTATTACTTAGCAGCTGCAGAAGGTGACAAAATTGAACAGGTATTACGTGATTCAATCATCTTACTTGATCCAAGTTATAACCCTGACGGTTTAGCCCGGTTTGCCCAGTGGGCCAATCAGCATAAGAGCCAAAACCTCGTTGCCGATACCCAGCATCGCGAACATGTGCAGCCGATGCCACGCGGTCGTGTTAACCATTACTGGTTCGACTTAAACCGTGACTGGTTGTTATTGCAACACCCTGAGTCACGCGCGCGCATCGCGAATTTCCAAAAATGGAAGCCGAACGTTTTAACTGACTTCCACGAAATGGGTACTGACAGCACGTTTTTCTTTCAGCCGGGTATTCCGTCACGGAAAAACCCAAATACGCCTGACGAAAACGTTAAGCTAACCGAAACATTGGCTGAAGGCCATGCTGCGGCATTGGATGAACAAGGCCGTTTGTATTTTACCGAAGAAGCCTTTGATGACTTTTACGTCGGTAAAGGTTCAACCTATCCAGATGTGCAAGGTGCTATCGGCATTTTGTTTGAGCAAGCGTCTAGCCGCGGGCACGCGCAAGACTCAATTAACGGCTTGGTTGAATTCCCGTTCACCATTCAAAACCAGTTCACCACATCACTGACCAGTATGTACGGTGCACATGCGAACAAAAGCTGGTTCCTGGACTACCAGCAGCGGTTTTATGACAACGCATTGGCTGCCGCGAAAAAGGCCGGCTTTAAAGGCTATGTGATCAGTGACCCAACTGACCCTGGGCGTGTTCAGGAGATGCTAAACATTCTTGCCCAACACGGCATCAAGAGTTACGCATTGGAAGACTCTGTAAAGCTTGACGGCGTTACCTACCCTGCCAACGAAAGCTATTACGTACCGCTTGAACAAGAACAGTATGTTTTGATTCGCGCTATCTTTATGGACCAACAGAGCTTTAAAGATAACACCTTCTATGATGTCTCCGCGTGGACATTCCCGCATGCCTTCAACGTTAACTTTGCTAAGTTCGACGGTTGGAGTATCGACACCGCGAACGAAGCTTGGCAGGCGCCACAACCGAAGCAAATCAGCTTCGCTAAAGACGCCTATGCCTATGCGTTTGAATGGCACAATTACTTTTCGCCACGTACATTAAACCGCTTACTACAAGCTGGCATTCATGTGCGCCAAGCGAACCAAGAATTCACCGCGAAAACAACCAATGGCGAATACAAATTTAGCCCTGGCACCGTGGTTGTCACGCGCGCCTATCAAGATCATGACTGGGCAGACGTACAGGCGAAATTGTCTGAAATTGCCAACGTAAACCAGGTTGACGTGCACGCGATTACCTCAGGTCTTACCCCAAGCGGTATGGACTTAGGCAGCCGAAACTTGTCACCCGTTGAGCCAGTCAATGTCATGATGGTGGTTGGTACCGACGCCAATATGTACGAAGCGGGCGAAGCATGGTATTACCTTGACCGCCATGTCGGTATTCCCGTGTCGATGGTTGATACCGACCGTTTGAACTCAGCCGATTTGTCACGATATACGCACATTATTATGGTTGACGGCCGTTATTCGAAACTGAATAAACGCAGTGCCGAACGCCTGCGCAATTGGGTTAACCAGGGCGGCGTAATTATTGGTCAACAAGGCGGGTCAAAGTGGCTGAGCAACAACGACATTTTGGCAGCTAAATTCGTTGAAGACAAAACCTTCCGCGAAGCCTTCGAAAAAGAAGAGTTAACGTATGCCGACATGGATGATTTCTATGGTCAACGTCGTTTAGCCGGCGCAATTTTCGAGTTACAGCTGGATACCTCGCACCCGCTAACCTTCGGCTATCCGCGTGCCACACTGCCAGTATTTAAAGACAGCGTGAATGCGATGGTGGTACCCGAGCAGCCGTTCGTAACTGTTGCGACTTACAGCGAAAAAGAACCGCTGCTTGCCGGCTTTACCGCCGCCGCAAACCGCGAAGTATTGGCTGACAAAGCGGCAATTGTTGCGCATCGCCAAGGTCGTGGCCGGGTTATCGCGTTTACTGACGACATGAACTTCCGTGCGTTTTTCTGGGGCAGTGCCAAGCTCCTCAGTAATGCGATTTTCTTAGCGCAAGAAGTTCGTCCAACAATGAGCGATGAAGAAAACGTTGAAGCTGCAGCTGCCGAAGCAGCTGAAGCCGCTCACGCGCATTAATCGCTAACCACCGGTTGGTGCGGCTCGGCATACGCCAGCGTCCACGCATCAACCGCTCGTGCCCCACGGCGCAGCAACGCATCTGCAGCAGCAGATATTGATGCGCCCGTGGTCAGCACATCATCAATAATCGCTAACTTCAAACCGCTAACATCACGACTGCAATGCATGCTGCGGTACATATTTTGCCAGCGCTGCCCTGCTGCCGCATGGTGTTGCGCGCCGTCATCATCCCGAATACGACGCAACAAGCCGGTAGCCACTGGCAGTTGTACCAACTCAGCCACCTGATGGGTTAACAAACCAGCTTGGTTATAGCCACGCTGACACCAGCGCTTATACGTCATCGGCATTGCTACCAACATATCTGGCCAAGCGTCATCACGTTCACGGTAGCAATGGTGCACTTGTGCCGCCAAAAATGGCGCCAATATGCCCGCCAGTTCTGGGCAACGTTGAAACTTAAAGCGGTGAATAAGGTGTTGAATATCGGCCTGCCAGCGGAACGCCGCAAACCAATAGCGCCCTTGAGCCCGATCAGGGCGTTGGCAGCGCCAGCGCAAACACGAAGGTGGTAACCGCGGTAAATCATGTAAACACACGTGGCAGAGCCCACTTGATTCAGCGATTCGTAATGATTGATCACATAGCCAGCAATACCCTAACATAGACGCATCCTTTCGCAGTGATAGAGAATCTAAAATGGTAGCTTCGGTTTGGCGTGCCGTCAGGGGCACAGGGACGGATATTGTTGTACTCCATGGCTGGGGCTTGAATGCCAATATCTGGACCCCAGTCATTACGCCATTAGCGCAGCTTGGCACCTTGCACCGACTGGATTTGCCGGGTTATGGCGAGTCGCCGTGGCCGGATAATCAACCGGTCGACTTCAATACCCTGTGTGAGCTCACTCTGGCCGCCTTGCCTGAGCGCTGCCACTTAGTTGGCTGGTCGCTGGGCGGGTTGGTCGCAACTGAGTTGGCACTGCGCCAGCCCGAGCGCTTTCATAGCCTGACAACGGTCGCGTCATCGCCATTTTTTCCAGCGCAAGCAGACTGGCCCGGTATAGAACCCCATGTACTCAACACCTTTGCGAAGCAGCTCAGCAAAGACTTTAAGCGCACGGTTGAACGTTTTTTGGCGTTGCAGTCGCTGGGCTCACCGCACGCGCGCGACGACATAAAACAGATTAAAGAATGGTTATTTGCCAAACCGATGGCTTCCGTTGAGGTGTTGGATGCAGGGTTGGATATGCTCGCTACGGTTGATTTGCGCGAACGTTTAGCAGGGCTTGAAGTGCCGCTGTTACGCATTTACGGGAAGTTGGATGCGCTCGTGCCAACAACGGTCGCCGAGAAAGTCAGCGCGATTTTGCCGTCAAGCATCGCGCACATCGCACCCAAATGCAGTCATGCCCCCTTTATCAGCGACCCACAGGGCTTTATCGCAGCCATCACACCGTTTTTACGCCAGCACACGCCTTAGCGTTGGCAACTGGGGCAATAAACCGTGCTGCGTTGCCCCAGCCGTATTTCTTTCAAACGCCCTGAGCACTGCATGCACAACTTGCCGCCACGGCCGTAAACCATCAACTCTTGTTTAAAGTAACCCGGCTGACCGTCCGCTTGGGTGAAGTCTTGTAAGGTGGTGCCGCCTTGCTCAATCGCTTTGGCGAGCGTGGCTTTAATAATGGGCACCAATTGCTCATAACGGCGCTGACTTATCTTTCCGGCCGCACGTTTTGGATGAATACCGGCCTTAAACAGCGCTTCGTTGGCATAGATGTTACCCACCCCAACCACCACATGGTTATCCATAATAAAGGTCTTAATGGCTTGCTGACGGCCCCGTGACGCTTTGAACAAATAGGCCTCGTTAAACGCATCGGTTAACGGTTCAGGCCCCAACGCGCGCAATAGCGGATGGTTCTCGCTTGGGTGCTCTTTAGAATACAACCAGCAGCCAAACCGGCGCGGATCGTTAAAACGCAAGCACTTACCTGATTCCAGCACCAAATCGATGTGATCATGCTTTACCGCAGGTGTGTTGGCTGGCACCACGCGCAGCGCGCCTGACATACCAAGGTGAATAATCAAATGCCCCGCCGAAGTGTGCACAATTAAATATTTGGCGCGCCGCTCCACCTTGGTAATTAACGCGCCAACAACGCTATCAATCTCTTCAGGCACAGGCCAACGCAAGCGCCGATCGCGCACAATAATTTGGGTTATTTTTTGCTGCTGCAGGTGCGGTGCTATACCACGGCAACTGACTTCTACTTCTGGCAACTCAGGCATAAAATTTCACTCATTGGTTAAGGCTTGCGTGAACGAATAATTGTATGAAAATTAGTGCACGCGCACTACTTGTGTTTCACTGTAGCGTCATCTATATTCGCGCCACTTCGTACGAATTTGGCTTTTGGGGTTAAATACAGGCAATGCAGGCAGCTCCATCGACGCTTGATCATACAGTTTTTAAAACCTCAGCGATCGACTTTGAACAACTCGCTGAACGCGGCTATGTGGTCGTTTCTAACTTCCTCGCACCGCACTACTGCCAACGGCTCTTCGACTATGCCCAAAACTTAGCTGCCACCGACTGGCAACAGGCGGGAATTGGGCGTGCTGATCAATACACCACGAATACGGCGGTGCGCCAAGATAAGATCCGTTGGTTGCAGCGTGATTATGCGCCTGAGCGTGCCTACCTTGATATGATGGATGGCTTGCGGGTGCAAGTGAATCGCGAATTGTTTATGGGGCTATTCGATTATGAATGCCATCTTGCCCACTATCCGCCCGGCGCTTTTTATCGTAAGCACCTCGATGCCTTTAAAGGGCGCAGCAATCGCATTCTCACCACGGTATTTTATTTAAACCCACACTGGCAGGAAGCCGACGGCGGTCAACTGGTCATGTACGACGAGCGCGGGCGGGTGTTAGAAACCATTTTACCGCAAGCCGGCAAGTTGGTTATTTTTCTTAGCGATGTGTTTATGCATGAAGTGCTGGCAGGTAATCGCGATCGGTTTAGCATTACCGGTTGGTACCGTCATAACACCAGTATCAACGGCGTGATTGATCCCACGCGTTAACGATTTCAAATGATTCGGTACTACAGATACAAAAAAACCCAGCCAGGCTGGGTTTTTTGTGCTCAGAAGAAGCTTACTTAATTTTAGCTTCTTTGAAAACCACGTGCTTACGAACCACTGGATCGTATTTTTTGATTTCCATTTTTTCTGGCATGTTGCGCTTGTTCTTATCGGTAGTGTAGAAGTAACCAGTACCGGCAGAAGAAACTAGACGAATCTTATCACGCATGGTTCAGCTCCTTACACTTTTTCGCCACGAGCGCGCAAATCTGCGAGCACCGCGTCGATACCATTTTTATCAACAATACGCATACCTTTAGTAGAGATACGCAACTTAACCCAACGCTTTTCTGATTCTACCCAGAAGCGGTGAGATTGCAGGTTCGGCAGGAAACGACGCTTGGTCGCATTGCGCGCGTGTGAACGGTTGTTTCCGCTAACCGGACGCTTTCCTGTAACTTGACATACTTGTGACATCGTTTATTTACTCCAAAATTGCTTCAAGCTCGCCTGTCGCCCATCGCGGCCTTGCCTTGAATCCGAGGGCGCATTTTATACAGCAAATTGGCCCGGCAATCAAGTGATCGCTGATATTTTTTGATCATTATGATCCTGTAAACGGCGGCGCTACTTTACTACAAGAGCCCCCGTTCGGCAAATGAAACTGGTGTTCCCGAGCCAATAACGAAATGATCCAGTAGGGCAACGTCGATCATACCTAGGGCCCGTTTTAAGCGCTCTGTTACACGCTGATCTGCCTGACTGGGTTCAGCCACGCCAGAGGGGTGATTATGCGCTAAAATCACCGCCGCTGCATTATGTTGCATCACTAATTTTATTATTTCTCGCGGATATACCGGGGCGGCGTTGATTGTTCCTTGAAATAACTCAACATATTTTAATAGTCGGTGTTGGCTATCAAGCAACAACACCACAAAAATTTCGCGTTGCTGATGCCGTAACTGAGCCGTCAGATAGTCGCGCACCATGGCCGGCTGCGTAAAACCATCATCACGACGTAATTGCCATGCCAAATAACGGCGCGAAATTTCCATCACCACTTGCAACTGCATCACCCGCGCTGGCCCAAGCCCAGGTTGCTCCAATAAAGTTTCCGCGTTGGCGGCCAGCATGCCACCTAAACCATCAAATGCACTCAGTAAGTCACGTGCATAGGCCACCACGTCTTTGCCGCGAATGCCGGTACCGAGTAAAATAGCGAGCAGTTCAGCATCGGTTAACGTTGCCACTCCAAGCTCTGCCATTTTTTCGCGGGGCCGTTCGGTTACGGGCCAGTCTTTTACACTTGTCATGATCGCTCCTTGATCCTTGCTGTTACTCATTAAGAATGAAAATTTAGCATACGGCGGCGCGGCATGATCTAAATTGCGCTGTCGCCTCGGCTTAAGCGCGGCAATAACGCACCCCTGTATAAAATTTCTATATCGCGAAAATCGGGTCTTCGTGGTATTGTAAAAATAGTTAAAAGGTAAGGACTTACTATGAGTACAAGCCCCAAGAAGCCATTAAGCGGCCGACGCATCGTGCTCGGCATAACCGGTGGTATTGCCGCCTATAAAATGCCCGATTTGGTGCGCCGGTTGAAAGACTACGGTGCCGATGTTCGCTGCGTAATAACACAAGGCGGTCAGGCGTTTATTACCCCGCTAACACTGCAGGCGGTTTCTGGCAATCCGGTTCATCATGATTTGCTTGACCCAGCAGCAGAAGCGGCGATGGGCCACATTGAGTTGGCTAAATGGGCTGACTTTGTGCTCATTGCACCCGCCTCTGCCAATACCATTGCGCAACTTGCCCATGGGCACGCCCCTGATTTGTTAACAACCCTTTGTCTTGCAACGGCCGCCCCGGTAGCCGTTGCACCGGCAATGAATCAACAAATGTGGGCACACCCAGCGGTACAGGCGAACTGCGCATTACTGCAAAGTCGTGGCGTAACCGTTATAACCCCAGCGAGTGGCGCACAAGCGTGCGGCGATGTTGGCGCGGGCCGCTTACCGGAACCGCTTGAATTGCGTGAAGCTGTCACCGACTTATTATCGGCAAATTCGATCGAGCTAGCAGTTAAGCACGTGGTTATTACCGCTGGCCCCACGCGGGAGGCCATTGATCCTGTCCGTTATTTAAGTAACCACAGCTCCGGTCGAATGGGATTTGCCCTGGCCGCAGCCGCACAACGTATGGGCGCGCACGTCACCTTAGTGGCCGGCCCCTGCCAATTACCAACACCCGCGGGCGTAACTCGTATAGACGTGGTGAGCGCGGAACAAATGAATGCTGCAGTGATGGGCGTTATTGCCGAAGCCGATATTTTTATTGGCTGTGCCGCCGTGGCCGATTATCGCCCCGCACATGTTGCCGATAATAAAATCAAAAAAGATAATGACGCCATGCATATCGCGTTGGTTAAAAACCCCGACATACTCGCCAACGTTGCAGCGCTTGCCAAAGCGCCCTTTACGATTGGCTTTGCCGCCGAAACCAACGATGTTGCACACTATGCGCAAGGCAAATTACAGCGCAAAAAGCTCAACATGATTGCAGCCAACGACGTCAGCGATACCAGCATTGGCTTTAATAGCGAAGATAATGCCATGCTCTTATTTTGGCGCGACCAAGACAACACCGTGCAGCAAAAAGCACTGGCGCGCGCCAGCAAATCAGCCATCGCCCAGCAAATCCTAGAGCAAGCAGCGAAGCTTCTATCGAATAACCAATAACCAATAACCAATAACGATTAACGATCAACGATCAACGACAAACAGAAGGAGTTTTGCGTGGCCGCGAAACAAGACCGCAAACAAGAAATTTTAGCTGCCTTAGCAACCATGCTGGAAACCAGCCCTGGACAACGCATTACCACGGCGCGTTTAGCCACTGAAGTTGGGGTGTCAGAAGCAGCGCTTTATCGTCACTTCGCATCGAAAGCGAAGATGTTTGAAGGGCTCATCGACTTTACCGAAGATGCCATACTGTCGCGCATCAACCAAATTTTAGACAACGAAAAAGACACCGTAATCCGCTGTGAAATGATTGTACGTTTAATACTGACATTCGTTGAACGCAATCCGGGCATTACCCGTATTTTAACGGGCGACGCGCTGCTGGGCGAACACGAACGTCTGCGTGCACGCGTGCAGGGGATTTTTGAGAAAGTTGAAGCGAACTTAAAACAGGTATTACGCGAGCGTCGCTTGCGTGAACAGGTTCGTGGCGCCCTTGACGAAGGCATGCTCGCTAACCTCTTGATGGCCTATGCCGATGGCAAGGTCACCCAGTTCGTACGTTCTGAGTTTAAACGGGCACCCACTGAACATTTTGATGAGCAATGGCAAACCATCGCTCAGCAGTTATTAAGTTAACAGTTATTCCGATGTGCGGGCGCGGCTCAACAAGTTAATCGCAGCTTGTTGAGGCGTGGTGTCACCGTAGAGTACGTCGTAGAGTTGTTCGCAGATGGGCATTTCTACGCCGTGCCGTTTTGCTAACGCAACCACTTCACGGGTATTTCGGTAGCCCTCAACCGCTTGACCAATTTCTTTCATGGCTTGCTCAACGCTTTTACCCTGCCCCAATGCCAATCCAAACCGTCGATTACGGGATTGATTATCGGTACAGGTTAGTATCAAATCACCTAAACCTGCCATGCCGGTGAAGGTTTCAGGTTTTGCACCAAGCTTTAAGCCAAGCCGCGTGAGTTCCGCTAAGCCACGTGTAATCAAGGCAGTTCTGGCATTCGCACCGAAGCCGATGCCATCGGCCATTCCTGCACCAATTGCGATCACGTTTTTAACTGCACCACCAAGTTGCACACCAATGAAGTCGTCGTTGGTATACACCCGGAAACTGCGGTCGCAGTGCAACAGCTCAGACAGTTCGTCAACAAACTGTGGGTCTGTTGATGACATGGATATGGCAGTGGGTAGGCCTTTGGCCATTTCCATAGCGAAGGTTGGCCCTGACAACACAGCCAATGCGTGTGAGTCACCTAAAATTTCTTGAGCAACTTCAAACAGGAGCCGCCCCGTTTCAGGTTCTAACCCTTTGGTTGCCCATGCAACCCGCGCGTCTTCGCGCAAATGCGCCCGCATGTCTTTTAGCACTTGAGCAAACGCACTGCTGGGTACCACCACCACAATATTATGACTATCAGCTACAGCTTCAGCCAAATCAGCAGTGACATGTAAGGTATCAGGAAGTTGAATACCGGGTAGGTAGCGTGCATTTTCGCGTGAGGTAGCCATTGCTTCGACTTGCTCAGCATCGCGGCCCCACAAACAGGTATGCGTACCCTTACGGGCAAAACAAAGCGCTAGGGCGGTTCCATAAGAACCGGCACCCAGCACTGTTACTTGCGAATTACGCATTGATGGCGCTTAGATTATGCGTCAGCTTGCTCAGCAGCTTGTTGTTGCTGATGCTGCTGTACGTGTTGCGCGAACACCGCGTCAAAGTTAACTGGCGCTAAGTTCAATTGCGGGAATGTTGCGCGGCTTACTAAGCTAGACAAGCACTCGCGAGCATATGGGAACAAAATGTTCGGGCAGAATGCGCCAAGTAATTGGGCACGTTGACCTTCTTCAATTGCGTCAGTAATTGTGAAAATACCTGCTTGATGAACTTCACCAATAAAGGCTACCGTTTCGCCAACTTTATTTGTTGCAGTTACTTTCAGAACCACTTCGTAAACACCGTCTTCAATCTTGGTGTTTTTAACGTTTAGGTCAAGGCTAAGCTCTGGTTTCCACTCTTGGCGGAAAATATCTGGAGCATTTGGCGCTTCAAACGAAACGTCTTTGGTATAAATGCGTTGAATCTGGAAAGCTTGCTGTTGTTGCGCATCGTTTTGAGCGGCGCCGTTTACTTGCTGTTCGTCAGCCATTTTTTACGTCCTATTGCTAAAAGTTATACTTATTTTTTAACCAGTGGGAAACTGGCGCCCTGCCAGGCTGAGATTCCACCTCGAAGTACGGCAACGTTCTCAAAACCAGCTTTACTGAGCGCAGCTGCTGCTGAACGCGCAGTCATGCCTGTTGCACATACAACAACGATGGGGGCAGATTTGTATTTCTCAAGAGCCTGCACCTCATTTTTTCGAATCTTATCGGCAGTTACATGAATAGCATCTTGAATGTGGCCTTTACGGTACTCGTCCGTTGAACGAATATCAACAAACACACCGTCGTTACGGTTAGTCAGTAGGGTCGCTTGTTGCGGCTCTAATAGCTTAACCTTAGAAGTTACGCCTTTCAGGTAGCTTACGATAATCGCAATCAAAAGGATGACCCACAACAGGCTCATAAAGTAATGGTCCATCGCGAAAGCGAGAAGTTGATCCATGGGGTTGCCTACTCCAGTTGAAAAAAACAAGCCACAGAGTATACCGACTGAAACCTGTGTTGCCAGTAAAATTTTGCCAAAAGCACCAAGTTAGAAAGGATGCGTTGCGCGTCAAAATCGCATAAAATAAGGTCAATTTTCTGAATTTACTGAAAAACCACTGAGGATGTTATGGCAAAGCCACATACACCATTGGCTCTTTTAATTTTAGATGGCTGGGGCCACCGTGAGGCCACCGCTGATAATGCAATTGCTGCGGCGAACACACCAACCATGGACAAACTATGGGCAACCTACCCACACACCTTGGTGGACGGCTCAGGTATGGCCGTTGGCTTACCTGACGGGCAAATGGGGAACTCTGAAGTGGGCCACGTGAACTTAGGCGCTGGCCGCGTCGTTTATCAAGACTTTACCCGTATCAGTAAAGCCATTGCCGATGGTGACTTTTTCGAAAACGCCGAGCTTACAGCTGGCGTTGATGCCGCTGTGGCCAAGCAAAAAGCCATTCATATTATGGGGTTGTTATCACCAGGCGGCGTACACAGCCATGAAGATCACCTCATTGCAATGATTAAGTTAGCGGCACAGCGCGGCGCCAAGAAAATATATTTGCATGGGTTTCTGGATGGTCGCGACACTCCGCCGCGCTCGGCAGCGCCTACTATTGAACGGTTTGAAAAGCTCTTTAGCCAACTTGGTGTTGGTCGCTTTGCCACTGTTTGTGGGCGTTACTTTGCAATGGACCGTGATAAACGCTGGGACCGCGTAGCGCAAACATGGAATGCCATGATTCATAGCAAAGCAAGCTATCACGCTGATAACGCAGCTCTCGCCCTGACCGCCGCGTACGAACGTGATGAAAGCGATGAATTTGTGAAGCCAACACTGATTGCTGATGCCGCGCCCATTCAGGACGGCGATAGTGTGTTTTTCATGAACTTCCGCGCCGACCGCGCTCGCGAGCTAAGCCACGCATTCTTAGACCGTGACTTTGATGGATTCGAACGCGGCAAGGTACCGCAGTTATCGGCTTTCGTGATGCTCACAGAATACGCAGCTGACCTAAAGGGCCCTATCGCGTTTCCACCGGAAAGCCTGACCAACGTGTTGGGTGAGTGGTTGGCGAAAAACAACTATACGCAACTGCGCATCTCAGAGACCGAAAAATATGCCCATGTAACCTTCTTTTTTAGTGGCGGGCGTGAACAGGAATTTGACGGCGAAAAACGCGTTCTGATTCCATCACCGAACGTGGCCACTTACGATCTGCAACCGGAAATGAGCTCTGAGCAACTCACTGACGCGCTCGTTGAAGCAATTCATAACCGCGAGTTTGACGTTATTGTGTGTAATTACCCAAATGGGGACATGGTTGGCCACACCGGTAATTTTGCTGCCGCGGTGAAAGCCGTTGAGGCGGTTGATAGCTCAATTGCTCGCGTTATTGAAGCCTTGCAAGAGGTCGGCGGCGAATGTTTGATTACGGCCGACCACGGCAATGCTGAACAAATGCAGGACCACAGCACCGGCCAGTCACACACAGCACACACCAGTGAATTGGTACCTTTCATCTATGTAGGGCGTGACGCAAATGCCCGTGACGGAGGCACGCTGTCAGATGTCGCACCAACCATGCTGCATTTGCTCGGCCTTGAGCAACCCGCTGAAATGACCGGCAAACCCATTGTGACGCTTAAGTCGTGAAGCACTGGCTGCTTGTTCTCATCTGTTTGATGTTGGCTCCAGTTGCCTGGGGCCAGCAACCGAGTGCTGATGAACAGGCAGCAACCGAAGCACAGTTGGAGCAAATCGCAGCCGAGTTAAAACGTCGCGAAGCCGCTATTGGCCAACGCGCTGAACAGCTAAGCTTGACTGAACGGGAACTAAAGCAGCTTGAACAGCAGATGGCTACGGTTGCCAGTGAATTGAACACAACAACCAATCAACTTGCCGATATCCGCGCACGCATTACTGATTTACAAAGCCAAGAACAACAACTTGAAAGCGATTTACAACAGCAACTGCATTTACTGGAACAGCAGTTGGATATGGCCTACCGCATGGGCAAACACGATTACCTTAAGCTTATATTAAAGCAACAAGACCCCGCCAAATTTGAGCGTCTACTGGGCTACTATGGGTATTTTAATCGTGCGCGTATTTCAGAGCTTGCAACCATTCGCGCAACCCAACAGCAACTTGAGCAGGTGCGTGCGGACGTGCTTGACCAACAACAGCAACTTGAACAGCGGCTGCAACAACAACGCCAACAACAGGGTGTGTTGAAAGCGCAACAAACCGAACAACAACAGCTGGTGAAACGCTTACTTCGGGAGCAATCTGCTGATCAACAACGCATCAGTGAGCTGAAGCGCGACCAAGAATCGCTTGAGCAAGTTCTTTCCGCCATTCAAGCGGCGATGCGCGACGAGCCTCGGCTTGAAGGCCTGGCCGCACTGAAGGGCAAAATGAACTGGCCTGCCGCAGGCCGCGTACAACGGGTATTTGGACAACAACGCAGCGGTGGTGTTATTTGGAAAGGCGTTGTTATTAAAGCGGAGTCTGGCGAACCGGTAAAAGCAATCGCCGATGGCCGTGTACTTTTTGCCAACTGGCTGCGGGGTTACGGCCTCATCATTGTGCTTGACCATGGTGACGGCTACATGAGTCTTTACGGGCACAACCAAACAGTTTTACCTGCAGTTGGTGACACAGTGCGCGCCAATGAGACCATCGCATTGGTTGGTCAGAGTGGTGGTCGTGAAGATCCTGCTGTATATTTTGAGGTTCGTGTCAAAGGTGATGCGGTGAACCCTGTCAATTGGTGTCGTTAATGCGTGTCTGGTTAAAGGTAGTTGCTAGTCTCATACTCGGCCTCATGGCTTTTTCTGCACAGTCAGAAGAAGGCCCTTTGCCGCGCATTGCAATTGTTATCGATGACCTTGGTAATAGCCGTTTCCAGCAAGAGTTTGCCAAATTACCAGGCGCACTGACGTTAGCCATGTTGCCACACACGCCTTATGCCGAGCGCATTGCCCGTAATGCGCAAGAAACCGGGAAAGAAGTCATTATTCACATGCCCATGCAACCGGGAAGCAATGCCGACGCCGGTATTGGTATGCTCACTACGGATGACGACAAAGCACAGTTTATAATGCTGATGGAACAAGCCTTTGTGCAGTTGCCGCAGGCCGTGGGCATGAACAATCATATGGGTAGCCAGTTAACCGCCCTTATTGAGCCCATGCAATGGGTTATGGAACAACTTGCGCTGCGTAACTTTTATTTTCTGGATAGCCGTACAACGGCCGCCACCCAAGCTGAAAATGTTGCCCGCGAATTTGGTATTCCCGTTGCAAGGCGTCATGTGTTTTTAGACAACGACCCGCAGGCCGATGAAATAGCGCTGCGCTGGCGTGACCTTGTTCGCCACGCGCACAAACATGGCGAAGCCATCGCTATTGCGCACCCGCACCGCTCTACCCTGGAGTTTTTGAAAAACGTGTTACCTGACTTGGCAAATCAATACGGTGTTGAACTTGTCGTTGCTTCCGCACTTGCAGAACCGCGCACCGCCCAACCAATTCAACTTACTGAGCATAAAAAAACGCCGGCGAATTAGGCCGGCGTTTTTTTATTCGAACTTATTCGAAGTCGGTGTTTAAGACATCGCCATACGAAGTTTCTTCATGGCATTGGCTTCAAGTTGACGCACACGCTCAGCAGATACCTGATATTTATCGGCAAGTTCTTGCAGCGTGGTTTTGTTGTCATCGTCTAACCACCGCGCGCGCACGATATCTTGGCTACGCTCATCAAGGGTGTTAATCGCCGACAACAAACGTTTTTGGGTATGCGATTCCCACTGCTCGTTTTCAACTTCTTCAGCTAAGTCTGAACGTTTATCTTCTAAATACTGAGCTGGAGAATAGGTGCCACCATCTTTGGCGTCATCGTCATCTGAACTGAGTTCAAATGCTTGGTCGTGGGCACTCATACGAGCTTCCATTTCCATCACTTCTTTTGTGCTTACGCCCAAAGTTTCAGCAACAGTGCTCACTTCTTCATGCGTAAACCAACCCAAGCGCTTTTTCATTTTGCGCAAGTTAAAGAACAACTTACGTTGCGCCTTGGTTGTCGCAATTTTGACCATGCGCCAGTTTTTCAGCACATACTCGTGAATTTCAGCTTTGATCCAATGCACCGCGAATGAAACCAATCGTACACCCACGGATGGGTCGAAACGACGGACCGCTTTCATCAGACCAATATTTCCTTCTTGAATCAAATCAGCTTGAGGCAGGCCATAACCTGAGTAGCCGCGGGCAACATGCACAACAAAACGCAGGTGCGACATAATGAGCTGACGAGCAGACTCTAGGTCGTCCTGTTCTTGTAAACGCGTAGCCAGTTCGCGCTCTTCCTCAGCCGACAGCATAGGAATGCGATTTACTGTTGAAATATACGCTTCTAGGCTGCCACCCGACTGCGGGACAGCTAACGCCATACTGGTAATCTCAGAGCTCATGCAACAACATCCTCTCTTACTGGTGTCTACACAACATTATCCAGACACTCATCAGACCTTTTTTCGGTCTGGAAGTTCCCTCATTCTAGCAAAACTGGCGCTGCTGACAATGACTGCTTTGGGATGATTTTTTTGTCTCACTATTACCCATATGGGGATAGTTTATTGTGGTTCAATAGTACGTACATGTTTTCTTACTGCAATGTACGAACCCAATAACCCCAAACCAATCGCCAGCAACCATAACACCAGCATTTCATTAAAAGTCAGCCCTACCAAGGAAAATTGACTCTCATACAGTTCACTAATATCGGTCACTGCGCCAGAAATCCATAAAATCATTACGGCTGTCGCCAACCAAGCGATCAACCCACCGACAAAACCATACCACACTCCGGTGTATAAAAACGGCCGTTGAATGTAACCATCCGTTGCGCCGACTAATTTCATCACCATTATTTCGTCGCGCTTACTGTTAATATTGAGCCGAATGGTGTTGCCAACAATTAAAACCACCGCAATACACAACAATGCAGCTAACGCTAACAACCCGTCACGTACCAAATTTAAGAGCGCTTCAAGCCGTTGCAACCAGTCTAAGTCAAGCCGAACTTGCTCAACTTCGCGCTCATTGCGCATTTGCTGCGCCAGTTGCTGGGCTTGCGCTGTACCGCGTTTATTGGCTACCGGAGTAACTAATAAAACATCGGGTAGCGGGTTATTGCTCAGCGCATCTAAGGCCTCGCCAAAACCTGATTCCTCACGAAATTCTTGCAAAGCCTCGTTTTTGTCTATCCAGCGAACACGTTCAATGTCATTCGACAAACTAAGTCGTTTATGAAACGTCGATACTTCTTGCTGACTTAAATTTTTACGCAAAAATAAGGTTATTTCTGAAGCGTGCTGCCAATCGGCACCAATGGCTTCGGTATTTTTAACCACAACATACAAGGTTGCCGGTAAGGTCAGACTCAAACCAAGCACTGCCATCGTCATCAAACTTGCCATTGGATAACGGGCCAGCTCGCCTAAGCTTGCCACAGCTTGTTGCACATTATGCACCCAGAACATGACAAAACGGCGAAAACCCGAAATTTTTACCTGTTTGGCGCCTTGCTGGCGTGAGCGGAACAGTAAACTCATGGTTTAACTCTCCTGCAAGCCATCGTTGATCATCCGTCCGTCACGCAGAGTTAGCGTGCGATAACGCAGCCGCGCAATCAAACCCAAGTCGTGGGTCGCAATCAGTACCGACACGCCCACCCGGTTAAATTCTTCAAACAAGCGAATGATTTCCATCGACAACTTCGGATCTAAATTACCGGTTGGTTCGTCGGCCAACAATAACGGCGGTTTATTCACCACGGCGCGGGCAATGCCAACGCGTTGTTGTTCGCCCCCAGAAAGCATCATCGGGTAATGGCGCAACTTGTCGCCTAACCCTACTTTTTCGAGCGAAGCTTGCACACGCTTGCGCGCTTCTTGCATGCTATACCCTTCAATTAGCAGGGGCAGCGCTACATTATCGAGAACGGTTTTATCCATTAACAGGCGGTGATCTTGAAAAATCATGCCAATGTCACGGCGGGCATAAGGAATCTGGCGTGCGTTGATGCGCTTCAAGTCGTGGCCATTAATTAACACGCGCCCAGCCGTTGGCCGTTCCATCATGCTTATTAGTTTAAGCAGGGTACTTTTACCCGCGCCGGAGTGGCCCGTTAGAAAAGCCATTTCGCCACGCTCAAGGTGAAAACTCACGTTGTTGAGTGCTTGAAATCCGCCTGGGTACGTTTTACTAACCTGCTCAAATTTAATCATGACGATTGCGTCTCGTTAAGTTCGCGTTGGAACAAGGCGTCAACAAACTCACGTGCCGCAAACGGCCTTAAGTCATCAATGCCTTCACCCACACCAATATAGCGGATTGGAATGTTAAATTGATCAGCAATGGCAAAAATAACACCGCCTTTTGCAGTGCCATCCAGTTTGGTCAGGGTAATGCCACTTACACCAACGGCTTCAGTGAATAGTTTCGCCTGACTAATCGCATTCTGTCCGGTGCCAGCATCCAAGGTCAGCATTACCTCGTGGGGTGCGGACTCATCAAGTTTGCGCATAACGCGCACAACTTTTTTCAACTCGTCCATTAAATGCGCTTTGTTTTGCAAGCGCCCGGCCGTATCCGCAATCAATACATCAACACCCCGCGCACGCGCTGCTTCAACGGCGTCATAAATAACCGACGCGCTGTCGGCACCTGTATGCTGCGCAACCACTGGAATATCATTGCGCTGCCCCCACACTTGCAACTGTTCCACCGCTGCGGCACGAAAGGTATCGCCTGCGGCCAGCATTACTGACTTTCCTTCACGTTTAAATTGCTGAGCCAGTTTACCGATGGTGGTGGTTTTACCCACGCCATTCACACCCACCATAAGAATAACGAATGGGCCTTTCTGGTCACGCGGAATTGCAAGCGGTTGCGCAACGGGCGCTAAAATTTCGGTCATGTTTTCTTGCAATAGCTGATACAGCGCGCTGGCGTCGTGCAGTTGCTTACGGCTGGCTTGTTCGGTCAAGCGTTCAACTATTTTTAATGTGGTCGGTACACCAATGTCTGCTGTTAGTAACTGCGTTTCCAGCTCTTCAAACAGTTCATCATCAATTTTTTTATCTTTGAATATACCCCACAGGCCATCGCCTATTGCAGAAGAGGTTTTGCGTAGGCCCGAGGTAAGACGGTTCCATAAATTTGCTTTCGGCTTAACTTCCGCAGCCTTAGACTCAGCAGTTACCTGTGCACAAATTTCTGCAGCATCCGGCGCGGCAACTTCCGCCATAGAGGGTTCTTCTGGCAATGGGTGGGCGGAGTCAGTTTCAGCCTGCTGTTCGGTGTCATTGGACTTGTTTTTACGAAATAGAGAAAAGAAAGATCCTTTGGCCATGCCTGCTTTACCTTTGGAAGTTCGCTGCTGCTCGGTTTACAATGCGCACAGTTTAACACGTCAAATAAAAGAAGGCTTACTTTAGCATGCCGCGAAGCTCGTACAAGCAGAAAAGCAAAGCTGCCAGTTCACGCACCCCTAGCGTTAATAAAGGGCGCGGAGAATTGCGAATTATTGGTGGCCAATTGCGCGGCCGCAAGCTGGCTATCGCCGATGTACCTGGGCTGCGACCCACAACTGACCGAGTGCGAGAAACCGTGTTTAATTGGTTGCAGTTTGAGCTCGCTCAGCAGCGTTGCCTTGATTTGTTTGCCGGTAGTGGTGCACTTGCCTTTGAAGCACTTTCTCGTGGCGCCAGTGAAGTGATTTTGATAGAACAAGATAGCCAGGCCGCACGGTTATTGGCGCATCATGCACAAATACTATCTGCTGCGGTTGCCGGACAGGCGCTGGTGCAATGCGCTGACACCTTAGCTTTTTTGCAACAGCTCCCAAGCTCACCCTTTCAGGTGGTATTTATTGACCCGCCCTTCGGAATAGGCCTCGTCGACCGCAGTATAGAGCTACTTGAGCAAAACAATTGGTTGGCTGCTGGTAGCTGGGTATACATTGAAAGCGAACGGGATTTAACACCCACCGTGCCCAGTCATTGGCACTTGCACCGCGAAAAACACGCGGGGCAAGTTACCTTCCGATTATATACGGTTTCATAGTTTAACAATTTGAGGTAATGCACATGGGAACAGCCGTTTGGCTTGGCCGATTCGTTTTCGCAATTATTTGGGGCGTTATGCTGGCCAATTTAGTGGCGCCATTTCCAGATAAGCTATTCGCTTTTTTTCTATTCTTAATGGTGCTGTTGATTGCGCTGCATTTGATTCAGCTGCTGATGTTCGCAACCGTTTATAAAGACCACATGCAGTGGCGTCGTGGCGACTATTGGCAGATTGTGCTGTTCGGTGTAATTGGTTGGCTTGCTATAGTGCGCGCGCAACCGGCACGCACACAACAGCAGACACCAAAAACTTAGTCTTCTACGACGTTTTCGTCTGACATATTCACGCCGATGTTGGACACGCCTTCATCGGTAACCATTGCGCGCACTTGGCTCACCAATTCTTTGGTGGGTTTGTCGGTGGCTGCGGCAACGGTTTCAAGATAATTAAGTATCGCTTGCTGCACTTCTATTTCGTATTGCACCAGCTCATGCTTGCGCAATAGTTTACGGCGTTCTTGAGCATCAAGCTCAGCACCTTCAGTGAGCTCGAGAAACTTAGCAACTCCGGCTTGAGAAACCTTAGCAACACTCACCAAGTCGGCACTATTTTGGTCCAGCAAGCCCTGCAGTAAGGTACTTATTGCCGTGCAGGCATCCATAGCGGGATACACGCCCAGCATATCGTGTCCGTGTTCGCTTGGGGTTACGTCATCTACCTTTTCTTGCCAGCGCGCAAAGTTAACTTTCACGCTTTTTTCCTGCCATAACCAGTCCCAGCACGCATTGAGTGCCCCGTGCAGTGGCTTTGGATCACCGAAACCAGTAACATGGTGAAATAGCTCATAATTAGGCACCATGCGCTGGCACAGGTACAACGCCATCACGGTTTGGTAGGCCATGGGCAGAGCACGAATGCGATCGAACGTGTTTAAAACCATAATAACCCCAAGTTCGTTAGTCTTTTTTTGTCTTTGAGGTAGTATACGCTTTATGACTTCGCAACTCGACTATTCTCACATTGTGACAGCCGCTGAGCGCCTTGCGCCTATGGTGCGGCGCACAACGGTGCTCGTCAGCTTAAAGCTCAACGAGGCATTGAACGCGCAAGTGTGGCTCAAATGTGAGCATTTGCAGCACACCGGTGCATTTAAGTTTCGTGGCGCATGCAATGCCCTGTTGCAGCTCACTGATGAAGAACGCGCGCGCGGCGTGTATACGGTGTCTTCCGGCAATCACGGCGCCGCGCTTGCTGCTGCCGGTAAACAGCTAGGTATTAAAGTTCGGGTTGGTGTGGCGGCAAATGCCTCTCCCGTAAAGCGTGCCAATATGGCCAAGTATGATGCTGAACTGATCACCATCGAACCCGGCATGGCAGCCCGCGAAGCCTTTGTTGCTGCGCAACAGTCAACCGGCAAAAGCTTCGTGCCGCCATACAACCACCCGCACATTTGGCAGGGGCAAGGCACGGCGGCGCACGAACTCTTAAACGAACAACCTGATCTTGATTGTATTATTGCGCCATTAGGTGGTGGTGGGCTGCTTAGTGGCACTGCTATTGCGGCGCAAGCTAACGGCGTTAAACGGGTTTATGGCGTAGAACCGGAGCTGGCAGCCGATGGCCAGGCGTCGTTCCAAACCGGTGTGCTGCAACCTGCTATGCCACCGATGAGTATTTGCGATGGCTTACTGACCAGTGTTGGTGACAAAACATTTCCGATTATTCGCGCGTTAGTGAATGATGTGTTGGTGGTTTCTGACAGCGAAGCTTTGGCGGCACAAAAGTTGGTTTTTGAATTGACTGAGCAGTGGATTGAGCCTTCATCAGCAACCGTAATTGCCGCGATAAAACGCTATCCAGAATTATTTGCGAAGCAACGTATTGGGGTAATCATTAGCGGCGGCAACATTGCGCCACCAGCCGCTTAAAGCTATTTTGCGAACAACTGGCCAAGATCATGAAAGGCTTTGAATTCAAGCGCATTGCCGCTGAAGTCATAAAAGAACATGGTGGCTTGTTCGCCGGGTTGGCCTTTAAAACGAATATGCGGCTCAATCACAAACTCTATACCTGCGGCCTGAACGCGTTCCGCTAGCTGGTGCCAGTCATTCATGCTTAATACCACGCCGAAATGCGGTACCGGCACGTCGTGACCATCCACCGGATTGCGATGCGCAACCCCTGCCCGTTCAGGTGCTAAATGCGTCACAAACTGGTGACCGAAGAAATTCCAGTCTACCCATTGTGCGCTGCTGCGCCCTTCTGATAAACCGAGAATATCACCATAAAACTGACGGGCCTTGCCAATGTCATGCACTGGCACGGCCAAATGAAAGGGTTGTAATGTGGTTTGCATAAACGGCTTCGCAAATTCCTAATCAGATAATGTTTATTTAACGGCTACCATGGGTGCTGACTTGCGCCACATGCGCATTCCAACCGTAACCATTAATATCATCCAGTTCAGCGGTGGTACCAGACCACACGCCAATACGGCAAGCATATTCCACAATGGTTGGCGCTGATACTGCCCGACCAACACATAGAACAACAACGCCGCCAATAACCCTTGTAATAGAAAAAGGCTTATAGGCATATTATGTTCCCTGTACTTTTGTTTTTGTTGTGGGAATTAGCCTACCGTATCTTCATGAAATTGTAAAAGAGTGTTAATGCGCCTGAAATATCAGGCGCTTAGAGCACGATCTAAGTCCGCGATCAGGTCATCAATGTCTTCGATACCTACCGAAATACGCACAAAGTTATCCAAAATACCCAACTTTTCGCGATTTTCTTTAGGAATGGACGCGTGTGTCATAATCGCTGGATGTTCAATCAAGCTTTCCACCCCACCCAGACTTTCTGCCAACGCAAAAATTTCAACGGCTTCTAAGAAACGGCGCGCTTTTTCAAGATCACCCTTCAACAAAATTGAAATCATGCCACCAAATCCGCTCATCTGCTTTTTGGCAAGTTCGTGCTGCGGATGGCTTGGTAAGCCTGGGTAGATAACTTTTTCTACTTGCGGATGTTGTTCCAGCCACTGGGCTAACTGCAACGCCGCTTCGTTGTGGTGCTTCATACGTAACGCCAGCGTTTTAACGCCCCGCAAAGCCAAATAACTGTCAAATGGCCCTGCTACTGCGCCCACCGAGTTTTGCAGAAAGAGCATTTTTTCGACCAGCTCATCATTATCACCAACAACCGCGATGCCGCCGACCATATCGGAATGGCCGTTCAAGTATTTGGTGGCCGAGTGCATGACAATGTCAGCACCAAGCTCTAACGGACGCTGGTTAAATGGCGTGGCAAAGGTGTTATCCACCACCACAATAATATTATGTTTCTTCGCAATTGCCGCAACTGCTGCGATATCAACCAACTTCAACATTGGGTTGCTTGGCGTTTCAATCCATACCATACGGGTTTTCGGTGTGATGGCGGCTTCAACAGCAGCGAGATCAGTTAAATCCACGTACGAAAACTCAAGCCCTGCGGAGCGGCCACGAACCTTGTCGAATAACCGGAACGTGCCGCCATAAAGGTCATCCATGGCAACCACATGATCACCACTGTCGAGTAATTCCATGATTGTCGACGTTGCAGCCATGCCCGAAGCAAACGCCAAGCCTTGCTGGCCACCTTCTAAATTTGCTACCGCACGTTCCCAAGCAAATCGCGTGGGATTGTGTGAGCGCGAATATTCAAAGCCTTTATGTACGCCTGGGCTTTCCTGAATATAGGTTGAACTGGTGAAAATTGGCGGCATAACAGCGCCAGTTGCCGGTTCAGGTGACTGGCCGCCATGAATGGCGCGTGTTGCGAATTTCATATTTTTTGCATCTGCCATGTTACTTCTCCAGCAAGTTTTGAGCGGCCATCCACTCGTCGTTATATAATTTAGAAAGGTAGCGATTGCCGGTGTCGCACGCGAGTGTTACAACGCGCTTCGGCTCCGTTTGCTCGCGGCAATAACGCAATGCAGCGGCAATCAGGGTGCCACTTGATGAACCGACCATAACGCCCTCGTTCACCAATAATTCACGGGCGGTGTTGAAGGCTTCTTTGTCGCTTATTGCATAGGCTTTGTTGGCAAGTTTGATTTCACAAATATCTGGAACAAAGTCTTCACCGATGCCTTCAACCAACCAACTGCCCGCTTCCACTGTTTCGTTGCGGTTAATCATGGGCTCGAGTATTGAGCCGTCAGGGTCCGCCAGCACCAAATCAATGTTGGCATTGTGTTCGCGCAAATAACGACCGATACCGGTGAGCGTGCCCCCCGAACCTACACCGCAAACAAAGGCATCTAAGTTGCCTTCCATTTGCTGCCAAATCTCTGGCCCTGTACTAGTGTAATGCGCTTCAACGTTGGCTGGGTTGGTAAACTGATTGACATAAAAGTAACCATTTTCTTCCGCCAAACGCGCGGCCATATCCTGATAGTATTCCGGATGCCCCTTTTGCACGTCAGAGCGCGTGCGCACCACGTCTGCACCCATTGCTTTAAGGTTATTCACTTTTTCGGCGGACATTTTATCCGGCATGACAATTTTCAACGGGTAGCCCTTGCTGCCCGCCACTAAAGCAAGGCCCAAACCGGTGTTGCCAGCCGTTGCTTCAATAATGGTCATGCCCGGCTTTAAGGCACCTGACTTTTCGGCCGCTTCAATCATACTCACTGCAATGCGGTCTTTAATGGAGCCACCTGGATTCATCAGCTCAAGCTTCAAGTACAGCTCGCAGGGGCCGGTGTCGGTGTTGGTAACTTTAACCATCGGTGTGTTGCCGATCATTTCCAGAACATTTTGGTAAACATGCATGATTATCGCGTCCGTTTCTTTAAATTCGTTAAAATTTGCGCTCAATGGTCGCCATTATCGCACGATGCCCTGTTTTATAGCAAAGAGACCTGTGGCAAAGTAACTACACATTTTCGAATATCAAATAACAGGAAAGCATGATGATACGCACTCCTTTTGCAATTGGTTCAACGGGTATGGCCACACTAGCAATGAGCGCATTGTTACTGGCGGCCTGTGCACCAGCAGAGCAAACACCTGCAGCGCAAGACTATGTTGCCGAGCAAACGGCGTTCATGGATGCTTTTCGCCCTTATTGCGGGCAAGCTTTCGCTGCTACGATTGTCGAAGATAACCAACCCAGCGCGGCTTGGGATTATCCATTAGTTGTGCACGTGCGTGATTGCGAAGACAACGTGGTGCGTATGCCATTGCATGTGGGTGATGACCGTTCACGCACTTGGGTGTTGACGCAGCATGGCGGTTATATCGATTTTCAACACATTTATTTGCATGAAGACGGCAGCGCAGACGCCGTTTCGCCGTATGGCGGACAAACACTTGCCGCTGGCAGCGCAACCATGCAGGCATTCCCTGTTGACGAAGCAAGCAAAAAGCTATTCGTTGAAAATGGCCTTGATGTGTCCATCACCAACACCTGGACCATAAGCTTTGTTGACGATCAAACCATGAGCTATAAACTCTCGCGCCCGGGCCGTATATTTGAAGTGCATGTGGACTTGAGTCAGCCCATTGATGTTCCGCCACCAGCCTGGGGCTATCAGCAATAGCTTGGTATACGTTTAAGCATGAATTTGAACCTAGGAACCCTTTTGTATGATCGATTTACGCAGTGACACGGTAACCCGGCCAACGGCCGCAATGCGAGCCGCAATGGCTGCTGCACCGGTTGGCGATGATGTTTTTGGTGACGACCCCACAATTAATGCGTTGCAACAGCGCATGGCTACATTGGCCGGAAAGGAAGCGGCGCTTATTGCCAGCAGTGGCACGCAAACCAATTTATTAGCGCTACTCAGTCACTGTCAGCGGGGCGAGGAATATCTGGTTGGTCAGGAGTACCACACCTACCGCTACGAAGCAGGCGGGGCAGCAGTGCTTGGCGGTATTGTGCCGCAACCGTTTGAGGCAGAAGCTGACGGTACTTTAAATTTGGCGGCCGTAGAAAAGCGGATTAAACCGGATGACCCACACTTTCCAATCACCCGCTTGCTGTCGCTTGAAAATACGCATACAGGCCGAGTCATTCCGCAAGACTATATGCTTAAAGCGCGTCGCTTATGTGACAAGCACGGGCTAAAATTACACCTTGATGGCGCGCGTGTATTTAACGCCTGTGTTGCAACGCAACAGCCTTTAGCTGAACTGGCGGCGCCCTTTGATAGCGTGTCTATTTGCTTTTCAAAAGGTTTGGGCACACCCATAGGGTCGGTTCTGGTTGGCTCAAAGAAATTTATTGAGCGCGCGCACCGCTGGCGCAAAATGCTTGGGGGCGGCATGCGTCAAGCGGGCATTATCGCAGCGGCAATGGACTATGCCTTGGACCATCATATTGAGCGTTTAGCTGATGACCACAAGCATGCCCAGTTACTGCATGACGGTTTGAGCCAACTTGACGGTATTCGCGTTGAACCTGCGCAAACCAATATGGTTTACGTGAACTTCGACTCGCTAGAACAAGCACTAAAAGTGAGTGATTACTTACTTGAGCATAACGTAATAACTGCACGCTCAGCGCGGATGCGCCTTGTTACCCATCTTGATGTGCAGTCGGACGACATTGACCACATTATTACGCTGTTTAAACAAGCCCTACAACGTATTTAGTTGATGCAGCAACCGGTCCAGCGCTCGAAAACTGAGCGCTTCGGCCAAATGTTGACGTGAAATCGTATCCACTTTCGCCAAATCTGCAATGGTTCGTGCCAAACGTAACAACCGGTGATAAGCGCGGTGTGAAAGTTTAAACTGCTCAATGGCTGCGACCAAAAAACTGTGGTCGGCGTCTTCTAATTTGCAGAACTCTGCCAATTGAGAGGGCTTTAATTCGCTGTTCAAGCAGCCCTGCCGCTCGAGTTGTGTTGCCCGTGCTTCATCAACCCACCCCCGCCAGGTTGGTGTTAAGGGCTCTTGCTGCTGGTGTTGTTGCCTCAGTACATCCGGTTGGCGCGGCACCTCCACTTGCATGTCGATACGATCTAATAACGGCCCAGAAAGCTTGCCAAGGTACTTGGTAATTTGGTCGGGCGTTGCCCGTGCGCTGGCTAAGTTGCCATCAAAATGTCCGCATGGCGACGGATTCAAAGCGCATACCAGTTGAAACTGCGCTGGATACGTTACTTGATGACCAGCGCGGCTAATGGTCACTACGCCTGATTCCAGCGGCTCGCGCAAGGAGTCCAGCACATGACGGGCAAATTCGGGCAGCTCATCAAGGAATAACAGCGATCGGTGCGCAAGTGATATCTCGCCCGGTTGCGGCGGCGAGCCACCACCAACCAGTGCTGCCGCTGAACAGGAATGGTGCGGCGCTCGCAACACCCGTTGTTGCCAATGGGTGCTGCGCAAGGTGCCACTAACCGAACGAATTGCTGCTACCGCAAGCCCATCGCGCTCATCCAATTGCGGTAACAGCCCGAGCAAGCGCTGCGCGAGCATCGTTTTCCCGGTACCCGGCGGCCCCACAAATAATAAATGATGCCCACCGGTTGCAGCCAAAAGCAAGGCGCGTTTGGCCTGCTCTTGCCCGATAACGTCAGCGACATCACCACAAGAAAGGTTGGGCTCTTGTTTCGGTTGTGCTTGAATGTACGGTAATTTAGAGGGGCTGGTTAGGTGCTCGAAAACATCGCGCAAACTAATGGCTGCAACACATTGCTGCACGCTGAGAACCGCAGCTTCTTCAGCATTGTCGAGCGGAATAACCGCTTCACGCCCTTCGTCGCGACAGCTCAGCACGGCCGGAAGTATCCCCATCACTTCCCGCAAGTCGCCGTTGAGTGTCAGTTCACCATAGAATTCACGCCCAGCCACTGAGCGCTCTGAAATTTGACCATCAGCAACTAAGATTCCTATCGCGATAGCTAAGTCATACCGAGCTCCGTATTTGGGTAAATCCGCCGGTGCTAAGTTCACCGTGATTTTTGTCGCTTTAGGAAAACTATACCCGCTAGCCAGAATTGCAGAACGCACCCGGTCACGTGCTTCACGCACCCCTGCTTGCGGCAACCCAACCACAGCAAACCCCGGCAATCCGCCTGCCAAACAAACTTCTACCGTCACTAACGGCGCATCAATGCCTTGCGTGGCGCGTGTAAACACACGCGCTATTGAAACAGCTTTACCTGCCATCACTGCCCTCCTTGGCTCTACTAGCCAAACTATAGCAGTGAACGAGAAACGGGTTGTATTGGTGATGTCACAATGTGGTGTACGATGTTGGATGATTCATCGCTATAACCTAGGGCATCGGCAAGATAGTGAGTTTTACGAAGTTATACGTTATAAAACCAAAGCCCCGACGAGCGAGGCTTTGGATTCAATAAACAAAGTGAATGTCATGACCTACAAATTTTAAAACGATAATCTACTTTCTTTGATCAAAGCCAATCAGCTCAATAATAATATTTTTATTGATAATAATTATTACTGGCTGAAGAAATAATAGGCAGTATGCGAAAGCTTTTATTGCTGCATCGAGTCCATTATTAACACTAACCAAAAGAGAGATGATAAAACATACACTTACATAAAAAAGCTCTTGCTTTAATAAATAGTAAAATAGTTTCTTCTTCATTTTTAACCTCTAACAAGAACCATCACTTTTACAAGAAGCCGACTTTCCGCTCAAATTGCTGACCGTATCCGCTGCTATCTTGCCTACTTCCGCTCCTGCCGACGTTTTACCTGAGGCGTTTCCAGCACTACGAGTAGTACTTGCTATGTTTGCGGAGATACCACCTGCCTTTTCCATCTTTTCCAGATTGGCTACTGTCTTATTAGCTATTTTTGCTCCGGTTCCAGCTCCTGCTGCACCAGCAACTGTTGCAATAGCAATATCAGTAGCACTAGCATCTGGGTTAGTTACTGCTGTAGCTGTGCCGTTCGATATACCGCCTGTAGCCGCTGTTCCTGCGACAGCTCTACCTGACGAAATTACCCCATTTGCGGCCTGCTTAGCGAGTATACCACCAACACCACCAGTTACAGCTCCAACAGCAGCCGCAGCTATCACGGAGTCTCGGTCAATTTTTCCTGTAGTTGCCAACTGAACCCCAGCTTCAATTGCTGCACCAATTGCAGCACCGACTATGAAATTCAAAACTTTACCTGTCGGATCGGTGTGATTTATTGGATCATTTGCAACATAAGCATACCAGTTCATGCCATCTTCATAACCCACGGGGTCAGTCTGAAGGAACCGGCCTAACTTCGGATGGTACACTCGCGCTTTATAATGGTATAACTGGGTGCTAGGAATGAGTGTTTGACCCGTATAACGAAAGCGTGACCTGCTGCCGTTGTGCGCGGTGCTATTGAGTTTCCCGCTGCTGAGTGGCCGCAAGATTTAGTGGTTTATAAGATCGCACCTAACCGTTGAAATGAATTTGTTCGCAAATTTTGCATCAGAAAAATAAACTTCAAAATACGTTGTATCGAAGAGCCTTACTTCGAACAGAGCACCTTCATTTTCCGAATATGGCATGTCCTCGGTAAAATGCTTAGCTTTGAAACTTTTGGGCAAATTCCCCTTTTCAAAGCCTAATAATATTCCAGAGAAAAATTGATCGATGCCACTCAATACTTCTACTGTTTTAACATCGTCCCCCAAATACATTGGGGTTCCAGGTTCTCCAACAACGCCGGTACTCCAAACTAAGTCCGAGGCGTACCATACTGTACCAGTATGAAGTTCGTTCAACTTCTGCAAAAGTAAAGCTGTTTGTCTTCCAGTACAGCAGACTTCACTTCCGTCCAGCTCGTGTCCCACCACCCGAAAGCCCAACTGCGGTCTTTTATCAATATTCATCTTTTAATTCCTAACAACTAGATTTTTGTTCGACTGAGAGCCAGATGGCAAGAAATCTCTCCGCAATTGGAGAAATGGTGAACTCGAACAAGTGAATCACCTGCGGTAAAAACAAAGCCACGCTCGAGCGAGGCTTTGTATTCAAGATAATACTGAAATTCAATATAAATAATATCCCATTCGCCTACTCAGACATTTTCTTTTTGTATGAAAAATAAGAATATAATGTCAGAAAAGCCATACATACAATAGAAAACCCAACGCCTCTTATTAATCCGTCACCAATTGCGATTAGTCCACCTACAATCAATGACATGACAAAATAAATTATTAGTTGCGGTCTATATAGCTTCAAAAACATCGCCTCTCTCCTTTTAACTATTATTTTTCTTTATGCCGCGTTCATTATTCAACCATTTAAATGGACTGTAATCCCTCCATTTTAAGAAGCTGTTATTCGTAGAATTAATGAACCGCGGGCGTTAATTATTATGGCCGGAATATCAAAGTTATACCTAAGCTAGTGTAAAGCTGAAAGTTCGAACTCAGCATCAATCCAATGGTTTTTACATTAATTGCATTAATAATATTGTAAATAACATTGAAATAACAAACGGTTGGCTATACGGTTCCAGATGCTATTGTTATCTGCCAAGGACGATGAGGTTGCTTCAACGTTAGGCGGCCACGAAACACATAAAGGATTATTCATGCTAAGAATTTTTTTATTTATTTTTTCAATAGCTCTCATCTCTGGATGCGGTGCTGGCGATGAAGATAAGCCTGACGAGCGCCCGCCAACGATCGAGGTCGTCGATCGCGATGTCCAATATCTTGATTCCTACTGGCTGCCGGGCGGTCGAAACTATGCAGTTCACGAGAACTCCCTAGCTATCAGCCACAATGCAGGTGTCAGCCTATTAGATATCAACGAATCCGGATTGGTGGAAAGCGAAATCCAGGTATCCTCAACTGGATCCATTAATATTGCCACGTTAGAAAATGGCGATATTGCAACCTTGATGGTCAACCATGTGCGTGTTAACCGCATAAAAAGCGATATGTTTGATGTCATCTACATGACTGAAGACTCCCCTGATTTAAGCGCTGTGATATTCGAGTCATTTGGCAATTGCGCTTACTGGGTGGACAAGAGCTCTCCAGACGAAGTGCAGCGTTATACAATCAAGGAAGTATGTGTTGACAGTCAAGGGCTCATCACTCAGGACATTAGGTATCAGACGGAAAACTGGATTAATAATGTTTATGCTTTAGAAGATGGTTCCATAGTGGTTTTTGAAAGCCTTGGAGGCCCTCAAAAAATAAGCTTACTCAGTAGCGAGTTTGAGCTCCTCGATGAATATACTACGACAGATAAGCTCTATGGATTTGATATCGAGTTGCGTGATGACACGCTATTTTTTACAGGTTTTGCTGCTGTCTGGGAAATGGACATTTCTTTCAACGGACTTTCCGAGCCAAAACTTTTTCATGAAACAGTCAACCCAACAAGTTCGAACGGAACAAACAGAGTTGCGGTTCACGATAAAGGCGTACTCCTCGCCAACAATAACTTCATTTATGCATACCAGCTCGACGGCGACGACGTTACAGCGATATATCGAATCGACGTTGAGAAAAATATTGAAGCTCTCGTTGTGTATAAGAACTTTTTGATTGTTTCCTATTGGGATAACGTCGACTTCGAAATATACAGGATAAGTGACCTTATTTAGTTAAGTGAGCTAGTCACAGCCTTTAATTACTGAACAAATTAACTGCCAACGAACTTAAAATACAACCGGCCTCATAGAGAAAAAATATGAAATTAATAAATTCAATCAACATAACCTCAGTCCTTTTCGCCACAATTTTTTTGGCTAGTTGCGGCGGCTCTGATGAAGAATCTGACCCAAACACTTATCGTGCCAATGTCTCTTCCACACCTCAATATTATGGCGTTGATTCGACTATTCATATTGACGCATTTGCCGAAGTGCAGAACGGTGTTGATACGGTTGCGTCTGATATTTTCAACTTTGAATACGAGTTTGGAACTTCATACGAGCTTCGTGTCGGTCAATTCCCTGCCGCCCCAAGCGGTGATGGGGCAACGATAATTTTGACAAGCTTAATTGAGGTGGTTTCAGCAACTCCCGATGCAATTGGCACAAGTTATCGATACGACAACGTTGAACTGAGGGGAAACCCGTTTACTGAGGAAACAACCGGCATATATGGGTTTTATCAATATGACTTTTTATGCGCTGACAATGTAGACTGCGACGCGCTTGTTGCCATTGCCGATAGCGGCGGTCTGGTGAGTGTTGAGTTTGAATACACCGGTGGTGATGTACCCATTACGCTAGTGTGGTGGAATTAATCACGGAGCTTACAAGCGCGCTCTTCTTTAAATTAATGCAGTTTAAGGCGCGGGCGTAAACGTCGGTTAATGCCCTGCGCCAGCATATACAAAAAGGTTTTGAAATAACCGTGTAAGGCCACTTGGTGCATACGGTACAAGGATTTGTACATAAACCGCGCCATCATGCCTTCAATCATCATAGAGCCGCGGGTTAAATTTCCCATCAGGCTGCCCACGGCAGTGTAGTTTGACAAGGACACAAGCGAGCCGTGATCTTTGTACGAAAAGCGTTTCAACGTCTGACCTTTCAAGCTGCGCACAATATTTTCATAAACACAGTCGGCCATTTGATGTGCTGCCTGCGCGCGAGGCGGAACCCTGCTGCCGTTTGCTTGCGTAAATGCTGCGCAATCGCCTATCGCAAAAACATTTGCGGCGCGGGTGGTTTGCAAAACATCCGTCACAACAAGTTGGTTACCACGGTTGGTCTCCAGGCCCGCAAAATTTGCAAGAAAGTCAGGTGCACGCACTCCGGCGGCCCAAACTTTGATGGATGCCTCAATAAAATCACCCGAGCGCGTGACAAAACCTTCTTGGCTGACACTCTCGACTGCAGTATTAACGCAAATTTTAACACCGAGTTTAGCCAGCTCGCGACTTGCGGCAGCGGCGATTCGCTCGCTTAACGCTGGCAAGATACGTTCGCCAGCTTCTATTAGTACTATTTCAAGCTGCGTTAATTCGAAGTCGTCAAAGCCATAACTACGTATTAATTCCGCCGACTTATGAAGCTCTGCTGCCAGCTCAACACCGGTTGCGCCCGCGCCAACAATGCCAACACGAAGTGGCCGTGGGTAACGTTGTGCCTGCAACGCCAAAAAGGTGTTCATGAGGGTGTGGTGAAATTTCTTGGCTTGCTTCACGCTATCCAAAAAATAGCAGTGTTCTGCTGCACCGGCAGTACCAAAGTCATTCGTCACCGAGCCGATGGCAAGCACCAGTTGATTGTAGTTTAACGTTCTTGCCGCCACGACTTCATGGTCAGCATCATCACGAATGGGGGCTAAGGTGAGCGTTTGTGAATCGCGGTCAACCTGAGTCAGTTCGCCGGGTTGAAACCGAAAACCGGCCGCGGCAGCCTGCACACGATAGTCAACACCATCCATATCTGCATCGAGCGCACCCGCAGCAACTTCATGAAGAAGTGGCTTCCAAATATGGGTTAAATTTCTGTCAACGAGTGTGACTTTTACGGTTCTGCTTGAGCCGTATTTGCGCCCTAGTTTGCTGGCTAGTTCCAAGCCACCGGCACCGCCACCAACTACAATAATATGGTGTTCTGACATGCGTTCATCCTTTCATAGTATTACCAATAATGTTCCACGGTGACATTGCCGGGTTTGCGGCGTAGGTTTTTCGGTAAGCCCATGTCATTCAGCAATACTTTGGCATCACGAATCATTTCTGGATTGCCGCACAACATAACCTGTGCCCGTTCGTCGAGCACATCCCCAACGGCGCGCTGTAGGTCGCCAGACTTAATCAGGGCAGGAATACGACCACGCAATGCACCCGCATGATCTTCGCGGCTGACAACCGGTTGGTAAGTCAGTTGACCAGGGTGCGCTTTAACCCACTCGAGAATTTTAGCGCTGTAGGCAAGGTCTGCAGCGAATCGTACGGCATGAATTAGGTGTATCCGTTTAAAGCGCTGCCAGGGAATATCTGTACTTAACATCGACAGGTAAGGGCCAATGCCGGTACCCGTTGAAATAAGCCACAGGCTGTCGCCGTCGGGCACTTCGTTGAGGGTGAAAAAGCCACTGGGTGGTTGCGACACTTCTATCGATTGCCCGGCGCGTAAGTCGTGCAACATAGGCGAAAACAAGCCACCGTGAACCCGATTCACGAGGAAGTCTAACACCCCGTCATCGGGCCCATTCACCAACGAATAAGCGCGTTGTATGCGCCCGCCGTCATGCTGAAGACCAAGCCGAACAAATTGCCCCGCAATGAATTCAAACGGTTGGGTGCGCACGCGCAAACTGAATAGCTCCTGATTCCAAGCATAATTTTCGACAACTTCACCCGTTATCCATTGCGCCATCTACATTCTCCTTGCACCATCAGTGATGCGTTCATAGTACGGGCTGTGTGCGATTATTTCTAGTTATGCCGCTGCATTTACCGCAAAGCAAGTGTTACACTCGGTGTACATTTTGAGGAGCTTGTTTGTGTCAAAAAATTTTAGCCCACGCCGACCAATTCTAACTGTGCTTATGGGATTTGTTCTGCTGTTTACGTTAACTGGCTGCGACAAAACGACACCGCAAGGTATTGAGACGGTCTCTGAAAGCGTGGCCGCACCGCTGAGCGATGCGCGCGTCTGCAATTTTGCCCAACGCTTAGCCGCATTGCCACAGCAGCCGATTGATACGGCAGAATTGCGCTATTTGAATGAGCAGTGGCGTGAGTTAAACCGAACCGACGATGCATTTAGTGTTGCCGAGGCTGCAGCCAGCCGCGCTATTTTGTCGGCTCTGAATATTGAGCTTGCCCATGAGTCTGCACAACTAATTAAGCAAGCTATTGAAATTACTGCTGAAACTTATGAGCAAATTGAGGGACTGCGGCGTTACGCAAGTGACCCCGACAATATGAAGGTGCCCGATTCAATTACGCGCACTTTGGTGAACCGCTTAAATGACTGCTGCCTCAATCAACTGAACGGCAATGCCACCGCGTTGGTCCGTGAAGAAAAGTACTCACCGTTGTATAACATTGGCAGTATCGCTTATTTTATTAATCGCGATGTGAATCAGATTCTGCGTAATGAACTTGAGCTCGACAGGTATCGGGCCCGCGTGGCTGCGGCGAAAGCGGCATTGCCAGCGCCACAAAACGTTTCAACAGCAGCAACTTGGGCGCAGTGTAAACCCAATACTTAGTGCTTAACTGTCTTGATCACGCTTCATTGCTGCGAGTTCTTGCTCGAGTTGATCGACACGCTGACGTAAGCGCAACAAGAGCTGATGTTGCACATCGAGTTCTTCGCGGCTTACTACATCGAGCTTACCAAGCTGTTGCTGCAAAACGGTTTTGATGCGCTGCTCAAGATTGCCAGCGAAGTCTTTGACACCCGCTGGAATGCTGTCATTAATCTGGCGGGCGATGTCTTCAATTTTTTTGGCGTCCATTTTTACATCCATCACTGATTTTAAGATAAGTTTTAATTACCTTTTAGCTTAGCAGGACTTTACGGTAAAATCTGCGGCCAAGTTTAAGGGCTCCATTTTATTTAAACGCTTCATTGCGAAAGGTCATTCAATTTCATGTTACTCAATCCGCGCCAACAAGAAGCTGTGAAAGCAATTGAAGGGCCAGTGCTTGTGCTGGCCGGCGCAGGCAGTGGTAAAACACGCGTAATTACCGAAAAAATTGCCCACCTGATTCAGCGCTGCGGTTACCCAGCGCGACATATCGCTGCGGTAACCTTTACCAATAAAGCAGCGCGCGAAATGAAGGAACGGGTTGGGCAAACGCTTGGCCGTCAATATACGCGCGGCCTCACGGTATCAACCTTCCACACACTTGGGTTGACGATTATTCGTAAAGAAGTCACGAAATTGAACATGAAGCCGGGCTTTTCGCTATTTGACGACCAAGATTCGTTTGCGTTGCTAAAGGCGCTGACCGAACCCGAACTTGATGGCGACAAAACCCTATTAAAGCTACTGCAAAGCCAAATCAGTAACTGGAAGAATGCCATGCTCAGCCCTGAGCAAGCACTTGCCCAAGCGCAACAGCCAGACGACCAAATGTTTGCTGAGTTTTATCGGCGCTATCAGCAAAATATGAAAGCCTGCAATGCGATAGATTTTGATGATTTGATTCTATTGCCAACCTTGTTGCTGAAAACGGATGAGCAGTCGCGAACGCGCTGGCAAAACAAGTTTCATTATCTGCTGGTTGACGAATACCAAGACACCAACACCAGCCAATATGAGTTAGTTCGGTTGCTGGTGGGTGAGCGGGCTAATTTCACTGTGGTGGGTGACGACGACCAGTCGATTTATTCTTGGCGGGGCGCCCAGCCACAGAATTTGGCGTTGCTGCAAAAAGACTTTCCGAAGCTGAAAGTGATCAAGCTTGAACAAAATTACCGCTCGCACGGCCGTATTCTGAAGGCGGCCAATATTTTGATTGAGAACAATCCGCACGTATTCGATAAAAAGCTATTTTCTGAAATGGAATACGGTGTACCACTGCGCGTCATCTATGGCCGCAATGAAGAACACGAGGCTGAACGTGTGATTGCGGAAATTGTACGTCGCCGCTTTTTAGAGCGTACTCCGTACCATCAATTTGCGCTGCTGTATCGTGGCAACCACCAAGCCCGTGTGTTCGAAAAGGCATTGATCAGCAACCGTATTCCATACCGCATGACCGGCGGACAAAGCTTTTTTGCGCGCGCTGAAATTAAAGACATCATGGCGTATTTACGGTTATTGGTGAATCCAAGCGACGACACGGCTTTTATTCGTATCATCAACACCCCCAAACGCGGCATCGGCCCGCACACGGTAGAGCGCATTGGTGATCTTGCCCATGAGTTGCACGTTGGCTTGTATGAAGCGGCTGACCACCAAGCCTTAAAAACACGCTTGGGCGCACGCGAATACCAATCGGTGCAGTACTTTGTCGACTTTATGAAGCGCGCGGCACGCCGGTGCGACCATGGCGCCGATGCGGCTTCAGCTTTATTCGACTTACTCAAGTTGATTGGCTACGAAGAATGGCTGTATGAAAGCAGCCCCAGTGTGAGTGCGGCCGAAATGCGTTGGAAAAACGTCAATGAGTTGATGCGCTGGATAACTGAAATGCTCAAAGGTGACGACGACGCTGAGCCACTGACGCTTGAACAAGCCGTTGCCAAGCTGTGTTTGCGTGACATGCTGTCGCGCAATGAAGAAGAAGAACAAGGCGACCAAGTGCAGCTAATGACCTTGCACGCCTCTAAAGGACTGGAATTTCCCCACGTGTTTATGGTGGGCATGGAAGAAGGTTTACTGCCGCACCAATCGAGCATTGATGAAGGTATGGTTGAAGAAGAACGCCGCTTGGCATACGTCGGTATTACCCGCGCGCAACAGTCGTTAATATTCACGATGGCACGAGAACGGCGCCAATATGGTGACGTTATACGGCCCGAACCCAGCCGTTTTCTGTATGAGTTACCGCAAGATGATCTCGAGTGGGAAGAGCAAGCTGCGGCCAATGAAGCTGCACGTGAAAGCGCCCGTGCCAGTGGCCTTGAACTGCTACGTAAAGCAATGGAAGATTAAGAAGAGGTTACGCTGTTCCGGCCGACTGCATGTGCGCCGGTTGTGCCTGCAATAGTGACTTTACCTGTTCGGGTTCTCCAAACAGAATACCCTGCCCGACATTGACCCCGTTATGTACCAACGCTTTTTGTTGATCCAGCGTATCGATACCGGCCGCTGATATTTCGATGCCAAGATCGCGGCACAAATGCACCACATTTCGCACCATGGTTTGCGCGCGCTGGCTGGTGGCAATATCGGCCACAAAGCGCGGGTCTAATTTCACATGCGTGAATGGGTAGTTGAGTATATATTGCAGCGCCCCGGCACTGCGGCCAAACTCATTCAGTGCTAGGCCTACACCAAAATCAGCAAACTGCCGCAAGCAGCTCAGTTGGCGCTTGGAGTTGTCGTTGAGCTCGGTTTCGCTGAATTCAAGAATCAGGCGCTCTGGTGCAACGCCTGATTTGGTAATAATTTCCTGCAAGGCTTTCACCGCAGCCAACTTAAACAAATGCTTGGCGGAAACGGCCACATACACCGGCAATGCATTTTCGTCGTTGGCGAGCAACTCGCAGCAACGAGTCAGCATCCATTGATCAAGTGCCATGGTCATGCCGGTTTTTTCAGCAATGGCCAAGAACCGATCTGCGGGCAATAAAGCATCGTCACGTTGCCAACGCAATAACAGTTCTTGCGCGATGGGTTTGTTTTTGCCCAGTTCATGCACATCGAACTTCTGCAGAATAAAATCCTGGTCAAACTGTGCATGTCGCAGTTCGGTCTCGCGGTTTAATGACGCGACCAAGTCTTTGTGAATACTTTCATCGAACACCACATAGCGGCCACGGCCCATGCTCTTTGCCTGATACATGGCGGCATCAGCATCACGCAACAGGCGTTCAGCTGAGTCATTACGTGATTTGCACTCTGCGATACCGACACTGGCGCCAGAGTAATGTTCACTTTCACCGAACACAAACGGCTGCTTCATTTGTTCAATAATGCGTGATGCAATATCGCAGGCGTCATCAACATGACGAATCATGTCGAGTAAAATAACAAATTCGTCACCGCCCAACCGCGCTATGGTGTCGTTATCGCGAATGCATTCGCCAATACGACGGCTGGCTTCTAGCAAAAACTCATCGCCAGCTGAATGCCCAAGGGTGTCGTTGATGTCTTTGAAACGGTCGAGATCAACAAACAACACCGCAAAGTTATGGTGCGGATAACGGCGTTTATGTTTTAGGGTTTGCTGCAGGCGCTCAGTAAACATTGAGCGGTTCGGTAATCCGGTCAGCGCGTCATGGTGCGCGTCATAGAATAATTTTTCTTCAACCTTTTTACGACGTTCAATCTCACTAACCAATTCTTCCGTGCGCTCGGCAACTTTGCGCTCGAGATATGCGTTGACGCGTCGCACTTCATCCGCGTTGCGGCGGCGTTCAATTGCAACGGCCACGTGCTGGGAAACGAAGTTGAGTAGTTCCAGGTCATCTTGTTTGTAGGTGGTTTCTTGGCTGTACGTTTGTACGGACAACACACCGATGACTTCATCGTCAACCAATAGTGGTGAGCCGAGCCATTGCGTTGGCTGAGTACCATAATAACTGGTAGCACCTTCCACTTCGCCAGATTCAATCAGCCCACCATAGGTGTAGCGATCAATGAATACAGGCTTTTTATGACGAATAACGTATTCCGTCATGCCACGTGCAATTGGCCTTTTCTTCTGCAAATTGTTGTCGAAGGCATCAACGTAATAAGGAAATTCCAAAAACTCTTTGTCGTCATCTAATAATGCGACAAAGAAGTTATCATTATTAATGAGCTGACCAATGTGACGATGCAATTGTTGATAGAAACTCTGCATTGAGTCTGAAGTGTTGGTAACCTCAGAAATTGCGAATAACACCGAGCTCAGTTGTTGCGCCCGCTCCCGCTCAGCAATTTCTACCTTTAGGTCATCATTAATAAGCCGCAACTTTGCGGTTTGATGTTCAATTTCGGCCTGCATGAGCTCGCGCTGACGCACACGTTCCAAAGCGTTAACAATATGCTGTGAAACGAACATGAACAGTTCTTTATCGGCTTCGCTGTAGCGTACGTCTTCGGTATAACTCTGAACAACCATGGCCCCGATAACGCGGCTATCGGAATGCAGTGGCACCCCTAGCCAATCAACTGGTGCTGCACCTAAGTCACGAATTTCCCCCCTTTTTTTCAGCCGTTCAAATACTTGGGCGTCATAAAGAAAGGGTTGTCCGGTACGCATTACGTACCCAGTTAAGCCTTTACCCAATAACTCTGCTGGTATTGCTTCAAGTGAAGGAATGTCGTCATATTCATCAACAAAGTAGACAAACTTCACCATATCTTCTGCTTGGTCGTACAAACAAATGAAGAAGTTTTTCGCCACCATTAAATCGCCAATGATGTTATGCACCGATTGATAAAATTGCTGCATATCGGTTACAGACGACGCCAGTTCGGAGATTTTGAACAACGCTTTTTGGATTACTTCAGACTGGCGGTATTTAAGAGCAAGTTTTTGCAGACGTGCAACTGCCTTGCGCAGTCGCGCAATTTCTTTTTGCTTTTTAACGAGCTCAGTAGGCTGATGCATTATTGTGAATGTGTTCGCGCTTTTATTATTTAAAAAAATATGTTCGCGTACTTTTAGAACAGCTTGTTTAGTACAAGACAATGTAAACTTTTAGTAAACTCAACGCCCGAGTATATCTTTCATAAAAGATTTAGAAAAGCATTTTGCTTAAATTACGCGCACAAAAAAACCGCCGAAGCGGTTTTTTCAATATAAAGCTTATGAATAGTAACGAAAAATTCGTTATATTTCAGCGACCATATAGTCAATTGCAGCTTGAATTTCTTCTTCGCTACAGTCATTACATGTGCCTTTAGGTGGCATTGCGTTATAACCTTCTACAGCATGCTTCAATACAGTATCCATGCCCTGTGCTAAACGCTCTTCCCAATCGGCCGCATCATTGATTTTTGGTGCACCTAACACACCCGACGTGTGGCACGCAGCACAAAACTTGTTGTACACCTCATCACCCGCTCGGGCGCTTGCACTGTCACCGCCACTTTGCGAGGCATTTGCGCCAGCAACACGTACTTGTGCAACCGGTGCAATACGTTCTTTTATGTCGTCGTTGCTTTGTTGTGGCAGCATTGCGGCGCTTGCGCTACCAATAGACAATGCTAATGCAGCAACCCATATACGGCTAGATTTTACTACTTTCAGTACGTTCACAGTGGACTCCTGTATAAGCTGTTGAGCTTGCTTGCTCAGTTAGTTGTTGCGATTATAGCCAGATTCCGTCCAAGGTTAAACACTTCTGTGCTATGTCTGATACTACGCGAAAAATAGCCCTTTTAGATCTCGATGCTTTTTTTGCCAGCGCCGAGGTTTTACGCGACCCCGCCCTGCGCGAGCGTCCCTTTGCTGTGGGTGGTGGCGGTGAACGCGGGGTTGTCGCAACCGCAAATTACCTTGCCCGCCAATACGGTGTGCGCAGTGCAATGAGCGGTGCACATGCACGCCGACTGTGTCCGGAACTTCATTTTGTCACGCCTGATCACGGCTATTATCGTGACATTTCAAAAAAAGTGCTCAGCATCCTGCAAGAAACCACGCCTTTGGTTGAACCGGCTTCCATTGATGAATTTTATTTGGATTTAACCGAGAACACGAAGTACCACGGCAGTGCCAGCGTAACCATGGAAAGTATTCGGCATGCGCTTCGGGCATTTGGTTTAACCGCTTCCGCAGGCATTTCGAATCAAAAAATGGTGGCTAAAATCGCCAGCGAAGAAAACAAACCTGACGGCCAATTTGTGGTGCCGCCAGAGCGCGTCTTAGATTATTTGGCCCAGTTAAAGCTTAAGCGCATTCCGGGCGTTGGCCCGAAAAGTTTAGAACGTCTCAATTATGCAGGGTTCTTTTTAGGCCGCGACATTCAGCAGGCTTCAATTGAACGCTTGCAAGAGTTGCTGGGCGACAAATCAGGTTGGTTACTCTATCAACGCTGCCAAGGTATCGACCCTCGCCCAATCGTGACCGAACGGGTGCGAAAAAGTGTTGGCGTGGAAGAAACATTGCCCAGTGACTTCAGTCAACTGCGCCAAGTTGAGCAATTTGTTGATGAAGTATTACTACCGCAGCTACTACGCCGAATGCGCGTTGCACGCTGGCAACAAACTCATATTAAAAGCCAAACTGTTAAATTGAAGTTCAGCGATTTTCAGCAAACCACTGTATCGCGAACCACGCAAACGGCATCACCAAGTTTGTTTTATCACTTAGTTCGTGAGGCCTGGGACCGCAGGAATCATCGCGGCATTCGGCTTATCGGTATTAGCGTGGCGCTACCTGACCCCGATGATCAATTGCAGCTTGAATTAGAGCTGGAATAGGCATAACTGCCAAGCTCAATCACAACCTACAGCGTTTTTTATAATGACGCCAGCACCAGAAATAAATACCACTTACTGGCAAAATAATTAATGCTAAACCACCTAACAACACCGCCATAAGCCACGGCAATCCGCCCACAGCAGCCACGTGAACGGGAAAAATCATTTGGCTTATTTGGTACCCTTTGCTGTCGTAGCGCAAGTCGTAAACACTGCGTACCCTGCCGGTTTCGGCATTAAATTGCACATAGCTACGGCCATTTGGGTGCCATTCGTCCGGAAATGTCATTCTTAAGCTTAAGTTGGATAGCGAAATAAGCTGGGGTTGATGGTCAGGCAATAGTTGCTTAGCCCGCGCGAAGCGCTGCTGCCAGTTTTGTGCAGGCGCCACTTCAAGCCATTGTTGCTCCGTGACAGGTTGCGGTTGTTGCTGCGGCGCCAGCGCTGTTAATGCGGAACCGACCGCAGCGGAATACATAATGGCTACCCCTGTAATCATGCCAATCAGTACCGGCACAAACAGTACGCTGCCAACAACCTTATGTAACTGAAATAATGTAGCCGCAAAGCCGCGTTGCCATGGCCACGACCAACGAATGGTGAGTAAGCGCCGCGACCAATGCCGTGGCCACCAACGCAGAATGCCGGTTATAAGCAGGATTAAACCGGCGATACCGATGTAGCCAAGTAACTCTTTACCTAAATCTTTGAGCAGCAGGTGGTGATGAAACTCCACCATAATGCCAACCAAATCGCTCAAATAGGGCCGCTCTAGTATTCGCTCGCCGGTAGCATTGTAATAATGCCGAGTGCCATCGGGGCGCACCACTTCAAGCCACGGATTCGCCTCACGCGGCATATACGCATAGCCGTCATGGTAACGGTCAAATACGTGTGCCGCAGTTTGCTCAGTCGGTAACTGTTGCAACCGCAATTGTGGGTAGCTTAACTGCAACAGCTCAACTTTGTATAACAGCAGCGAGCCCGTCAAAGCGACGAGCACGAGCCAGATACCAAAAAATAAACCGAACCAGCGGTGCAGCTTGGTTAGAATTGATAGAACCAATTGATGCTCACTGTGCGGCCACGACCAGCAAAGTTGGTGCGATCAGCACCAGCAGTTTGCGCATAATAGGTCAGGTAATATTCATCAAGCAGATTCTCGATGCCTAGGGTAAACAACCCGTAGTCTGGTGAATCGTAGTTCATTTGCAAATCAACCGTTTGGTAGCCTTCAAAGTTATTGATGGCTTGTTCACCGGTATAAATATCTCGGTCGAATAAATGGTTGAGTTGCAAGCGTGTATTGACCATGTCAGTCCATTGCTGCTGCCAGCTAAAGTTCATGCGGCGCGGCGCAATGTTGCGACCACCAAGCTGGGTATCAACCACATTATCGGCATTGCTGTCGTATTCGCCGTCAGTATCGGCGTAGTTCAGATCAAAGCTGGTGTTATTTGACAGCGCATAGCTCGCAGAAAACTCGATACCATCAATTTCGGTGCGTTCACGGGCAACCGAGAAAATACCTTCATCGTTTGGCTGCAAACGTGCGCCCAAGTCTGACTCAGAGCTGAAGTAACTGAGACTTGCACGCAGCGCTTTGCCACGATACTCAATACCCACTTCACGGTTGTCTGCAATTACTGGCTGCAAATCTAAGAAGCTATCAACACGCAAGTCAGGTGTATTGATACCACGCAACACACGGCCGACATCGGGCATGCTGAAACCTTCAGAATAACTCGCAAATGCACGCATGGAATCAGTAAAGGCATAAACCACACCTAAGTTTGGCAGAAGCTCATTGAACGATGGCTCACCACCTTCAACAAAGGTGCTGTTATAAGCATAAAGGGTGGTGAAGTCGTCAACTTTAAGTTTGCCGTATTCATAACGCAGCCCACCACTGACAGTTAACCCGTCTTGTTGGTAACGCAATTGCGCAAACGGCGCCCAGTTATTAAACGTGGTTTCTGGTACCCAATTGCGATTGGTCTGAGCCAACTCCTGGAACGTGGTGTCACGCAAATAATCCACACCAGCGCTCAAATCAACGGGCAGGTCAGCTAGTGCACTCCAGTTCATGGTTAAACGCGAACCAAATTTATTGGAGTCATTACGCGACTGGTCGAAAATGTCGTCGCCATATGCTGGATCTTGGAACGTGGCATAGCGGCCGCCACCATACAATGCTGAGAAGTCCTGCAGGAACACCTGCCAGTTCATGTCAGCACCCAATACCGATTTATTCTTGTAGGTTAACGTGGCCGTAGTTACCTTGTTTTCTGCAGGATCACCTTCGCTTGGCTGCTTCACAGAAATTGCGGCAATGCCTTCTGCACGATTACCGGTAACCGGAGAGAAATCGCCGTTACCTTGCAAATTGAAGTGATTCACCATCAATTCAACGTGCTGCTCGCTATTGATGGTGTAACCAACTTTGGTGAACAAGTCGAAACTTTCAGAGTCTTGCGTATCGCCTTGGGTCACATCAGTACCGATAAAGTCACCGTTACCGTCAACGTACATGCCCGTGCTACGTAATTGGGCGCCAGCAACAACTTGCCAATCACCCGATACATGACGGGTTAAATAGCCGGCCCGGTAACTAAAGCCATCGCTAGTTTCTTCGGGCGATGTGGTTAACCCAGCAACAAATTCTTGTTCAGAACCGCTGGCCGCTGATTTCGTGACAATATTGATAATACCGCCGCTGGCACCCATACCCTGAATAGCGCTGGCACCGTGGATAATTTCAACGCGTTCAATCATCAGTGGGTCAATGGTATAGCTTGCGCGCGAACCGTTTCGTAAAGGATTGGATTGCGGTACGCCGTCAATCAAATACAAAGGTTCGCGACCACGTAAAGTTTCACCTGCGCTGGTGAGTTTTTGGCGTGATGGCGAAAATGCAGGCACTAAATTACCAAGCACGTCTGATAACGAGTCTGCAACTGCTAACTGCTCACGAATGTCTTCACCATCAATCACGGTTACGGTGGCAGCTATGCTGCTTGCAGGCTGTGATGTGCGTGTAGCTGATATTTGAATTACTTCATCGACTGCAGTCGATGTGTCTTGCGCAAAGGCACTCTGTGATGCGGTTATCAGAGCGGCGGTGACAGCAATAGTTAATGGCTTAAGGCGCATTTGTTCTCCCCAAAGTAAGCTAGCCTAATTGATATCGCTAATGATAACGATTCGCATTTGGATTGCAATAGGGTTAGGGAATTTTCTTGCTTAATGTCATAATTAATCTCAAACAATAACAACAAAAGGCCATTCTTATGGGTTGGATGTCTGTGTTACCGCCACTCGTTGCCATTTTGGTGGTTTTCTGGCGTAAAGAAGTCATTGTTGCATTGCTGCTTGCCATTGTTACCTCCGAGTTGTTGCATACATGGCAAGGTGGCGAGCCCCTTATTTATACCTTCGTGGCGACAATAGAGCGTATCATTGCGGTGTTTGGCTCGGCGAGCAACACGCGCATTTTGGTGTTCAGTTTAATGGTTGGCGCACTGCTGGCTTATATCCGTGAGTCTGGCGGCGTTGCAGCTACTGTTGAAGCATTGTTGTCGCGTGGGCTTGGTAAAACCAAACGCAGCGCCAGCTTAATGACGGTGTTCACCGGCATTTTCGTATTTATCGAATCGAATTTAAGTGTGCTCACCGCCGGTATCTTGTCGCGCGGACTGTTTGAGAAGCTCGGCATGAGCCGTGCTCGATTGGCTTACCTTATTGATAGCACCAGCGCCCCCATTTGCATTTTGATTTTGCTCAATGGTTGGGGTGCCTACGTACTCGGGATGATTGAGCAACAAGGCCTACCGGGCTCATCTGTGAGTACGCTGTGGGCGACCATACCTTTTAATTTTTACGCGCTTGTTACATTAAGTATCGTGTTTTATACGGCCTTTTCGGGCAAAGTATTTGGGCCCATGCGCGCCGTTGAAGAAAAACCACAACCGCATCAAGACATTCCAGAACACGTGCCCAGCAACAGCAAAGCCCGCTACATGCTGGTGCCCTTAAGTGTCATGGTGTTTGGTATGGTGGCCTTTATGTTTGGCACTGGCGGCGGTGATATCACCCAAGGTGATGGTTCAAAATCGGTGCTGTATGCCACGGCTTTAGCCTGTGTTGTGGCCTACATTATGCTGTTAATCAGTCGGCGCAAAAGCCACCAGCAATTGGTTGATATTGGCTTTAAGGGCATGAGCGAGTTGCTACCGTTGGTGAGTATCGTATTATTGTCATTAGCACTTGGCAGCAGCTTACGTGAACTTGGCACTGGGGTGTTCTTGGCAAACTTAGTTGGTGACTTTTTGCCGCTATTTATGATTGCCCCCATGTTATTCTTAGCGGGCGCGCTCATTTCGTTTACAACCGGTACCTCTTGGGGCACATTTGCAATATTGATCCCTATTGCGGCGCCAATGATTATCGCGCTGGATTTACCGGCGCCGTTACTGCTTGCAGCGGTGCTTGGCGGGGGCGTATTTGGGGACCATTGCTCACCAATATCAGACACCACAGCGGTATCCGCGCTGGCGTCAGGTTGTGACTTGCTGGAACACGTGCGCACGCAGTTGCCGTACGCCTTAACGGCCGGTGGAATTACCTTGGTGCTCTATATAGTCACCAGCCTCATTATGATTTAAGGAACGGATTTTATGGCTAATGGTGTGCACTTTCGCCCTACTCGCGCTGAAATTAATCGCGACGCTTTAAGCCACAATGCAAAAGTAGCACGTCAGCTGGCCGGCAAGTCGCATCTGCTCGGCGTGATAAAAGCAGACGGCTACGGGCATGGTGTATTGACTGTTGCCGAGGCTATCAGTGCACATGTTGATGCCTTTGCTGTCGCATTTATTGATGAAGCCATAACCATTCGAAATGCTGGTTTTCAGCATCCTATTGTGTTGCTTGAAGGTTGCTTCAGTGAAGCTGAATTGCCTGTTTGTGCTCACTACAATTTTCAACCGGTAGTGCACCAACAGCAACAGCTGGATGCTATTTTAACAGCGCGCATGGTACGCCCATTATCGGTTTGGTTGAAAGTCGATACGGGTATGCACCGCCTTGGTTGGCCAAAAGCCCAAGTGCAGTCGGTTTATAATGAACTCAAAGCATCCGCGCAAGTTGGCAGTGTCACCATGATGTCGCACTTCGCGAATGCCGAAAACCAGACTCACCCGTTAAATAACCACCAATTGGCACTCTTTGAAGAAGTTTGTGCGCAAACAGAGTCCAATCTGGATACAAGCCTTGCTACCTCGGCGGCTTTGGTCAGCTCTGCAATCGACATGACGCAGAATAACGGCCACTGGATACGTACAGGTATTTTGCTCTACGGTGACAACCCGGTTGGTAACCCAAAACCTTTGCCGGAGCCGTTAATTGCTGCAATGCGCTTGGTTGCGCCCATTATTGCGCTGCGTGAGGTTAAAGCAGGTGAATCCGTCGGCTACGGTGGTACATGGACCGCAGAGCGGCCAAGCCTTATTGCAACAGTTGCTATCGGCTACGCTGACGGCTATCCGCGCCACGCGCGCAATGGCACACCGGTGATGATCAATGACCAAGAGGCGCCTTTAGCTGGCACCGTTTCGATGGACATGATCACCGTGGATGTGACGGACCTGAACACGGTTGCTATTGGCGATGACGTTGAGCTTTGGGGGCCTAACCTAAGTGTTGCGCGGGTTGCCGAGCACGCGGGAACCATTAGCTATGACCTGCTAGCCAGTATTACGGCGCGCGTACCACGGGTTACCACTTAGTCGTCTTTGGCTTTGCGCGTCACTTTATCGAGATAACCCATCGCGAACGCTGACCCAACAAAAGTTAGATGCATAATCACGTACCACTTAATTCGCGTTTCATCCAAATTTTCGGCATTCATGAACACTTTCAGTAGATGAATTGAGGATATTGCTACGATTGAAGCGGCAACTTTATTCTTTAAACCACCCGAATCAATTTTACCTAACCAAGCAAGTTTCTCGGTGTCGTTATTAATGTTTAATGTGGACACGAAGTTTTCATAACCGCTCAACATGACCATAACCAACAGGCCACCCACTAACGCAATGTCGATGAGCGTTAAGGTTAAGAGAATTAAGTCGACTTCTTTAATCGATAAAATTTCAGGAAAGACATGGTAAATTTCTTGGAAAAACTTAATCCCCAGCAACAACACAGCCAAACTCAAGCCCAGATAAATAGGCGCGAGCAACCAGCGCAAGCTGTACATCAAATTTTCTAGAATTCTTTCCATGGTTAAAACCTACCGTTAGAAACACACTAAAGTTGCGGCATGATATCAATAATTATCTTGCCGCAACCAGTGTTTCTTAGTTCTTAATTGCTATTGGCCTCTTTGTGGTAAAGCTTGAACCACGCCAAGGTGTGCTCAATTTTTGCAATCATATTCGACGGCCGTGCCGTTACACCATGCGATGCATCCGGTACGCGCACCATGGCGGTATCCACTTTTTGCAGTTGCAGTGCTTGATAGAATTGCTCAATTTCAGACATTGGCACGCGGCGGTCGTTTTCACCACTAAATAACATCACCGGAGTTTTCACGTTACCCGCCATCGATAGTGGCGAACGCTTCCAGTAGTGCTCGTAGTCTTCCCACGGCTTCGCTGGAAACTGGTTATGAATTTGCCCTAAGTAGCTATCGGCGGTGAGTGTTTTGCTAATCCAGTTAATCACCGGATTGGTTGCAGCTGCCGCGTTGAAGCGATCCGTTAAACCTACGGCATAAGCTGTGGCGATGCCGCCCGCTGAACCACCTGCAATAAACAAGTTGTTTTCATCAACCATGCCTTTATCAATCAACACATCAATACCCGCCATGTGGTCAGCATGATCACGCTCTGATGAATAGAAACCATCAAGCTTTAAGGCATGCTCAGCACCGTACGAGGTACTGCCACGGTAGTTGTTGTAAAACACGATATAGCCTTCGGCTGCATAGCGCTGTTGCTCTGCGGCAAACATTGGGCCATACGCTAAATGTGGGCCACCGTGGATTTCTAATAACAGCGGGTATTTTTTGTTCGGATCATAATTAGGTGGCGTGATGTACCAACCGTGAATTTCGGTGTCATCAAAGCTCGATGTGTAGGTGAATTCATGCACTTCACCCAATTGACGATGACCCAGCACGTCGTCATTTAATGCGGTTAAGGTACTTACTTTGGCATTACCACGTTTCGGTACGTCAAACACCGCGACATCGGCCGGCCGGTAGCTGCTGCCTTGAGTGTAGGCCACTTTGCCACCCTGACGGGCAACCGAGTACATGCCACTCATATACGGGCGACTGACCGATACGCCACCCACATCATTTATCCAGTCGGTTTTTTTGCCGTTTAACGTCACTTCCGCCAACTTGTAGCGACCGCGATCAGCATATTGAATGCTCAAGCTGTCGTTACTTAACCACATTGGGCTGCCGACAGAACGGTCGAAGTCGCTCAGCAGTTCGCGTTGCTTTTGGTTACCCAACTGCATAATACGAAGCTTAGAGTTGTGATAAGGAATGGCTGCATTGCCACGATGCAAGAATGCCAATTGTTTGCCGTCAGGCGATGTTACCGGTGCATATTCACGGCCCGGTAAATCTGTCACTTGTTTCAGTTCGCTGGTTTGCACAGCAACTTTCCACAAGTCAGATTCATTTACCTGGTATTCCCAATCGGTGTTTCGATTAGCGCTAAATACCAATGCACTGTCGTTTTCAACCCAAGCCAGTGGTCCGCTGTGGCTAAACGCGCCTTCGGTAAGTTGACGGGCGTAGCCGCCGTCACTCGGCACAACAAAAATCTGACTGTAGCTGTCTGGCAATACGCCAGCGCCATCACGCTGATAGTAAGTGCGCTCTACCACGATAGCAGGCTTGGCCCATTTCGCATCTTTCGGTTTTTTAGGCTTTTTGACGGCTTTTGCGTACGCAGTTTTCTCGGCCGCAACATTCATTAAAAATGCCAGTTGCTTGCCATCATTTGACCACGAGAACTGACGTGGGCTTTCCGTCACCTCAGTGATTGCACTCGAGGTTTTAGTCGCTAAATGGTACACGTGAATTTGATTGCGCCCATCACGGTTTGAGCTAAAAGCTAAACGCGAACCATCTGGTGACCAGGTTGGATTGCCATAACTGTGTTGGTCATCAAACAACGGGGTATGGCTGCCAGTTTTAGTGTCCACCAACCATAAGCTGCGGTGCGTATTGTCCTTCATGATGTCAAAACCATGACGCACATAAACCACGTACCGGCCGTCTGGAGAAATCTGTACGTCGTTCGCCCACTCAAGCGCGAAAATATCTTCGGCCTGTAGGGTCGTTTTTTCAACAGCCACCGCAGGCGCTGAGGCAAATTGCAAGGCTACTGCCGACACACCAATAAGTGCGGGAATAAGCAAATGTCGCATGTTTTATACCTTTTATCGTTTTTCTGCTGTTCTGAATTTGTTACTACCTAGCCTAAATCATTTTTACGGTCGTGCGTGAGTTAATCCGACTAGGACGTCAGTTTGCGCGATAAACAACCCGACGCCTGGCTCAAAATTAAACTACAATTGGGAAATATTCGTTCATAGGGTTTCGTTATGTACAAACTAATATCGATTGTTCTTGCTGCATTGGTCGCCACTGGCTGCGGCCCACGCACCGAAAATACGGCAAATGCTGAACCAGCAAATGCTGCGCCACCCAAAGGTTACGCATTTCATAACGTGAATGTCGTGCAGCTAACCAAAAACGATGCCGAAATTACCACTGGGCAAACGGTGGTAGTGGCTGGTGACCGTATTACTGCGGTTGCGGATACTGCGGCGATTACCGTGCCCGCAGATTATGTGCATGTTGATGGCAGCAATAAATACATCATGGCAGGCATGGCCGAAATGCATGGGCATGTGCCTCCAGCTAATGGTTTGGGCCAGTTTCCTGATCGGTATTTAGATGATGTACTGTTTTTGTATGCAGCCAATGGCGTAACAACAGTACGCGGCATGCTGGGTTACCCGCATCAACTGCAACTCAAACAAGATATTGCCGACGGCAAACGTATTGGCCCTACACTTTATTTAGCCGGACCAAGCTTTAACGGCAATAGCATTGAGTCACCCGAGCAAGCGACGCAACGGGTTATCGATCAACGCGGCGAAGGCTGGGACTTACTCAAAGTACATCCGGGCCTCACCTTGGCCGAATACCAAGCTATGGCAACAACCGCCAACACTGCGAACATGGACTTTGGTGGCCACGTACCCAGCGACGTTGGCCTTGAGGCCGCTTTGGCAGCAGGACAGCGCACCATTGATCACCTTGACGGCTACCTTGAAGCCATTGATGCAACGGATCGCACAGCGTCACGCTACGAACTGGATTATTTAGTGGAATTGTCGTTGCGCCACAAGGTTGCTGTGGTACCCACGCAAGCGCTTTGGGCCACCATTATTGGTGCCTCCGATGCGGATGCTTTGCGCGCTTATCCTGAACTTGTCTACGTGCCACAGAGCGTGCGCGACGGTTGGTTGGGATACCTTAATGAGCCGACGTTAGGTTACTTCAATGCAACCAACGCTGCGGTGCAGCAAGACAACCGACAACGCCTTGTGAAAGCACTCTTTGATGGCGGTGTGCCGATTATATTTGGCACCGACGCACCGCAACTGTTTAGTGTGCCAGGCTTTTCTGCGTTGCATGAAATTCGCATGCTGCGTGATGCGGGTATTCCGGTGGCGGGCATTTTACATAGCGCCACTGTGGCGGCGGGTGACTATTTCGCAGACCGCGACAGTTTTGGCAGAATTGCCGAGGGGCAGCGCGCCGACTTTCTGTTGCTTGGCGCTAACCCACTGACCAACCCTGAGGTTATTCGCTCTCATCACGGCGTCATGGTTGCCGGTAAATGGTTAAGCCGAGAAGCCATTGATGCCCGCTTTCAGGAAATTCGCCAGGCCTACGCTGAGCCCTCAGCTGAACCCGCGCAATAACCCTAAAATAAGCGCATAACGAGCGGCTTTACCGAGTGTTGTTAGTATTAAAAATACGCCAACGTGAAGCCGCATGATGCCAGCCAACAGTGTAATCGGATCGCCCACCACCGGCATCCACGCCAGTAACAAGCTCCACTTTCCGTAGCGGCTAAACCAGCGCTGGCCTTTTTCAAGTTGCGCCACAGACACGGGAAACCAGCGGCGGTTTTGCCAATGCAATGCGTAACGCCCCAGCGCATAGTTCACGCACGAACCCAGCGTGTTACCCAACGTTGCCACAGCCCATAGCGCCAGCATATCGTGGCCCTGCAATTGCAATGTAACCAGCAATACCTCAGACGAACCGGGCAATAAAGTTGCCGATAGAAATGCGGCAACAAAAAGTGTCATCAACATGGTTTAATCTCATTGCCATACTTTTTGTATGGGCACTATTAGAAATGGTCTTAAAGAAACCGGGTAATTTACCCAAAATACTGATCAAAACGACCTATACTGTAAAAAATTACTGCTACGAGGTTCGTCATGTTCGAAACGTGGTTCTCTCAAGCCGACGCGATACTATTGGCACGTTTTCAGTTTGCCTTCACCATCGCGTTTCATATTATCTTCCCGGCATTCACCATCGGTTTAGCCAGTTACCTTGCGGTGCTTGAAGGGTTGTTCCTAAAAACCCGTAACCCAGTGTATCAAAAGCTTTATCGTTACTGGCTGAAAATATTTGCCGTGGCGTTCGGTATGGGCGTGGTGTCTGGCATTGTTATGAGCTATCAGTTTGGTACCAACTGGTCCGTGTTTTCAGATAAAGCCGGCCCTGTTATTGGCCCACTCATGGGTTATGAGGTACTAACAGCGTTCTTTTTAGAAGCTGGTTTCCTTGGTGTCATGCTGTTCGGTATGAACAAAGTTGGTGAGCGCTTACATTACTTTGCAACCTTAATGGTTGCAGTGGGCACCGCCATCAGCGCCTTTTGGATTTTATCCGTGAACAGTTGGATGCAAACACCAGCGGGCTTTGCCATGAATGAGCAAGGCCAATATGTCGTTACCAGCTGGATGGAAGCCATCTTCAACCCATCTTTCCCATACCGGCTTGCGCACATGCTCCTGGCCGCTTACTTAACAACGGCATTTGTGGTGGGTGCGGTGGGTGCTTGGCACTTACTGAAAGATAAGAGCTCACAAGCGGCGCGAAAAATGTTTTCTATGGCAATGTGGATGGCGTTAATTGTGGCGCCGTTACAAGTGTTTGTGGGTGACTTACATGGCTTAAACACACAAGAACACCAGCCTGCGAAAGTTGCCGCTATGGAGGGGCACTTTAAGTCTGAAGCTCAAGCACCGCTGTACTTATTCGGCTGGCCAAACGAAGAAGAAGCTAAAGTGGACTACGCCATAAAAATTCCAGGCTTAGCCAGTTTCATTTTAAAACACGATGTGAACGCTACAGTCACAGGCTTAGATGCTTTTCCGCGTGACGAGTGGCCGCCTGTGCCCATCGTGTTTTGGTCGTTTCGTATTATGGTTGGCATCGGCTTGCTGATGGTGCTGATTGGGCTTTGGTCGGGCTATTTGCGACTGCGCAAGCAGCTTTACGATAGGCCGATGTTGCATCGCGCCGCAGTGCTGATGGGTCCCCTTGGTTTCGTTGCCGTTATAGCTGGCTGGGTTGTCACTGAAGTGGGTCGGCAACCTTGGGTGATTCATGGGCTGTTACGAACCAGTGACGCCGCATCACCGATTGATGCAGTAGGTGTAGGTTCCAGTTTAGTCGCGTTTATTGTGGTTTACTTTTTAGTGTTCGGCGCTGGCACCGTTTATATGCTGCGAAAAATGGCCGGCAGCCCGGAATCAACTCACATTCCAGACTACGCCCGCGTGCCAATGGCCGCAGAGCGCCTTTATCACGAGGAGGGTTAAGGTATGGACTACGCATTAATTTGGGCAATTCTTATTGCCGTTTCGGTATTTGCTTATGTCGCCTTAGACGGCTTCGATCTCGGTATGGGCATACTGTTTCCATGGATTAGAGAAGAAGCGTACCGCGACCGTATGGTGAATAGTGTTGCGCCCGTCTGGGATGGCAACGAAACCTGGTTAGTACTTGGCGGTGGCGGCTTACTCGCCGTATTCCCATTGGCGTATTCGGTATTAATGCCGGCGCTCTACATGCCAGTAATCGCCATGCTGCTGGGGCTAATATTTCGTGGTGTGGCCTTTGAGTTTCGGTTTAAAAGCAAAGCCAACAAACACTGGTGGGATCGTGCCTTCATGCTTGGTTCGATGGTGGCAGCCTTTAGCCAAGGCGTGATGCTTGGCGCCATGCTGCAAGGTATTGAAGTAACCGACCGTGCCTATTCCGGCGGGTGGTTTGACTGGCTGAGTCCCTTTACTGTTTTTGCTGGCCTGTCTGTGTGTGTCGGTTACGCCTTGTTGGGTGCAACCTGGCTTGTTATGAAAACCGATGGCCCATTGCAACAACGTGCATACGAATACGGTCGTAACAGCGGAATTCTGCTGATCATGGCCATTGCAGCCGCCAGCGTGTATTTAGTTTCGTCGTTCGAGAACGTTGCCGAGCGCTGGTTAACCTGGCCGGGTTCAGCGGCATTGTGGTTGGTTCCTTTTGTGCTAGCTATTGTCGGTGGCGGTTTACTCACCTCACTCACAAAACAACAAGAAGGCCGGCCTTATTTGTGGGCGTTGGGTGTGTTCTTGATTGCATTCGTAGGCTTTGGCGCCAGCATTTTCCCGTACCTTATTCCCTTTGAAATCACCATTTGGGAAGCGGCTGCGCCTGACAACAGTTTGGTATTCTTGCTGGTTGGTGCGGTTATTCTCTTACCAATAATTTTCGCTTATACGGGCTACACCTACTGGGTATTTCGTGGCAAAGTGAGTGAAAATAGTGGCTATCATGAGTAATTCGACATGGCGACGTTGGCTATGGTTTGTCGGATTGTGGGCCGCCGGCGTGCTGTGCGTGACTTTAGTGGGTTTGTTGATACGTGCAGTGATTATTTAATGCGAACCGGAAGATTTAACAATGTTCAAACTCATGCAAATTGGAATTGCGGTGGCTGTATTGTTGTTAAGTGGGTGTGGCGGCGGGTCGTCCGATAGTAACCCACCCGATGGCGGCGAACCGCCCGTATCAAATAAATTAGAAACCGTGCTAAGCGGTGATTATACCGTCGAATATATCCGACAAGACGGTAGCGCCCAAATAGCGGGAACTACCGCAGGTGTGTATTGGCGCGCAGATACCAGCGCTGATTGGCAGTTACGCTCGCCCACCACCACCGCGGTAACTGGCATTATTGTGCTGAGTGAAGGCCACTATTTGATGGCTACTGAACCAACAAGCGGTGATGCAAGCGAGCCGTACCTGCTATTTAGGAGTCAGGACAGTGGCGCTACGTGGGAGCCGATAACTCACAATTTTGGCCGCGAGTTTAACACTAGAATATTCAACCTCGCCTATGACCACCGCACCGATCAGGTTTATGCGGTGGGTAACGCGTCACTTGCTGTGGCAAGCCCAGCCGCCGAAAATTGGCAACTTCTAACAGGCAGCTGGGACGGGTTTGCCGCTGGTCTACACCTGCTACTTATTGATGACGTGAATCAAAGCGTTTGGTTTGGTGGGCAGGGTCCTGTTGAAAACGGCTATTTCGGTCGGTATGACCAAACAACTCAAAATATCACCGAATGGCATGACCTATTACCCCGCCCTTCAACGTATGTAGATGGACTGATTCACCCCTTAGATACTTCAACAGTCATTCTCGGTGGTGAGGGTGGCATTGTGCTAAGCAACGACTATGGTGAAACCTGGAGCACACCCATGGGGGATGTTGACTACCGATTTTACCGGGATATTGTTAGCACGGATGCGGGTATTTTATACACAGCGGGTTACGATAAGTTAAGCGCCGAACAGCCTCTGATCATTGAGTGCAGTATCGATAATGGCCAAACATGGTTAAAGCATGACTTCTCGCATGAAACGTCGCGTGGTGGCGTGCGTAGTCTCATGCTTGTATCCGATGGCGATCGCGAACTGCTTTATTTAGGTTTGCGTGACAACGGTATCAAGGCTATCGCGCTAAACGATTTAGATTGCTGACAAGAGGCACGGCCGAGCAACATATGTACATTCATCTGCCAACTGTGATCATGACGACCATTCTGCTCAACCTACTGTTGGGCGCAGCCATGTTTGTTATCTTCAATGCTTTAAAATCACAGAAAAGCTTTCGTACCTGGGGCATCGCGTGCTTCATTTTCGCTATAGCAAATATTTTGGCAGGGCTTCGGGTTTCTTTGGATGCGCCTTGGTTGACGATTTTTGTTGCTGACTTGCTCATTATTCTGGTGCCCTTACTAGCTTTGCATGGCCTACGCCAATATCAACTGCAGCGCCCGGTATCAAGCCGCTGGACAGCGCGCATCATGCTCATCAGCGCGGTGTCGTTATATTTTCTGTACCAATCTCCATTGCAGGCGCAAGTGCTAACCGCATCAATTTGCGCCGCGTTGTACATCTATTCCGGTGCCTACGTTCAAACCATTAAGCCAACCCCTAAATTTACCCGCCGAGCCTTGTCGATTTTATTCTTCGTTCACGGCGTTTTATTGTCGACCACAGCCGTTGTCGTTGCGATTGAGTCAAAGGCGTCGCTGGTTATCAGCAGTGAGCAGCTCATTACGGTGCTATTAATTGCACACCTGCTGCTTACCACCGCGACCACAGTATTGTTCCCAGTATTCGTATTTTCCCTGAACGAGCGCCGGCTACTTGAAGTGGTTAACATTGACGAACTCACGCAACTGTTTAACCGCCGTGGGTTCTTCGAATTAGGCAGTGAATTATTAGTTAAAAACCAGGCGCAAGCGCGGCCTTCCTGCCTACTTATGCTTGATTTAGACAGGTTTAAGTCAATCAACGACCGCTACGGCCACGCCGCAGGTGACGCTTGTTTGCGCGATGTAGCCCGTATTATTCGCAAGCACATGCGCGAGCATGATATTGCCGCACGCATTGGTGGTGAAGAGTTTGCAATTGCCTTGGCCGATGTAGACCGCATGCAAGCCGAACAAGTGAGCAGCAGACTCGTTGAACGCGTGGCGCAGCAAGCCTTTGAGTTTGAGGGTGAACGTATTGATTTAACCGTGAGCGTTGGCGGCATTGTCACCACCTCTAGCCAGCGCGATTTAAGCGAGCTTCTCAATGATGCGGATTCTGCACTTTACGAAGCCAAATCCAGCGGTCGCAATCAATTCCGCTTCGCTTAATCGCAACACTAGGGCCGTTTGCACTAGACAATGAGCGCGATTTTACCTAGAATCCCCGCCTGCTTATTCATAAGCACTTTCCCAATTAGCACCCGTAGCTCAGCTGGATAGAGCGCTGCCCTCCGGAGGCAGAGGTCACAGGTTCGACTCCTGTCGGGTGCGCCATAATTCTATAGCCTGACATTGATAGCAAGTACTAACTTTGAGGCTTTTGTGCCGATTCTGTGCCAAAATTGTGACTTGTTAAGGTTTTGCCTCCAAGTTTCATGACCTTCGCACAACATTCTTGCTCTTAATCAATTTAGGAAGCAAATTCTGTCGTTTTCTCTTAAGCATAAACAACAATATTCAATTTTAAGCATCGTCTTTAAATAATTCCTGTGCTGTATAATACAAGCTTTGATCAAAACGACGTTCTGGACTTAACTCTTTGTGCCCGCCATTCATAATCACATTTGTGATGCTAGATAATTTCATAATTGGATTATAACGTCGAGGATGATTCATAAATCTACGAGTCATTTTACCATTCAGAGCAAATTCTTTGTCAGTCTGCAGGTTGAAAGCCATTTGAGTATAAATATTATGAATATTTACCTTATCTGTTTGTGTTAGTTCGTAAAGAATCCTTGCAAGCCTTAGCGTTGATCTATAAAGCCTTGTAACTTTCCCCACATCTCGCTCTCTTGATGCGCAATCAATAAAGGTACGGCAAATAGCAAAGTCGCTCCAAACAAAAATATCATATGCATTACCCTTATCAATAATCGGTGACTTACCCAATGTCTTCCATATTGGATGTAATAAAAAAGGTTTTTGGTAGTCTTTAAACTCTGTAAATATTTTATTTAAACACCCAATGATTTCCTCCCTTTTACTCAACATTTCAACAGTATTATCCCAATGTTGAATTGTCGAACAGGTAGGCTCTAAGATTTCCTTTAGTCTCGCTCTAAATGGTTTTATCGAATCAAAAATACCTAGCGCGGCGTAAGAAGTACTTGCAGGTCTAATCACCAACTCGGTACCCCAGTCAGACTCTCTGTCGTTTGCAGTGGTATTGTCCGGAATAACTGTAAGCTTAACTTCCAAGGCTCGAATAAATGAGTCACCGAGTTTTAGTACGAGATCAATTCCTTTAATGTCTGTCCTTGAATATTCTTGGTAAGGCTCGAATTTTGACTCGAATAAAAAACTCAATTCATTATTTGCCACATCGGTACCAAATATAAAATCAAAACCTTCTTCTCGCGCTTCTACCTGAAGCTCTTGATTCGTGCATAGGTATACAGCAGAAGTATTTGTGTGAATCGCCACTAGTTGAGAACTATTTTTAATTAATGTACCGTTAAGCTGCTTATTTAGAACTGTAGGTAATGATGCTTAGACTCGGATTTTTAATACTGGTGCTTGTTGCTGTTCTGACTCAAATCAGTCAGGCGGTTGCTGA
>NZ_JBLWWR010000008.1:0-102714 GCF_048267825.1 Pseudidiomarina sp.
ACTCTATCCAATTGAGCTACGAGTGCGTGTATTAGGTCTTATTGTCAACAAATGGCGCACTCGGGAGGACTCGAACCTCCAACCGCTCGGTTCGTAGCCGAGTACTCTATCCAATTGAGCTACGAGTGCGTTGTTGACAAATGGCGGTGAGGGAGGGATTCGAACCCTCGATAGAGCTACAAACCCTATACTCCCTTAGCAGGGGAGCGCCTTCAGCCTCTCGGCCACCTCACCGCTTACTTGTGGCGATGAATTCTAGCGACCTTGAAAAATATGTCAAACGATTTTTTGGAAATTGGTGTTTGTTTGTGGGAATTTTAAACATCTCGGACAAAATTCAGGCACAACCGTCCATTTTGAGATAAATAACCTGAATCCGTTATTTCACTGAACATACGTTTCGATCAAAAAAGCCGACCTCATTGGGTCAGCTTTTTTGCAAAATCATTCTTTGTCTTCTGGTTTCTCGCTGTCTTGGTGCTCAGCTTGAATACGCATATAAATTTCTTCACGGTGAACAGAGACATCTTTAGGTGCATTTACCCCGATACGCACCTGATTCCCTTTTACACCCAATACAGTGACTGTGACCTCATCGCCTATCATTAAGGTCTCACCCACTCTGCGGGTTAAGATCAACATTAGCCTACTCCTTCCCTACTTCTGTGTCCCATGCGGTTCAGTATAGATCATTCCCGCACCATCAGCCTGTTATTTTTCGCCTCAATGAATATATCACAATTGTTATAACAATCACTACCTTATTGCGTACTTATTCACCGAAACCCGAATAAGCACGGACATTCTAACAAGGAACAGCTGTCAGTACACCCGCACATCATCCAAACTAACCGTATCATCGCGCTATCTATCGCAATAATGCTTCCAACTTCGTTTTCGCTGCACGAAGTGCACTATCTAACTTGGTTGGATCTGCGCCGCCGGCTTGCGCTAAATCAGGTCGGCCACCACCTTTACCGCCAACTTCCGCCGCTGCCACATTGACGACATCGCCGGCTTTAACACGGCCGGTTAGATCGTTCGTTACACCGACAATCAAGCTGACTTTTTCTTCCGCAGCGAGCCCTAAAACAACAACGCCAGACTGCAGCTGGTTTTTTAAATCATCAACCATGCTGCGTAAGGCTTTAGCTTCAACACCAGCCACTTCAGCAATTACGACTTTTACGCCATTAATATCTAACGCATTACCAATTAAGTCGGAACCCGCTTGTGCAGCAATTTTCTGACTTAATTCATCTATAGTACGTTCAAGCTGACGACTACGATCAATCTGTTGTTGCACGCGTTCTGCCACGTGCATCGCGTCAGTTTTAAGCAGACTTGCTGCCTGGCGTAATTGTTGCTGCTGTTGCAAGGTAAACTGAACAGCTCCGGCGCCAGTAACTGCTTCAATTCGGCGCACACCTGAAGCAATACCCGCTTCAGAAATTATGCGAAACGCGCCAATATCACCCGTCTGTCGCACATGTGTACCGCCGCATAGTTCCATGGAGAAATCCCCCATGCGCAACACGCGAACCTCATCGTCATATTTCTCACCAAATAACGCCATTGCGCCAGCTTTTTTCGCGTCCTCAATTGGCATGACCGCCGCACTAACGTGAAGATTCTTGTAAATTTCTTCATTCACTTGGCGCTCTATTGCATCAAGTTGCTCGGCTGTTACAGATTCGAAATGTGAAAAGTCAAAACGCAAACGTTCGGCAGTTACCAGTGAGCCCTTCTGGGTAACATGCTCACCCAAAAGATTACGTAATGCAGCATGCAATAAGTGCGTTGCTGAATGGTTTCGCTTAACTGCTTCACGACGGTGAGAATCAACATGAGCGGCCACCTTGTCACCAACTTTAAGTGTCGCAGCTGCTTGCCCATGGTGGGCTATGGCCTTACCGATATATTGGGTGTCTTCAACTACAAATTCGCCACCATTCACAATCAGTTTGCCGGTATCACCAATTTGCCCGCCACTTTCAGCATAGAACGGCGTACGTGTCAGTACCACGATGCCTTTACTTTCGGCAGGCAACTCTGAAACAGCTTCACCATTGGCAAATAGCTCTACAATTTCACTTTCGCCTGTAACATCGGTGTATCCCAAAAACTCTGATTTCTGACTCGACTTTAAGCGCTCGTTGTAATCAACACCAAAATTGGATGCTTGTTGGGCACGCTGACGTTGTGCTTCCATTGCTGCATTAAAGCCAGCCTCATCAATGGTTAAGCCCTTCTCGCGCGCCATGTCAGCGGTAAGGTCCATCGGAAAACCGAAGGTGTCATACAACTTAAACACCAACTCACCTGGAAGCACTGTGTCGTCAAGCTCAGTGAGCGCTTCATTCAAAATATTTAGGCCACGCTCAAGCGTTTTACCAAACTGCTCTTCTTCGCGTTGCAACGCTTGTTCTATAACTTTCTGTTTATCTTTCAGCTCCGGGTAAGCATCGCCCATTTGTTCAACCAAACTCGCCACAAGCTTATAGAAGAAAGTCCCTTGTGCACCTAACATACTGCCATGTCGCACAGCACGGCGAATAATGCGACGTAATACATAACCGCGCCCCTCATTCGAAGGTTGCACGCCGTCAGCAATTAAGAAGCTGCATGAACGAATATGATCAGCAATTACGCGTAGCGACTTATTATCTAAATCATCGGTTCCAATAATGCTTGCTGCTGATTTGATCAGTGCTTGAAATAGGTCAATTTCATAGTTGCTATGTACATGTTGCAATACAGCAGCAATCCGCTCTAAACCCATGCCGGTATCAACCGAAGGCTTTGGTAATGGCAGCAAAGTACCATCGGCCTGGCGGTTGTATTGCATGAATACTAGATTCCAGATTTCAATGTAGCGATCGCCGTCTTCTTCTGGCGTTCCCGGTGGGCCACCCCAGATTTCTTCGCCGTGATCATAGAAAATTTCAGAGCATGGCCCACATGGCCCGGTGTCACCCATTGCCCAAAAGTTATCTTTTGCCCCAATACGTGAAATGCGATCGGTCGGCACGCCTATTTCTTTAGCCCAAATGTCGTATGCTTCGTCATCTTCAGTGAACACCGTTACCCACAATTTTTCTTTCGGTAACTTCAACACATCCGTCAGGTATTCCCACGCATATTGAATCGCTTCGCGCTTAAAGTAATCGCCAAAACTAAAATTACCCAACATTTCAAAAAACGTATGATGGCGCGCTGTGTAACCTACATTTTCAAGGTCGTTATGCTTTCCGCCGGCTCTCAAGCAGCGCTGAGATGATGTCGCACGGCTGTAATCACGTTGTTCATCACCTAAAAACACATCTTTAAACGGCACCATACCCGCATTGGTAAACAGCAAGGTTGGATCATTGCCAGGGATTAAAGATGCTGATGGAACCCGTTGATGGCCCTTTTCAGCGAAGAACGCGAGAAACGCTTCACGAATTTCCGCACTGGTCATTTGCATGGACTACTTCCTACGACGTTTGGGGTTAGTTTATGACTAAAGATAGGGCAAAATGCTACCATGAAAGATTCACGACGACTAGTCTGCAAAGGCTTTAGCTTGGCGTTCAAGCGCATGGTTAATTACTTCGAAACTAAACCCGCGTTGTAATAAATGACGCATAATTTTATCGCGTTGCTTCCTATCAACTGCGGGCATTTCGCCAAACTTTCTAATCAACCGCTGATAACAAGCCTCATGCCAGTCCGGTTGTTCATGCTTTAAAACCAGTTCAACGAGCTCCGCGGGAATACCTTTTTGGGGTGCTTGAGCGGATATTTTTCTCAGTCCGTCACCGCGTGCTATACACGTTCGAACCCATACATGAGCAAAGCGTTCATCCGACTGCCAACCATGTTCTTGCGCCTTTTTAAGAACCAAGTCTATGGTACGGTGGTCAAAGCCTCGTTGCTTTAGTTTTTGGTGCAATTCGCGAGCACTGTGTTCGCGACGCGCAAGGAGGCGTACCACAACCTCCTCCGCTTGCTGTATATTGTTTTCACGTTCCATTTGCACCTACTTACATTCACCCCATGGAGGTGTTATGACTGCTCGTAAAATGTCAATTCTGCTAATCGGTTGCTTAACTCTAGCTGCTTGCCAACCAATAACTCAAGAACCTCGCACGCTGACAGTTTCGAGTCATGCCGAAGTTCAGGTTGAACCCGACCAGGTAAACATCAATTTAAGTATCAATCGCGAGGGCGAGGATCTCACCTTACTCAAGCAACAAATTGATACCACCACGGCCGCGATCATAACATTTTTGCGCGAGCAGCAAATTGATGACCGTGATATCACGTCTTATCAAATTAATGCTTCGCCGCGTTACGACTACAAAGATGGTGAACGCCTTCAACGCGGCTATACCGCCACCCGTCAGGTCAGCGTGCTGCTTCGCCAAGTATCAAACTACGATACGATAATCAATCAGGCGCTAGAGGTTGGTGCAACGCATATTCTTAACTCTGAATTTTTGGTGAGCGAGACCGAAGCCCTATACCAACAAGTGCTCGAACAAGCCGTTGTCAATGCGTGGACGAAAGCCGATAAAATGGCACGTGCTGCCAACAGCGCAGTGGCCGATGTGCTACAAATTCAGGAAAGTAGTCAAACACCGGTACGTTATGAAGCAAGCATGCGTATGCAACAAGCAGCAGATGTGAGTTTGCCAGGTACCAATAAAATACGAGCTCAGGTGCAAGTGACCTATCAACTAGAGTAAGTTGTTGGCCGCAGCTGGTAGCGGCAGAGTCATACAGTGCAGCGCACCGCCTGCCTTGATAAATTCGTCGGCGGGTGCGGCAATGATTTTCAGTGTGGGCGCCGCCGCTTGCAGCATTCGAACCGCCTCTTTATCGCTATCCAAACCGAATTGAGGCACTACAACGCAGTCTCCAACACGCACAAAATTAACGTAGCTTGCCAGCATCGGCGCCTTTCCGCGCTCAAAAACACCGTGTACCCGCCGCACAGAAGTAAATTCATTCATGTCAGGCGCAATCGGCTCCGGCTGCGGTAAAACCACAACGTTATATGCGCGGCCTTGTATGTTGCGCCACTCACGCACGTGCTCAAGCTGTCGCTGATATGCGTCGAAAAGCTCGCCCGGAGTACGGGGGATGCTCACGACAAGCGTATCTTCATTAAGAAATTGAACCTGGTTGTCGGTATGCCCACCCGTTTCATCCGCAGGGTTCGCGAAATCGAGCCAATAAATTTGCTCAATACCCAACGGCTCACTTATCTGTTGCTCCTGTTGTGCGCGAGATAAGTGGCTATTATTTCGGGCGACACTCACCCCGTGGACAATTGCGGTGCCTTGCCCGTCTGTAGCTATAGCGCCACCTTCAAAAACGAAGTCATGGATTGCACATGGCACTTGCAATTGACCCGCTAATTTCGCCGCAAAAGCTTGGTCATCCTCACAATTTGGATAGAGCCCATGCCACGCCGAAAAAGCAAAACTATGCGCTGTAATTTGCGCATTTTCTGTTTCGCACCATAGCGGCCCGATATCACGAGGCCATGCATCGTTGTAGGGTAAAATAAGCGTTTTTACGGCGTGAGGGAGTTGCTTGCGCGCCAAAGTGAATTGCTCTGGATGAACGCCGATAAGCATAGGATAGTGCGGTGAAAGTATTTCCCACAATGCAATTAGCTGGCGTTGAGCAGGTTTCCCCTGCTCACGCCAAACATCATCTCTAAACGGCCATAAACTAAGCAGCGGCCCGGCTAAACGCCAGTCAGCGATTAAGCTCATGTGCGCGTGCGTTTACGACCAGTTGCTTTGCGTTCTTTCGGCTTACGTGTGGTTGGCTTACGTTCATTGGGTTTACGGCCATCCGGTTTACGTTGGTCCGTGGACCGTGAATCAGGCCGCTCGCGATCACCTGGCTTACGCGACTTTGGTCGCGATTGGTCATTTTTCTTACGTGAATCAGGTTTACCTGTTGCAGGCTGTGCTTGATCTGCTGTTGGCGCACTTTGCCCACGTTGCTGCAGTTTTTGTGCGTTCACGCGGCGCGCACGTGAATAACGTTTTTGCCGTGATTCACCTTGGCGCGGATCAACGAACGTTCGCGTTTCCGCCGGTAAGCCAACAAGCTCGCGTAGGTAATTGATTTCTTTAATCGGCAGTTCACCCCAACCACTTTGCGGCAAACCTTGCTCAAGCTTGATATTCCCGTAACGAACGCGAATCAAGCGACTAACTTGAACCCCTTGGGATTCCCACAAACGACGAACTTCTCGATTGCGTCCCTCGGTTAACATGACACGAAACCACTGGTTCATGCCTTCGCCGCCGCCACGTTTAATTTCTTTAAATGATGCTGGACCATCTTCGAGCTGCACACCCTGCTTCAGTTTGCGCATCATCTCGTCAGTCACTTCACCAAATATGCGGACCGAATATTCACGCTCAATTTCATGCCCTGGGTGCATTAAGCGGTTGGCAAGTTCACCATCGGTAGTGAACAACAGCAAACCTGATGTGTTCACATCAAGCCGACCAACAGCAACCCATCGTGAACCTTGCATGCGTGGCAAGCGATCATAAACGGTCGGCCGCCCTTCTGGGTCTTTGCGCGTGCAAAGTTCACCTTCAGGTTTGTGGTACATCAGTACTCTGCACACCACATCTTCGGGCTGTTTAATACTGGCTTCGCGGCCGTCAATTCGAACCACCGCATTGCTGTCAATTCGCTCGCCTAAACTGGCGACTTGACCATTCACGCTCACGCGACCAGCCGCAATCATTGTCTCAAGCTCTCGGCGAGAACCATGACCAGAACGGGCTAGTACTTTTTGTAACTTTTCACTCATGGGTATTACTCTGTATTTGTCGCTGTCTCAGCGGTTGTTTGAACGGCAGATCCTTTTGGTGAAACCTTTTCAGGCGCCTCAGGAATAGCCGGTAATTCAGATAAATCTTGTAAACTAAAATAGTCTAAAAACTCATTTGTTGTCGCGTAAAGCTGCGGACGCCCGGGTACTTCACGGTGCCCAACCACTTTTATCCAACCACGTTCTTGCAATGTCTTCATAATGTTGGAGCTTACGCTCACACCACGAATCTCTTCAATATCACCCCGGGTTATCGGCTGGCGATAGGCAATTAATGCAAGGGTTTCAAGTAACGCCTGCGAATAACGTGGCGGCTTTTCTTGCCACAAGCGGCTTATTATACCACCCAATTCCGCGCGCGTCTGAAATCGATAACCTGAGGCAACTAAGGTTAATTGCACACCACGTTCCTGATAGTCGTTGCGTAACTCGCTCAGCACCTCTTTGAGTTGCTTACGGCTAATGCTTTCCTCGCTAAAATGCTCAAATAACTGCGTTTCAGTTAATGGCTGCTCAGCAACAAAGAGGAGTGCTTCAATCGCTTGTTTAAGTTGTGGAGTCTGCATAAATTTGCTCACGGTTCGTGACATGAATCTCACTAAAAGCATCAACTTGAACCACTTCAATCAACGCTTCTTTCACCAGTTCTAAAATAGCCAAAAAGCTTACAACAACACCCGCTTTGCCCTCACTTGGTTCAAAAATATCTGCGAATCGCAACCGCTGGTTGCTTTGCAATAAATCCAAGATGCGGCTCATGCGCTCACGTGTGGATAATTTCTCCCGTTGCACTTGATGGTGGTTTTGTAATTTTGCGTGTGCTAAAGCTTGGCTAAATGCCAATGCTAACTCAGCTAGCGCCACTTCAGGTAAGTGTTGTTCAATGAGTTCTTGTGCGTCGGTCATGGCTTGCGCAACGAAGTTATCCCGCCCTGTTTGCGGCATCGCATCAAAATGTTGGGCACCCTGTCTGATTGATTCATATTCTTGCAACCGTCGCACTAACTCGGCGCGCGGATCGTGCTCTTCGTCATCTTCAGCAGGAGGGCGTGGTAATAACATACGACTTTTTATTTCAGCTAACATTGCCGCCATAACCAGATAATCGGCCGCCAACTCAAGTTTGAGATCTTTCATCATCTCAACGTATTCCATGTACTGGCGTGTAATCGGTAGAATCGGCAAATCAACAATGTCGAGTTTTTGCCGACGAATCAGATACAGCAATAGATCCATCGGCCCCGAAAAGCTTTCTAAGATAAGTTCAAGTGCGTCAGGCGGAATATAAAGATCTTCCGGTTTATCAATGACTGGTTCACCACGAACAAAGCCCAGTGGCAGTGATTGTTGTTGCGGGGTGCTTGCGTCAGCCGAGCTCATGTAGGTTACTGATCCACAAAAGGTGAAACGTCCCCAGCCCCTTGCCGCGCTACTTTTACAACATCATCCGCGAGGTCGATGACGGTGGTTTGCTCTTCAGCACGGTGCTCGCCATCAATGATTAAATCGACCTGGCGTTCTAATCTTTCGCGAATTTCGTTAGGGTCTGATTCTGCGAATTCATTGTCATCCAGAATCAAGCTGGTTGACATTAATGGCTCTCCCAAAGCTTCGAGCAAGGCCATTACAATTGGATCATCAGACACACGAATACCAATTGTTTTGCGCTTAGGATTCAACAAGCGACGCGGTACCTCTTTGGTACCTTTTAGAATAAATGTATATGCACCAGGCGTGTTGTTTTTTAATAAGCGAAAGGCTGGATTATCGACTCGCGCATAGATAGATAATTCAGAGAGATCGCGACACATCAGTGTAAAATTATGATCTTTATCGATATTTCGAATACGACAAATGCGTTCCATGGCATTTTTGTCACCAATACGACAGCCAATGGCATAACCAGAATCTGTCGGATACACGACAACGCCACCCTTTAAAATAATCTCGGCTGCTTGTTGAATTAAACGCTTTTGCGGATTTTCTGAATGTATACTGAAATATTGGCTCATAAAGCTATGTAATGTCCCGTTATACCTAGTCTTATTATGACCATTTCGTCCATATTGGCACACAGCGCTCAGGTAGACAAAGGTTTTTACCCAATTCACGCCAGCGGGCTGGGTAATGAAAATCCGAGCCTACAGAGGCCAGCAAGCCGATTTCTTCAGCAAAGGTCGCCAGTGCTTCCCGTTGGCCAGGTGCTTGTGTACCAATAGCAACTTCAACACCATCTACACCCGCTGCTTTTGCCTCATGCAGTAATCGTCGCAGCCACTTGTTGCTCAACTGATATGCATGCGGATGCGCAATAACACTGACACCTCCGGCAGCTTTTACACTGGCAGCAGCGTCAGCTAGCGAAACCCAATCGGTCGCAATGTAAGCCTGCTGCCCTTTGCCGAGATAACGCCGGAATGCCGTCTCGAATGAACTCACCCAGCCACCTTCTACTAACGCATCGGCTAAATGCTTTCGGGTTGGCATCGTCATCGCTTGCGCCAGCGGCGGCTGCACGTCAATGCCAGCGTTGTGTAGCTTCGCAACCATCGCTTGATAACGCTCTCGGCGACGCTGCTGTTGCACATTTAATAATTCAACAATACTCGGCGCCTGTTCATCAAAGTTGAGTGCCACCAAGTGCACCTCGAACTGCTCCCAGCGACACGTTATTTCCGTACCTGAAATAAGCTTTAACGGACTGTTTTGCGCGCTGATCGCCTCTCGTGCTTCGGCTAATCCGGCAATTGAATCATGATCGGTTAACGCCAAATGGCTGACACCGAATTCGTGCGCGCGGCTCACCAAGTCCGCTGGGCTTAGTGCGCCGTCGGAATAGTAGCTGTGGCAATGTAAATCGTATTGCTGTGTCATATCAAATGGCTGCCGCAAGTTCTGCACCCTGACGAATAGCGCGTTTAGCATCAAGCTCGGCTGCAACGTCAGCACCACCTATCAGGTGCACCGATACCCCCCGTTGCTCGAGTTCTTGGAATAATTCACGTTGTGGTACCTGCCCAGCGCAGACCACAATGGTATCCACCTCTAACAACTGCTCTTTACCATCAATTTCTATCCAAAGTCCGTTATCAGTAACGCGCTTGTAGCTTACGCCAGCTATCATTTCGACGCCTTTTTTCTTCAATGTTGCTCGATGTACCCACCCTGAGGTTTTACCGAGCCCAGCGCCTACCTTTGAAGTTTTGCGTTGTAACAACCAAACTTCCCGTGGGCTGTGTTCTTCTGCTTGTGGTTTTAAACCGCCGCGCGTTTCGTAACTTTCGTCAACACCCCAAATATCCAACCACTCGTGTACATTTAATGTCGGCGACTGTTCCGTGGTGATGTATTCAGCCACATCAAACCCGATACCTCCGGCACCGATAAGTGCAACTTTCTTGCCAACCGGCTTATGATCGCGCAACACATCGATATAGCCCAACACGTTGTCAGAATCTATACCCGGTATATCAAGCTGCCGCGGTACGACCCCCGTTGCGAGAACCACCTCATCAAACCCACCCGCAGCTAAACTTTCTGCACTCTGGCGGGTATTGAGGTGAACCTTCACACCGCAGTCTACAAGGCGGTTTTTAAAGTAACGAATGGTTTCATGAAATTCTTCTTTGCCTGGAATTTGCTTCGCATAGTTAAACTGACCGCCAATAGCTGCGGCGGCATCAAATAAATGTACCTGATGGCCTCGCTCCGCCGCACGGCACGCAAATTCGAGACCCGCAGGGCCTGCGCCTACTACAGCAACCTTTTTAGGTTGCTGCGCCGGAGTAAACACTAACTCGCTTTCATAGCATGCCTGAGGATTAACCAAGCAACTGGCACGTTTATTTTCAAACACATGGTCCAGGCACGCCTGATTACAAGCAATGCAGGTATTGATTCTGTCCGCTTGGTCGCGCTCAGCTTTATTAACGAAGTTGGCATCTGCCAGCAACGGCCGAGCCATCGAAACCATATCGGCTTCTTTATCGGCAAGTATTTTTTCGGCAACCTCTGGTGTGTTAATCCGGTTCACTGCTACCACCGGAATCGACAACTCTTTGCGCACTTTTGCCGTAATCCAGCTAAATGCAGCACGTGGCACTGAAGTGACAATGGTCGGTACACGCGCTTCGTGCCAACCAATACCGCTATTTATAATTGTCACACCAGCCTTTTCAACCGCTTTACCTAACGCGATCACTTCATCATACGTGTTGCCTTCTGGCACCAAATCGAGCATCGACAAGCGGTAAACAATAATAAACTTTTCACCAACGGCGGCACGAATTGCCTTAATGATTTCCAGTGCCAAACGGCTGCGATTCTCAAACGAACCACCCCACCTATCGGTGCGCTTGTTGGTTCTGCGGCAAATAAACTGATTGATTAAATAGCCCTCAGAGCCCATTACTTCAACGCCATCGTAGCCAGCTTTTTGAGCCAACTTTGCGGCACGCGCGAAATGGCGAATGGTCGTGAGAATTTGGCGTTCGCTCATTGCCTTCGGTTTAAAAGGGTTAATGGGCGCTTTGATTTTGCTTGGTGCAACAGAAAACGGGTGATAGGCATACCGACCCGTATGCAGAATTTGCATGCATATTTTGCCGCCGTTTGCGTGCACGGCCTCCGTCACTTTGCGATGCTTCGCAACATGCCAAGGTCTGCTGAGTTCACTGCCAAACGGGCTCACACGTCCGCGGAAATTGGGACTAATACCCCCCGTTACGATAAGCCCGACACCACCTTTTGCGCGCTCTGCGTAAAAAGCCGCCAACTTATCGAAACCGTTTTTTTCCTCTTCTAAACCTGTGTGCATTGAACCCATGAGCACACGGTTCTTGAGTTGGGTAAAACCTAAATCAAGTGGCTGAAATAAATGGGGGTATTTCATTGGCACAGTGACCTCAACTTAAACAACTGTTTGAATAAGGCCACTGTACTCATTTTTACTTAAAAATAATAGCCTATATTGATGTTGAATCGCGTGTTGGTGTCTTTCGCATCGCCACTCATAGAGCCACCTACAAACGGCTGATTACGTGCAGTTACCAAATCAAAATAAGTGTATAAGCCCCCTGCCGCCACAGCAAAACCAAGCACATTCATTAAAGTCTCTTCGGTATATAAGCGCTTATCGGTCATCAGACTAAAATCATTGTAAAACGTTAAGTTGGTCACCGGCCCCCATTTTACTGGCATGCTGTATGCAATATTTGCCGTATAAAGTGTTGCCTTGCTCGGTATCGTATCAAAATAGTTGTAGGCGCCAACGACAATACCGATATCTGGTGAGTCCATGTCGTAGTCATACTGGGACACTTGTCCCATAAAGGTCCAGCGATCATAATTATAAAGCCCATGCACTGCCCAAGCTGAACGTTCACCGACATTATCAATGCCATCGTTCATGTCGCCCCATTGCAATGACGCGCCGAACTCGGCCGAACTAAGTTCATCCATGGTCCACTTTCGAACGCCACGCACTGCCCAGCTATTCGTTTCTGCAGCCAGAGCGTCTGGGTTATCATACAAGCCTTCACCGGCGACTCTCAGCCCGACTGCATCGTACGCATAGCGATCAGATTTATTGGTAGCTAAACCATCCGCACCACCAAGTTCATCGGACTTGAAAAAAGCTATATCGAAATCCCAGTCGGCATCGCGATACCGCATTTTGGCGCCCATATCGTGGTCATCCTCAAGCCCAACATAGAAGTTAGAACTAAAGAAATAACTGTTCGAATTATACGGCGTATTGCCAAATGGCACTTTGGTGACACCAAGTTGGCCCTGCCAGTTTTCGGTGAAGTTGTAACCAACCCAAGCGTGCTGCACTACGTCCATATACTGGAACCAACGGTATTGAGCCGATAAAACAACATCACCAATTTCGCCGCTGTAATCGAGGCGAATTAAATCAAAATCAAAATCACCGCCACGATCTTTTATCGGATCGTTATAATCTTCCCAAACATATTGCGTACGAACCGCACCACCAATACGAATCGGATCATTTTCTGCGGTTTCCAGGTCTTCTTCTAAACGTTCCACACGTGCAGCCAATGCCGAGCTTTTTACTTCGCGGCGCGGCGCAAACTCTTCCGGCTGCTGTTCATTGACCGGTTCCGATGAACTATCTTCCTGCGCAACGCGCTGCTCGAGGTCAAGAACGCGTTGTTTAAGTTGTTCAATTTGGTTGAGCAGTTGCTGCAATTCTTCTGCACTACTGCGCTCACTGGTTTGAGCTAGCGCAGTAGGTAACATTAATGCAGACGTTAATGCGGCCGCAACCGAAACAGCTATGATTGTGCGCTTCATAGTCAACTCCTTAGCGTAATACATGCAAAAAGTGCATGTGCTTATGATAGTGATCGATAATGTCGCCAATCACAGCGTCGCGTGACCAACCGAGAATGTCATAGTCTTGACCACCTTCGCGTAAATGAACCTCTGCCCGGTAGTATTTTTGCTCTTCCGGCGCTTCCGTTGGGTCCGCGTCAGCATCCGCGTAAACAAATGCAGGCTGAATATGAGAAGACAACTGAACATGGTAGATAAAGTCGATTTCATCACCATGGATAACTCGAAATATTTTAATATTCTTATCGTCGCATTGCAGTTGAACGGTTAAACCGCTGGCTTCCATTTCTTTTGCTACTTCGGCAAATGCGGGCTCAACAACCTGCAGTAAAAAGCGCTGTCCAACCGACTTACTTGGAAAGTCGATGATGTTGTGTAACCGCTCGCGCCAATTCTTATTGCTCGATGCCGACGCAGTCAGGTAGTTGTTTTGTAAGGTATCTTTTTTATGAACATCAACGCGCAAGGCTCGAATCAAACCGTAAGTAGCAATAAGCAGAATCACAGTAAATGGCAGCGCACTGGCTATTGTCATGGTCTGCAGCGCACCTAATCCGCCTGCAAGCAGCAGCACAATAGCAACGATGCCCTCACCGCTTGCCCAAAAAATACGCTGCCACGCCGGCGTATCATCGCGACCGTTAGAGCACAGCATATCAACAACCATTGAGCCTGAATCTGAAGAGGTTACAAAGAAAACCACAACCATAAGCGTTGCTATCACACTAAGCACACCGCTCCAGGGAAATTGCTCTAGGAATGCAAATAGCGCGATTGAGACATCGTTCTGAACCATTTCGCCAAGTGACGTTACCCCCTGATTGAGGATCATATCAATCGCGGAATTACCAAAGAACGTCATCCACATGAGTGTGAAGCCTGTAGGCACCAGCAACACACCAAGCACAAATTCTCGAATGGTACGGCCGCGCGAAACACGTGCAATAAACAAGCCAACAAATGGTGCCCAGCTTAACCACCAGCCCCAATAGAATACGGTCCAACCACCAATCCAGTCGGTTTTCTCGTAGGCAAACAAGTTAAACGTATTATTGACTAGCTCGGAAACGTAAGAGCCGGTGTTCTGCACGAATGCCTGCAATAAAAACACCGTTGGCCCCAGCAGGAGTACAATAACCAGCAGCACAACTGCCAATATCATATTCAACTCAGACAAACGACGAATACCCTTATCCAGCCCGGTTGTTACCGAGATAACGGCCAGCAAAGTGACGCCAACAATAAGTAAAACTTGAACCGTGTCGGATACAGGTACATCGAATAGATAATTAATACCGGCATTTATTTGGGTAACCCCGTAACCTAGCGACGTGGCCACACCGAATACTGTTCCTATTACCGCAAAAACATCCACAACATGACCGATTGGCCCATAAATACGGTCGCCAATCATGGGGTACAGAGCTGAACGAAGCGTCAGTGGCAACCCATGACGGTATGCAAAAAAGGCTAAAATTAGCGCCACAATTGCATAAATAGCCCAGGCATGGAGGCCCCAGTGGAAGAAGGTTATCTTCATAGCTTCCCGAGCAGCCTCAACCGAGCCTGCGTCACCAACTGGAGGCGCTAAAAAGTGCATGACGGGTTCGGCAACACCGAAGAACATCAATCCGATGCCCATGCCTGCTGAAAACAACATCGAGAACCACGACAAGTTTGAGTAGTCCGGCTCAGAATGGTCAGGGCCTAGCTTGATTGTGCCCATACGGGAAAAGCCGAGGTATAAAACACTGAGCAAGATAATCGCAACAGCGAGTACATAGAACCAACTGCCATTTTCAATTATCGCTGACTGAATTGCCTGAAACCAAGAGTCCGCTGTTTCTGGAGCAATTGCGGCGAACAAAAGAATTGCAACAATAAGACCTGCTGCACTGAAAAATACTGGGGGATTTAAACGTGCCGGTTCATGGGTATCGGTCATCGTATCTCCTTGCTGGAATTGAAAAACTTTTACCCAGTATAACCATACTTTACAGTTTTTTCCTGCCAGCAAAAAAAAACGGCCTCCCGAAGGAAGCCGTTTATATTACACGTTTATTGGTAATCGATTAGATTACTAATGCGCGCTCTACAATTTCAACAAGTGCCCAAGTCTTAGTCTTGGATACTGGACGCGTTTCGCGAACAATCACGGTATCGCCAGTTTTACACTCATTGTTTTCGTCGTGTGCGTGCAATTTCGTGGTACGGGTAATGTACTTACCATATACCGGGTGTTTAACACGGCGAGTTACCGCAACAGTAATGGACTTGTCCATTTTATCGCTGGTTACACGACCTTGCAGAGTACGAACACGTTTTTCTTCAGCCATTACGCACCTGCCTTCTCAGTCAGAATAGTCTTCACACGTGCGATATCACGACGCACTTGCTTCAACATGTGAGTTTGATTCAGCTGACCAGTTGCTGCTTGCATGCGCAGATTGAACTGCTCACGACGCAAACCCAGCAATTCTTCTTGCAGCTGCTCAACGGTTTTTTCTTTCAGTTCGCTAGCTTTCATTACATCACCGTCCGAGTTACAAAGGTGGTTTTGAATGGCAGCTTACGTGCCGCAAGGTCAAACGCTTCACGCGCCAACTCTTCCGAAACACCGTCCATTTCATACAGGACACGACCTGGCTGAATTTGAGCTACCCAGTATTCCACGCTACCTTTACCTTTACCCATACGCACTTCAAGAGGCTTTTGAGTAATTGGCTTATCAGGGAACACGCGGATCCAGATCTTACCTTGACGTTTCACGTGACGCGTCATGGCACGACGAGCCGCTTCGATTTGGCGAGCTGTCATACGACCACGCTCAACCGATTTTAAACCGAAAGTACCGAAGCTGACTTTGTTACCTGCTTGCGCCAGGCCGCGGTTACGGCCCTTGTGTACCTTACGGAATTTAGTACGCTTTGGTTGTAACATATCGTATCTCCTTACTTACGGCCTTTAGGGCGTTTTGCTGGAGCTGCTGGTTTTTCCTCAGCAACAGGCATACCGCCAAGAACTTCGCCTTTGAAGATCCATACTTTGATACCAATGATACCGTAAGTGGTGTTAGCTTCAGCGGTTGAATAATCGATGTCTGCACGCAATGTGTGCAATGGCACTCGACCTTCGCGGTACCATTCGGTACGTGCGATTTCCGCGCCGCCTAAACGGCCGCTAACTTCTACTTTGATACCTTTGGCGCCAAGACGCATTGCGTTCTGAACCGCGCGCTTCATAGCACGACGGAACATTACACGGCGCACTAGCTGGCCAGCGATATTTTCAGCAACCAGTTGTGAGTCAAGCTCAGGCTTGCGCACTTCTGAGATGTTGATTTGCGCAGGAACACCAGTCAGTTTTGAAACTGCTTGACGCAATTTCTCAACGTCTTCGCCTTTCTTACCAATCACAACGCCTGGACGGGCTGTGTGGATAGTCACGCGGATGCTCTTGGCAGGACGCTCGATGACGATACGAGAAACTGACGCGCTGGCCAATTTTTCGTTCAACATCTTACGAACCAAATGATCACTGTGCAGGTTATCAGCAAAATCTTTCGTATTCGCGAACCAGGTTGAATTCCATGGTTTGGTGATACCTAGGCGAATACCATTAGGATGTACTTTCTGACCCATAATTTTATCTCCTAGCTATCTGATACAACCACAGTAATGTGGCTGGTACGCTTTAAGATACGATCAGCACGACCTTTCGCACGAGGCTTGATGCGTTTCATGGTTGGACCTTCGTCTACCATGATTTTAGCAACTTTTAACTCGTCGATGTCGGCACCTTCGTTGTGTTCAGCATTCGCAATCGCTGACTCCAACACCTTTTTCAGCAGCAATGCTGCATCTTTAGGGCTGTAGTTCAAAACGTCCAGCGCTTTCGCTACTGGCAAACCGCGAATCTGATCCGCTACCAAACGCCCTTTTTGCGCAGAAAGCTTGGCAAACTTGTGAATAGCAATAGCTTCCATCTCATGTCTCCCTTAGCGTTTCTTCGCTTTCTTATCAGCGGCGTGGCCACGATAAGTGCGTGTTGGTGCGAATTCACCAAGCTTGTGACCAATCATTTCGTCAGAAACGAAAACTGGTACGTGCTGGCGACCATTATGAACAGCAATTGTTAGGCCGATCATATCAGGGATAATCATTGAACGACGGGACCAAGTTTTAATTGGCTTTTTGTCCCCGGCTTCCAACGCTTTCTCCACCTTGTTAAGTAGGTGAAGGTCTATAAATGGACCTTTTTTAAGAGAACGTGGCATGTTAGATCCTCAACTCTTATTTGTTGCGACGACGTACGATGAACTTATCTGTACGCTTGTTCTTACGGGTCTTATAACCCTTAGTCGGAGTACCCCATGGGGTAACCGGATGACGACCACCTGAAGTACGACCTTCACCACCACCGTGTGGGTGATCAACTGGGTTCATCGCCACACCGCGAACGGTAGGACGAACACCACGCCAGCGCGTTGCACCAGCTTTACCCAATTGACGCAGCATGTGTTCTGCGTTGCCTACTTCGCCGATGGTTGCACGGCAGTCCGACTGAATTCGGCGCATTTCGCCAGAACGCAGACGTACAGTAACGTACGCGCCGTCACGAGCTAGAAGCTGTACTGACGCACCAGCTGAACGAGCCAACTGTGCACCTTTACCAGGCTTCATTTCGATAGCGTGTATTACTGAACCCACTGGAATGTTACGCAGTGGCAGTGTGTTACCGCTTTTAATCGGTGCATCTGAACCAGAAGCTACTTTATCACCAGCTTTCATGCCTTTTGGAGCAAGAATGTAGCGACGTTCGCCATCTGCGTACAGAATCAAAGCGATGTTCGCTGAACGGTTTGGATCATATTCCAAACGCTCAACTTTCGCTGGGATACCGTCTTTATCGCGTTTAAAGTCGACCATACGGTAGTGATGCTTGTGACCACCGCCAATATGACGAACTGTAATGCGACCATTGTTATTACGACCACCTTTCTTGTTGTTTTTATCCAACAATGGGGCGTAAGGCTTACCTTTGTACAGGTCTTCGTTAACCACTTTAACGACGTGGCGACGACCTGGAGACGTAGGCTTACACTTAACTAATGCCATGTGAATTCCTCCTGTTACTCAGCGCCGCCGACGAAGTCGATGTCCGCACCTTCTTTCAGTGTGACATACGCTTTTTTCCAGTCGCTGCGCTTACCGAAGCGAGCGCCGGTACGTTTGGTTTTGCCTTTTACGTTCACAGTGCGAACGCCTTCAACTTCAACTTCAAACAACTTTTCTACCGCTGCTTTGATTTGAGGTTTAGTTGCGTCTTTCGCTACTTTGAACACGACAGTGTTAGCTGTTTCTGCAGTCGTAGTAGACTTTTCAGAAACGTGAGGAGCAAGAATTACAGTCAGCAAACGTTCTTCGCGCATCATGATAATACCTCCTCGATTTGCTTCACTGCGTCAGCAGTCATCAAAACTTTTTCAAAAGCAATCAGGCTTACTGGGTCAAGACCTTGAACGTCGCGAACATCAACTTTATGCAAGTTGCGTGCGGCTAAGAACAAATTCTCTTCCACTTCTTTAGTCACGATAAGAACGTCGTTCAAATCCATTGACTTCAGCTGAGCTGCTAATGCTTTAGTTTTTGGTGAATCAACACCAAATTTCTCTACCACGATTAAACGGTCTTGACGAACAAGTTCAGACAAGATGCTTTTCATTGCACCGCGGTACATTTTCTTATTTACTTTTTGGTCGTGGCTGCGTGGTTTCGCTGCAAACGTAGTACCACCAGAGCGCCAAATTGGGCTGCGGATAGTACCTGCGCGAGCGCGGCCAGTACCCTTCTGACGCCATGGCTTTTTGCCACCGCCAGATACTTCAGAACGCGTCTTTTGTGCCTTGGTGCCCTGACGAGCGCCTGCAGCATAAGCAACGACTACCTGATGAATCAGAGCTTCGTTGAACTCACGTCCAAAGGTAGCTTCGGAAACTTCAAGAGCGCCTTTTGCGTCTTTTAATGTTAATTCCATCACCATTCTCCTCAGACGTTACGCCTTTGCCTTGACTGCTGGCTTAACGATTACATCGCCGCCAATAGCACCAGGGACAGCACCACGAATCAGCAACAAGCCACGCTCTGCGTCTACGCGTACTACGTCAAGCGTTTGTACGGTAATTTGCTTGTTACCCATCTGACCTGCCATCTTTTTGCCCTTGAATACCCGACCCGGAGACTGGTTCTGACCGATAGAACCCGGCGCACGATGCGACAACGAGTTACCATGGGTAGCGTCTTGAGTACGGAAATTCCAGCGCTTAACAGCACCTTGGAAACCTTTACCTTTAGAGGTACCGGTAACGTCTACTTTTTTGGTGTCCGCAAAAATTTCTACAGTGATTTCTGAACCCACTGCGTAATCATCACCTTCACCGTTCTCTAGGCGGAATTCCCAGAGACCGCGACCTGCTTCGACACCCGCTTTCGCGAAGTGACCAGCAAGTGGTTTAGTAACGCGGTTTGCTTTTTTTGTACCTGCAGTCACTTGAAGCGCGCGGTAACCGTCAGTTTCCTCAGTTTTCACCTGAGTCACACGGTTTGCTGTCACTTCGATCACAGTAACAGGTACAGAAGCGCCGTCTTCTTGGAAGACGCGAGTCATTCCTACTTTACGACCGACTAGACCAATAGCCATTGTTAAAACCTCTCGTGTGTAATCCTATTACTGTCCGCTTAACCCAGGCTGATCTGAACATCAACGCCCGCCGCAAGATCCAAACGCATAAGCGCGTCTACAGTCTTGTCAGTTGGGTCCATGATGTCGATCAAACGCTTGTGGGTACGGATTTCGTACTGGTCACGCGCATCTTTGTTCACGTGTGGTGAAATCAACACAGTGAAACGTTCTTTGCGCGTTGGCAGTGGGATTGGGCCACGTACCTGAGCACCAGTGCGTTTTGCAGTCTCAACGATTTCTGCAGTCGACTGGTCAATCAGACGATGATCGAACGCTTTCAAGCGAATCCGAATTCTTTGATTAGCCATAAAAATCAAAGCCTCAATTAATAAAGAGCATTTAAAAAAGAGCACAGAAAAAAACCGACACCCTGGCAGCATACCGGGCGTGGCATTTTCAACGAAAAATCCATTCAATCCCCTATCGGGACTGCTGTGGCAACCAACTACCAGTGCTGAAATCCTTAACGGGGATCAACACTGTGGCCGCGAATTATACGCTTTTGAAGGGGAAAAGCAACATTGATGTTCGTTATTCGTTATTCGTTAATCGTTATTGGTTACTGGTTAGTCGTGGAAAAGAAAAATCTCCGCGCACGAAGTGTGGCGGAGATTTCTTTGTTTACGCTTTTGGTGTTTCGCTTTTTCGAATAACCAATAACGAATAACCAATAACGCTCTTTTAGTTCTTAGTGTTTCGCTGCGTAGTCTTCGGCTTCGCGCCATACACGAACAAAGTTTTTATATAAAACTTTCTCGATGTCAGCCTCGCTGTAACCGCGATCAAGAAGACCTTGAACTAAGTTTGGATAGGTTGTTACATCTTTTAAGCCAACCGGTAATGAGTCACCTACGCCGTCGTAGTCAGAGCCAATACCGATATAATCGATACCCACTAGGTTTTTCACGTGGTCGATGTGGTCAAGAACTTCTTCAAGTGTGGCATACGGGAACGGGTTTTTAGCACGAACTTCTGCGATACGCTTTTCAGCCTCATCAGAACCTTCACCAAACTGTTCATTAATAGCCGCAATTTGTTTGCGTACAATGTCACCGTAACGATTCGCCTGTTGCGTCACAAACGATGAACCGAAGTTGATCATAATAACACCGCCATTTTTGGCGAGGCCTTTAATCATTTCGTCGCTCATATTGCGTTCAAACCCTGGAGTGTAGGTGCGCAACGATGAGTGCGATGCAATAACTGGCACTTCAGATATTTCGACGGCTTGCCAAAACGCTTCATCTGATACGTGTGAAATATCAACCATCACACCGACTTTATTCATCTCTTTGACCAGCTCTTTACCGAACGGGCTCAAGCCATTCCACTGACGTCGAATATCATAGGATGAGTCTGAGATATGGTTCGACTGGCTATGCGCCAATGTAATATAACGAATACCACGATTGTAGAATTCGTATAAATTATTCATGTCGCCTTCAATCGGTGAACCATTTTCCATGCCAAGTGCGATAGAAATTACACCGCGTTCTTGTTGCTGCATTGCTTGGTCAACGCTATAAGCCATCGCAAATTTGTGCGGCGCGCGCCAGGCGAGTGCTTCCATACTATCTATAAGCTGATGCGCCAATTGATAGCTGGCACCTTTGGTTTGTTCTAATTGAGCAGGAATATAAATCGACATGAATGGGACGTTCAATCCGCCCTGCTTCGCACGTGGATAATCAAAATCGCCGCGCTCTGTTGCACGCGTTACGTCTTCCCAGTCTTTATTCAGACGGTATGGCACATCGATATGGGTATCGATGATCAGATTTTTTTGTGCAATTTCATGCGCACGCTCACTCGCGGTGTACTGCTGAGCTGCGGCTGCAGTTGTCAGGCTTAGGGCGCCGACCAAACCCAAAACAAGCGGCTTATTCACGCTGCAACTTCCTCTTTATAATAGTTAAAAGTGAAGTTCAGCCTACCACATGTTTACTACGCATTCACTTGGATTTGTCGACGCTCACCGCAGTGGAAACGATAACGACCGCACCTGCAACCACTGTACCCAATACAGGGGCGGCCATCATCACAACCAACAAACTAGATTGCATCCACATCGATTATTCCTCGTTGCCAGCTAAGTAATCAGCTGCGGCTTCTGCCACGGTTGAGGCAACTCGGCTTGGATTTAATGCAAATTTAAACTCAGCAAAATACTGCACCAGTTCTAATTGGTTTTCTGCTTTAACTTGGCTGCGAGTTACTTCAACTTCCTGCTGAATGCTGCGCTGCAAAGAAGACTCAAGCACGTCACGTGGTTGTGATTCGTTAGCAAAAGCAGAACCTGCAAATACGCTAGATAATAAAATGACTGTTGCGATAGTGGTTTTCATGGGTTATCTCCTGTTAAAAAAGTGACTATTTATTTAGTCGACAGGAATAATGCAAAGGTTGTGCCAATTTCTAAATTTTATTGTGACTCTTTAATTAACTTCATGTTTTCAGTACGTTAGAAATGAAAAAGCCGTACATGTGTACGGCTCTTCGGTGTGGTATGGAACAAAGGGAATGTTAACTAACATCAGCCTCGTTAGCGAAATCGGCTACTTTTTCGGCAAAATGTAAACGTGCTTGAATAACTTCACCATATGCAGTCTCTATGACGCTACGCGCATCCACGGCCGTTGGCCCTTGCTGGCTTAATACCTGACGCCACTTTTTGGCACCCGGGCCACCTTGAAATAGCCCGATCATATGGCGCAGTACATGCCAAGGACGCCCACCTTTTGACACATGCACATCGGTATAGCTAATCATTTTTTCTAAGACATGTTCAATGTTCAACTGCTGGTGTTCACCGAACAAACCGTCAAATTGGGTTAGTAGCAATGGGTTTTGATAAGCTTCTCGCCCGATCATGACACCATCTACGTACTCCAAATGATGCTTAATTTCGTCAACGGTCTTAATCCCACCATTTATTGAAATATGTAGCTCCGGGTACCGTTGCTTCATGCGATACACGCGATCATAACGCAGCGGTGGAATATCACGATTTTGCTTCGGGCTTAATCCTTTCAACCAAGCGTTGCGCGCGTGCAAGGTAAAATGCTCACAACCGGCATCAATCACCGGCTCAAGGAAGGCTTGCAGATATTCGTCACTATCGTGCTCGTCTATGCCAAGTCGCGTTTTCACTGACACTACCGTGTTGGGCGATGCAGCCTTCATCGCTTTCACACAAGCAGCGACCGTTTCAGGTTGCGCCATAAGACAAGCACCAAAGCTGCCATTCTGAACGCGATCAGAAGGGCACCCTACATTAATATTAACTTCGCGGTAGCCACGCTCAGCAGCTCGAACTGTGCAGTCGGCCATGGCTGCCGGATCGCTACCACCAAGTTGCAACACCACGGGTTGCTCCGCAGCGTTGAATTGTAAGAAGTCCATTTTCCCGTGAATAATCGCGCCGGTAGTGACCATTTCAGTGTAAAGCACTGATTTATGCGTTAATAACCGATGAAAATACCGACAGTGACGGTCCGTCCAATCGAGCATAGGCGCAATCGATATCAATTTGTCAGCGTAGTTTATAGTCATCGGTTCTCAATTTAACGTTAGTTCATCAGTTCAAATAAAACGGCGCGAGATTCTACCACTCTTGCTCAGTAAGGGCTAGCCAACACTGGTGCACGACGTGCTTGCGTTCTCACCTCATAACCGTATGCGGCTTCAATCAAGGTTGCTTCACTATTTGCGGTACCAAAAAAGCTCAACCCTACTGGCATGTGATGCACAAAACCCATAGGAACGGTAATGTGTGGGTAGCCAGCAACCGCAGCTGCACTGCTGGCAGAACCTGTAAAATGGTCGCCATTAATAAAGTCAATTTTCCACGCTGGGGAAACTGTAGGGGCAATCAGTACATCAAGGTTGTTCGCTGACAGTAAGGCATCAATGCCCTCCTCCCGCGCTTTACGACGCGCATCCTTCAGTGCTTTTTCATAGCCTTCACGGTCGCTTTGGCGCGCCAGAGCCATTTCAAACAGTTCCTGACCGAACCACTTCATGGTGACGCTTGATTCCGCCTTATTCGCAGCAATCAAATCTTCAAGAGTACTGAACTCAGGATGCGGGCTTTGCTCAAAGTAAGTACGCAGCCCTTCGCCAAATTCATACAGTAACACCGAGTACTCATCGCCGCCCCAATTGCGCCCGTTCGGAAACTCCAAATCGTCAACAATGGTTGCACCGGCAGCTTTCAATACATCCAGTTGTGCATTAAATACCTGGTCCAGCTGACTGTTGTAGCCCGCTAAGTCGCGCATCACACCGATACGCTTACCTGCAAGTCCGTCACGGTGTAAGCTTTGCGTATAATCAATGTCTGAAGCGAAGCTCGCTGAATCGCTTTTATCTAAGCCACGCATTGCCATCAGCAGGTGCACAGCATCTGCAACACTACGTGCAATTGGCCCTGCTGTATCTTGGCTGTGCGAAATGGGAATAATGCCATCACGACTCAACAAACCGACTGTTGGCTTAATAGTTACCACACCGCTAATAGCTGACGGGCAAACTAAGCTGCCATCGGTCTCGGTACCTACTGCCACGGTTACAAAGTTAGCGCTTACTGCAACCGCAGATCCTGAGCTCGAACCACAGGCTGTGCGGGTCGTGTCGTAGGGGTTCTTTACTAAACCACCCAAGCTACTCCAGCCCGAAGAAGAATGGGTTGAACGAAAATTTGCCCATTCGCTTAGGTTTGCTTTACCAAGGATAATCGCGCCAGCATCGCGCAACTGCTGTACAATAAAAGCATCGTCCGGCGGCATATGATCGCGCAGAAGATAAGAACCGGCTGTATTTGCTAACCCATCCGCTGTATCAATGTTGTCTTTCAATAATACGGGTATTCCGTGCATCGGCCCGCGGTATTTCCCTGCTTGTCGTTCAGCATCAAGTTTCGCTGCAGTGTCCAGTAATTTCTCACGCTGTTGCAATGAGATAACTGCGCGAAGGTTTGCGCCGTCAGTATTATGTTTCTCAATCTGCGTTAAATAACGCTCAACCAGCACAACACTTGTTAATTCGCCGCGTTTAAATTGCTGCTGTAACGCGTCAATTGAAGCTCCGTCTGCGGCAATTGCCACAATACTGAACACATACAGACAAACCAACAATCCCAGTTTTTTTATCATTTTCATTGTTGTTTCCTTTAATAAGCCAATAGATGGAGCTTTGCGTCTTATGATTCCGATGGTAAACTGCGCTCTATGAACACACAAGAAACCCAACGCCTGATTAATAAGGCTGAAAAACTTTGCGAACAACGTGGCGCACGCTTAACGCCAGCGCGCCGCGAAGTGTTTGAAATATTAGCCGGTCAAGCCGGAGCTATCGGTGCTTATGATTTATTGGACAAGCTGAAAGCCGCTGTTCCTAACGCAAAGCCACCGACAATTTATCGTGCTCTGGACTTTTTGCAAGAGCAGGGTTTCGTCCACAAAATCACATCATCCAATAGTTACGTACTATGCACCCATTTTGACCACCAACACCCCGTACAAATGCTGATTTGTGAGCAATGCGGTTCGGTACAAGAAATTCAGTCAGACGGTGTTTACGACGCGTTGCGCAAGCAAGCGGAAGATCAAGGATTCAAAGTGATTTCGCAATCCATAGAAGCACATGGACTTTGTAAAGCTTGTGTGTAACTTTTCTAGCGAGAATAGCGGGCCCTAGTAACCAGGCCCGTCAGGCATATCCATTTTGGCAAGATTATCAAATCGCGAATAATGGCCTTGGAATTTAAGCTTCACGCTGCCAATAGGCCCGTTACGCTGCTTGCCGATAATGACTTCAGCAATACCACGCTCTTCACTTTCAGGATGATAAACTTCGTCACGATAGATAAACATAATCACGTCGGCATCCTGCTCGATTGAACCTGACTCCCGTAAATCTGAGTTAACAGGACGCTTGTTCGTGCGCTGCTCCAATGAACGGTTCAACTGAGATAGTGCCACCACAGGCACCTCGAGTTCCTTCGCCAAGGACTTCAATGACCGCGATATTTCAGCAATTTCTAAAGTTCGGTTTTCCGATATTCCGGGTACCGTCATCAACTGCAAGTAATCAACCATAATCATCGAAAGGCCGCCACTTTCACGATACACCCGGCGGGCGCGTGAACGAACTTCTGTTGGAGTAAGGCCAGATGAATCGTCGATAAAGATATTGCTTTTATCTTTCAAAATATTAATCGTTGACGCAATACGAGACCACTCGTCTTCTTCCAAGCGGCCGGTTCGAATCCGGGTCTGATCCACATGGCTTAACGACGCTAACATACGCATCATAATTTGTTCGGATGGCATCTCTAAGCTGAAAACCAGCACCGGTTTATCGGCGCGCATGGCGATGTTTTCACACAAGTTCATCGCAAAGGTCGTTTTACCCATTGACGGGCGTGCAGCGACAATAATCAAATCCGACGGCTGCAAACCAGCGGTCATCTGGTCGAGATCATAAAACCCTGTTGATGCGCCCGTTATGCCGTTATGATTTTTATTGCGACTTAAGAAGTCGATGCGGTCAATGGTTTTTTGCAGTATCGGCGAAATGGGCTGAGGCCCTTCGTTCTCATTGGTGCGTTTTTCAGCAATTTGAAACACTTTGCTTTCCGCCAAGTCCAGGAGTTCGCTGGAAGTACGGTTTTGCGTGTCGAAACCTGACTCAGCAATTTCATTGGCAACTGCGATCATTTCCCGCAATACGGCGCGTTCGCGGACAATTTGCGCATAGGCTCTAATATTAGCGGCACTGGGCGTGTTCTTGGCAATTTCACCAAGGTACGCAAAACCGCCAACATCTTGCAATTCAGCTGACGTTTCGAGAACTTCAGATACTGTGACTAAGTCAATCGGTTGGTTACGTTCTGACAGATGGTGCATGGCGCGGTAAATCAACCGATGCCCACGATGATAGAAATCATCGGAAATTAATTCGCCAGCAATGGTGTCCCAAGCTTGGTTATCAAGCATGAGTCCGCCAAGCACTGACTGTTCAGCTTCAATTGAGTGCGGGGGTGTTTTTATCGCATCAAGCTTCGCATCTTTCCGTGTTTGCTTATCGTTGCGCTTCTCTGCCATGGATATCTCAGTAACCTTAATTAGATTGTCATGCGAGACTATACAAAATGATGCAGAACGAAGGAAGCGAATCAGCTTTTATTTTTTGCTGACTCGCTTACCAATTACATGTATTTATTAACTATATCAGTTAGATAGTGTGACATTACCACTTACAGTGCCAAAGCGCATTGAGCCACTACGCTCACCCAGCTCAAGCTCCAGCTGTTCACCAATTCCAAATGGCGATTTCTGTGGCTTAGCATTGCTGAGTTTGTTGTGGATTGTGCCGCCAGCACTTGTCTCAATGGTAATATCGGCATTGATGCTACCGTTAAACTTCGCATCAACATCCCCACTCACACTTTCGACATTAATTCGTGCTTTCGGGCCAGCTGTTAGCTTCATGTTTACGTCGCCACTGACACTGTTCACCTGCAAGGATTCAACCGTTTGCAATGCCAACTCGACATCACCAGATACTGACTCTGCGCGCACCACAGCCGCATTCGTGCTAACGCGAACGTCACCGCTTACACTCGCATAAGTTGCCCGTCGGCTATCACTGTCACTATCACTCACATCGCCACTGACACTGCTTAACGCAATTTCACCAGCTAAGTTACGTGCACTGATGTCGCCACTCACCGACTCAAGCTTCACACCACCGGTTAATTCATTCGCTTTAATGTCGCCACTGACGGTTTTCAACATGCTTTGCGCTGTAAATTGTGACGCCTCAAAATCGACTGACACGCCTTTGGCTTCAACGCGAGCGGATGAAGGCAGCGAAATAGTGAGTTCATTGCCATCATTATCGTTGTATCGTCCACGCTTAGGCATTTCCACTTTAATGGTTAAGGTGTCGCCATTAAGTTCGAATATAAAGCGCTCGGCATGCTCATCCAGCTTACCTTTTACATGAGCGACGTTATTATCTGCACCCTTAATCATGACATCACCACGCATCGTTTCTATAACCACGCGCGCATTACTGGGAATCGTCATTTCCTCATCAACAGTTTTTCGTTCCGCTTGAACAGTTGCTGATAGTGTCAGTACAACGCCACTCATAACCCATAACATTAATTGTTTCATCTCTAACTCCTATTACGCACGTTGCATGGTGCGCGGTTGTTGATACATCGTTCGCAATAAATCCAGTTCCTGTTGATGAATCCACTGCAAAAACTGCCATAATTCTGCGTTGTCCGGCTCTAACCGTAACTGCGCCGTAATTTGGGTTGCAGCGTCACGCAATTGCTGCAATTCATTCTCTAATTCGTTAACAGATTGCTGATATCCGGCATCATTAAAACTTGTTAACAACACTTGGCGTTGCTGCTGATGCTGTTCCGTCAGCATGGTTAACAAGTCGATACCTTGATGGTTGGGAATCGGGGTATTGCTTTGGTGCATAGCACTCAACATGACGCCCGTCATAACCAGTACGGTTGCTGCGGTTGCAGATAGCCAACCCAACCAACGGTTACGCCCTATCGACACCTTAACTTGTGAACGGCTAATGCTCGCCTCAATACCGCGCCACAAATCTTTATTGGGCGTAATCTCTGCATGCTTGTCAGCAACGTCAGAAATTAGCTCATCGAGCTTAGATGATGAACTCTTAGATACTGTCATGGCTCAACCACTCCTCTAACAACGTACGGGCCCGATGTACTTGTGCTTTACTGGTACCAACCGCAATGCCCAACTCGCTTGCAACGTCTTCATGGCGCATGCCCTCAATACAATGCAAAACAAAGGCCCAGCGGGTCTGCGGTGGTAGCCGCTGGATTAATCGGTCTAACTCCGCCAAGTCTGCGCTGTCTTCGTGCGTAAGCCCTTGCTCAATGTCATGCTGATCGTCACCGACAAACTGTAAATGATCTGATCTCCGCGATTGCTGCCTCAGCTCGGATATCGCAACCCGAGTCGCGACGGTATGCAGCCAAGTACTAAATTTGCTGTCACCACGAAAATTCGCCAAATACTTCCAAACCTGAATAAAAACTTCCTGAGTTAAATCGTTTGCTGTATCAAAAGTCCCAGCTAAGCGCATCACCAACCCATAAACCCGCCGATGATGCCGATCATAGAGCTGTCTAAATGCAATCAAATCGCCCTCAGCAGCACGCTTCACCAGCGCCTTATCGGGATCATCGAAGTGTGTATGTGTTACCACCTGAGCTGTCACAATAGTTCCTTTTAGTCGGTCAGATGCATTCATTAATAACTTCAGTCATAAGGTTAGTCGCCCACCTTTACCCAAAGGTTTATATCGCTTCAAAAAAAAACAAAAAAAAAGCTGCCCAAGTGGACAGCTTTTTTATTATTTTTGCTTTGACTGATTGCTTAGTCAGCAGCAACAACTTGCAATTTAACAGTCGCAAATACGTCTGAGTGCAAGTGCAACTCGATGTCGTATTCGCCAACTTCACGCAAGGTGCCGTTTGGCATTAACACTTCGGACTTAGCAACTTCAGCGCCAGCAGCAGTTACTGCATCAGCGATGTCACGCGTACCGATTGAACCAAACAATTTACCTTCGTCACCAGCTTTAGAGCTGATTACAATAGGCTCAAGTGCATTAATTTTCTCTGCACGTGCTTGCGCAGCCGCTAACTCTTCAGCAAGTTTTGCTTCAAGTTCAGCACGACGGCCTTCAAATACTTTAATGTTCGCTTCGGTAGCAGGAACTGCTTTACCTTGTGGGAACAAAAAGTTACGTGCATAACCAGACTTAACTGAAACTTGGTCACCCAAGCTACCTAAGTTGGCAATTTTGTCTAATAGAATTATTTCCATTGTACGCTACCTCTGAGTTTCTGAGATCGTTCGCGATGCGGCTTACTGATGTGAATCAGTATAAGGCAGCAACGATAAGTAACGTGCACGTTTGATTGCACGCGCCAACTGACGCTGGTACTTCGCAGAAGTTCCAGTGATGCGGCTAGGAACGATTTTGCCACTCTCAGTAATATAGTTTTTCAGAGTAGCGATATCTTTATAATCAATTTCTTTTACGCCTTCAGCCTTAAAGCGGCAGAATTTACGGCGACGGAAAAAACGAGCCATGATGGTCTCCTCAAATCTTCACAAGTTGCTGGGCATGTAGTACCAATTTGCCAATCCCGTTTCTATCTTCAATACGATTCAGAAAACCGGTGACTTGTACTGCATTTCCAACGTTTAATTCGTTTGCCCATTGTGGCGCTAAATCGCCACTCATAACCACGGTAATGCGAACATAACTGCGGCGAGGGAGTCCGGCTTCGATTTGTTCCGACTGATGTTCCAGTACAAATCTCAAATGGCTAATGCCGGCCGGGCTGTGCGTTAACTGTGGCGGTTTAATGATTTCGCCGCTCAGTTGATATGTATTTTGCACAGGCTCCACAATGGTAGACTCAACGGTTTGGCTTACGCCGCTTCGTTGTCGTCTTGCTCTTCGTTACGGCTATCAGATTTACGCGGTTCTTCTTTCTTGCTCATATGAGAAGCTTCAGTTTCAGCTTCTTTTTTGCGCATGATCATGTTGCGTAATACTGCGTCGTTGTAGCGGAAAGCTGTTTCCAGCTCATCAACAACTTCTGACGTCGCTTCGATGTTCATCAACACATAGTGTGCTTTGTGCAACTTGTTGATTGGGTAAGCCAATTGACGACGGCCCCAGTCTTCTAAACGATGAATGGTACCGTTACCCTGTTTGATGGTCTCGCTGTAACGCTCGATCATACCAGGGACTTGCTCGCTCTGGTCTGGATGGACCATGAATACGATTTCATAATGACGCATTTCTGCTCCTTATGGTTCATAGCTACTAACTGGCTCAGTCGCACCCTCAGCAGCAAGGAACGCTTTTTTAAATTGAAATTTAATACTTCAGACTGATTTAAGCCGCGGGAGTGTAGCCGATATTGCGCGCAATCACAAGTTTGATTGCGCGTTGTGGCCATTTTCAACAAGTTGGATGAGTATTTTTACAAACTGCTCGGGCAAAGCAGCATAACTGTCAGCTGGCCCTTGCACTTTAAACCGTTGAACCGATTGACTTGGGCCGTCGGAAGCTGGTGCTTCCAGATGGCCCATTAGCACCAGTAATTGCTCCGAAGTGACCGTCACAGTAAGCTGCCAAGCGCGCGGTTCAAGTTGGTCTAAGAGCCGCCATTCATGTCGCTGCTCAATGCGCTGTCGCACATCAAAGGCAACATCTTCAAGGTGCTGTATATTCACATCACCTTGAATCTCATAACTAACATACAGAAAAGGTTTGTTCGAGCGTTGCTCTGGTGTTAAATCACCCAAAGGTAACCAAGCCAAAGCCAACATGATCATTACCAATGCCGTTATAAACAGCGGCAACCAACTGCGTTTAAACGCCATGGCGTTGTCTCACCACTTCGTACAAGCACACACCGGTTGCAACCGAAACATTCAAACTACTCACGGTACCCAGCAATGGAATCTTGATCAGCTCATCACACGTTTCTCGTGTGAGGCGTCGCATGCCATCGCCTTCAGCACCCATAACAATTGCAACAGGCCCGGTATAATCAACTTCGTACAAACTTTTAGTTGCTTCGCCTGCCGTGCCCACAACCCATACCTGTTTTTCTTGCAACTGGCGCAGGGTACGTGCTAGGTTAGTTACTTGCACAAATGGGATTGCCTCAACCGCGCCGCTTGCAACTTTACGGACGGTTGGATTTATCGACGCAGACTTGTCTTTGGGTACGATGACTGCAGTAACGCCAGCTGCATCAGCTGTACGCATACATGCGCCAAGGTTATGCGGGTCGGTTACGCCATCTAACACCAAAAATAAGGCTTTGTTGCCAAACTTATCGATTAACCCATCAAGGTCATTCTCGCTGAGTTGTGGCGCTTCCAATGCGGTAATTGCTATCCCTTGGTGATTGCCACCTTCGGCCTTTTTATCCAACGTTGTTTTGGGCACAAACTGCACCCGAATACCTAAGCGTTGGGTTAAACTCACTAACTCTTGTAGTGATTTGTCTTGCCGCTCACGGGTAGCGAAAACTTCAACCAACCGTTCTGGGTGCTGTTCTAACAATGAACGCACTGAATGCATTCCAAAAATTGTAACTTTTTTACTCATTTTTTAACGGCTCACGATACATAATTTATGAATTTTTTTTAGCTTTTGGCTTTCGACCTTTTCGCGCAGCCTCTTTGGCCTTACGCTTCGATTTAATCCGAGCTTTGGTCACATTTTTCTTGTGCTTCTTACTCGGTTCTTTCGCTGGCTTTTCTTTGTCTCGTTTGCTCGCTGGCATCCGGTCTTTTCCCGTAGGGCTTTCTGCCGACAGCAACTCTAAGTCAATTTTCCGCTCGTCAAGGTTAACCGACTTCACGCGAATACGTACTTTATCGCCCAAGCGATAAACACGTCGGCTATTCTCGCCGATAAGTAACTGACGCGCGCCGTCAAACTGATAGTAATCGTTATCCAAATTACTGATATGAACCAGACCATCAATTTGCATATTATCGATACGGACGAACAAACCGAAATTCGTTACCGCCGCAATTACGCCGGTGAATTCAGAGCCAACATGGTCGCGCATATACTCGCATTTAAGCCATTCATCGACTTGCCGCGTCGCGTCGTCGGCACGCCGCTCGGTCATCGAGCAATGGGCGCCAAGCTCATCCAGTTGTTCATCCGGATACATCCACGCACCTTCAAGTGCAGGTGAAGGCCCCTGTTGCTTTTTCAACAATGCTTTTATCGCACGATGCAACACTAAGTCAGGGTAACGTCGAATTGGCGACGTGAAATGCGCGTATTCATCAAGTGCTAAGCCGAAATGCCCGGCATTGTCCGGGCTGTATACCGCTTGTTGCATGGAACGCAGCAACATGGTTTGAATCAATTCAGCGTCAGGTCGTTCCGCCACTTGCTTCAAAACTTCTGAGTAGTCATGCGGGCTTGGGTCATCGCCACCTGTCATGGTAATACCAAGTTCACCCAAGAAGCTTCGGAATGCGCTAAGACGCTCTGCTGCCGGTGGCTCGTGGATACGAAATAAGGCGCCAGCCTGTTCGTGTGCTTCTATCAAACGTGCGGTAGAAACGTTCGCCATAATCATACATTCTTCAATGATCGTATGGGCTACGTTACGGCGTACGGGTTCAATGGATTCAATTTTTCGCTGAGCATTAAATATAAAACGCGTTTCGAGCGTTTCAAACTCTATTGCAGCACGTTGTTGACGCGCCTTTTTGAGTATTTTGAATAAACCGTGCAGATGCTCAATATTCCCCATGACATGATCGTAATCTTTGCGTAACTTCGGGTCGCCCTCCAAAATAGCGGCAACCTTGGTATACGTCAGCCTTGCATGAGACTTCATGACTGCAGGGTAAAACTTCGAGTGCGTAAGCTTGCCTTTAGCATTGATATCCATCTCAGCAACCATACACAATCTATCGACATCCGGATTCAACGAGCACAGGCCATTCGACAGCTTCTCTGGCAACATCGGTACCACGAAGTTTGGAAAATAAACGGAATTCCCGCGTTCCAGCGCATCTTTATCCAGTGCAGTATTCGGCCGCACATAATAACTGACGTCAGCAATCGCAACCCATAGGCGCCAACCATCACCTTGCGGCTGCGCACAAACTGCATCGTCAAAATCGCGGGAATCATCACCGTCGATGGTAATTAGCGGTAACTCGCGAAGATCGGTACGCCCTTCATAGGCTTCCGGTGGAACAGTTTCGCCAAAACGCTCAAGTTCTTTCTCTACTGCTGGCGACCATTGGTTCGGAATATCATGCTCACGAATAGCAATCTCGATTTCCATACCAGGAGCCATATGCTCACCGAGCACCTTGGTCACTTTACCGATAGGGCTGCTGCGTCGCGATGGTCGTTTGGTTACTTCGACAACCACAATTTGTCCATGGCGCGCGCCGGCAGACTGCTCTTGTGGAATAAGAATGTCCTGGCATATTCGGCTATCATCTGGCACCACTGTTGCAATGTTATGCTCAACAAAATAGCGCCCGACGATATCACCTTGGCGTGGTTCAATCACTCGCACGATTCGGCCTTCAATACGGCCCTTGCTGTCGGTGCCCTGTTGCTGAACCAGCACTTTATCGCCATGCAGTACGTTATACATTTGGTGATGCGGGATAAACAGGTCGCTACCGCCTTCATCAGGGCGGCAAAAACCAAAGCCATCACGATGGCCGATAATGCGGCCTTTAATGAGGCTCATCCGCTCAGGTAGCCCATAGGCGTTGGCTTTGGTATAGATAAGTTGGCCATCACGCTCCATTGCGCGCAATCGACGCTTCATACCGATGTGCTGACGCTCATCAGTAAGATTAAATTTTTCAATGAGTTCTTCGAAGCTAATCGGCTTTAAGCGCGCTTCAACGGCGTCAAGCAATTGCTCGCGCGACGGGATCTCGACTTCGTATTCAGGTGCGTCTGCAGCTGAGTTGTTGTCTTTTTGGGTCATAATTCCTCGATAATGGGTCAACGCCATGTTGCATTGACAAGAATACCCTAAGCATAACAGACAAAAACATTATTGGTTAAATCAAACACGGGGGATATTCAAAGAAGTGGTGCCTAGGGTCGGACTCGAACCGACACGTTGTTTCCAACGGCGGATTTTGAATCCGCTGCGTCTACCAATTTCGCCACCCAGGCACTGGGGACTTTGCGCTAGCTTGGCTAGCTGAAGTATGGTGCGCATTATACTGAACAGTTGAAGTCGATCAAGATATTTTCGTGAACAATTCACCGTTCGACTATTTCCTAACCAACCGACTGCAAAAATTTATGCTCCACACACATTTTTAGTTAAGATACCGCCAGTTAATTTTAATTTGAGATAATCATGACTGAACCAACTGCTCTCGACGATACGCCGCCACGCTCCACCGCGCAGATTCACGCAAGCTTCCCCAGCGCCAGCTTTCTTCGCCGCTTAGCTGCCATGGTTTACGATTTATTGGTTGCTGTTGCCATTTTAATGTTGGCCACAGGGCTTGCTCTTATCCTACCCGCGGTGCTGAACCACATGGATGTGATACAACTTTCGGAAGATTTCAGTGCAGCGGATTGGCTCAACCAAACGCCGTTGTTTGGTATTTATCTATTAAGTATTTTGGCGGCTTTTTTCTGTTGGTTTTGGTGGCGCAGTGGGCAAACTGTTGGCATGCGGGCGTGGCGCTTAAAGGTTCAGCAGCGCGACGGTTCACGACTTACCAAAAAACAAGCCATGATACGCGTGCTTACGTGCGCCTTTGGGCTGGGTAATTTGTGGGTGCTCGTTGATTTTAAAAACCGCCGCGCATGGCATGATTATGCAGCGAATACTGAGTTGGTTACCTTATCAAAAGAAGCCAACCAACTGTATTATTGGAAAGAGCTGTAACAACTACCTACGCATTTAACACGGCGCCGTTAACTCCCCCGGCGCCCCATCATCCACAATGCCCAGCCAGCAAACAGTAAGCTGGGCAGTAATGCGCCAAATACCGGTGGTAACTGATAAACCTGGGCCATCGGGCCAAAGATTTCATTACTGACATGGAACCCGAAGCCGGTAATCACGCCAAGCAATATACGAGCACCCATAGTTGTTGAGCGTAGCGGGCCAAAGATAAATGACAGCGCAACCAACAGCATCACGGCCACCGTGACTGGGGCGAGTAACTTGCGCCATAAAGCCAACTCATAGCGTTCTGCGGCTTGCTTATTCGTCTTCAGGTATTCCAAATAATCAACCAGCCCACGAATTGACAGTGATTCAGGTTTAACTGTCACAACACCCAATTTGTCAGGCGTTAATGATGATTCCCACATAAATGAATCTTGGGTGTTTTGGATAATGCGATCGATAGTGTACTCGGTCTGAGTCACCTTCGACAGACGCCACTTGTTCGCCGTGAACAATGCGGACTCTCCCTGCGTTATCGACTCAAGCTCATTTTGATCATCAAAGTTGTAAATCGTTACGTCACGTAAGCGACCGGTATTTTCAACTTCACCAATATTCACAAAACTCAGCCCATCGCGGGCCCAAATACCTTGTTGGGCAGATATTAAGCTGCCCCCCGAAATAGCGCGGGCTCGCAGTTCACGCCCATGCGATTCTAATTCTGGCGCAACCCACTCCCCCATAGCCATAACCGCTAACATCATGATAACCGCCGCTTTCATAACCGACGCAACGATATTTAAACGCGAACGTCCAGCAGCCAACATCACCACCAGCTCTGAATTGCTGGCCAGCATGCCCATGCCAATCAAGCCGCCGAGTAATGCCGCCATTGGGAAGAAAACTTCAATGTCACGAGGAAGGCTGTACAGCACGAAAAGCCCCGCATCCGCAACTGAATAAGTGCCCTTTCCGACCGACTTCAGTTGTTCAACAAAGCGGATCAAACTCGATAGCCCACTTAAAACCGCCAAGCTCAATAGCGAGGTGACCAATACAGAGCGCGCAATGTAGCGATCAAGAATGGAAAACATCAGTTTGACCTCTTCAGTTTAGCCATTATTCTCAAGCCCCACGGGCGCCCCTTTCCAATTAATAGAATGCCACATACCAATAGTAAAACGTGTATCCACCATAGGCCTATGGTGGGGTTAATCGCCCCGTCAGCAACGGCTGAACGCGCGGCCATTAAAATTAAGAAATACCCTAAATAAATAAGCAAAGCAGGCGCCATTCGCCCAAATTTACCCTGGCGCGGATTCACACGGCTTAACGGCACAGCAATAAGGGTGAGCAATGGCATCGCCAGCGGGATTGCAATACGCCACTGCAACTCAGCTTGCGCTTCAGGATTGGTTTCGTTCATCAACTCGAGCGTACTGTAGGCTTCCAGTTTACGAATGTACTCCGAACCTTCTTGTTCTTTAATCTGCAGTTGATAGTCGTCAAACTGCATGATTTGGAATTCGCCTTCCGCAAAGCTTTGGGCATAACGCATGCCGTTGGAAAGCACTAAGGTTTGCGCGCCGGTTTCGGCGGCAATAACGCTACCTCTGTCGGCCATGACCACGCTGCCCCCAATTACTTTGTTGTCTTCGTCACGTAACGACTGCGCCACGAATACTTCATCAAGATCGCCGTTATCGTTCAAACCTTGCACATAAATAACAGCTTTTTGGTTGCTCGCTTGCTGGAACCGTCCGGGCATGATCACACTCAACCCAGTTTCGCTGCGTGCTTTTTCTTCAACCACGCGTTCTTGTTCAAGCGACCATGGCACCAAATACAAGGTTAGCGCTGCAGTACCGAGGGCAAGAATCAGCGACAATGCCAAGGTAACGCGGGTGACGTACCACTCACTGACACCGCAAGCATGCAATACCGTCATTTCGTTATCAGCATATATACGACCATGAGCCAGCAAAATACCGAGAAATAGACTCAAAGGGAGAATAAGTGCAGCTAATGCGGGAAGATTTAGCCCAAGTAACTGAATTACAATGTTACTAGGTATTTCACCCGCAGAAGCGTCCGCTAGAACCCGAACGAACTTCTGGCTCACGAAAATGGTCATGAGCACCGTTAATACGGCGATCTGAGACTTAAATGTTTCACGTATTAAATAGCGAAATATACGCACTGAGACCCACTCTTAACATTGCTTTTTACTGGAAATGCTGCGAATTTTAAGTAAACTTGTCGTTTTCACAAGAATTATTCTATGACAGCTATCTACTGTCAACCGCAGCAAACGGGAGCACATATGGAGTTCAGCGTAAAAAGCGGCAGTCCTGAGAAACAACGATCTGCCTGTGTCGTGGTCGGTGTATACGAACCACGTCGCCTATCCGGTGTAGCAGAACAACTCGATAAAGTGAGCGGCGGGTACCTAAGTAACCTACTGCGCCGCGGTGACCTCGAAGGTAAATCCGGGCAAATGCTGCTGCTACACAACGTTCCTAATATTTTTAGCGAGCGTGTTCTTCTCGTTGGTTGCGGCAAAGAACGCGAACTCGATGAACGTCAGTATAAACAAATTATTGAAAAAACCATCCATACTTTAAACGAAACAGGTTCAATGGAAGCAGTTTGCTTTTTGAGTGAACTGCACGTTAAGGGTCGTGACACCTATTGGAAGGTACGCCAAGCCGTTGAAGCGGCTCAAAGCGGCCTTTACACCTTTAACCAGTTGAAGACCCGCAAAGAAGAACCACGCCGCCCATTAAGAAAGCTCGTGTTTAATGTGCCAACGCGTCGCGAGTTACCGCTTAGCGAAAAAGCTATCGCGCATGGTTTGGCGATAGCGAAAGGAATGTCGCTTTGCCGAGATGTCGCAAATATGCCACCGAATATTTGCACCCCACGCTATTTAGCTGAACGCTCAGAAGAGCTTGCAAGTAATTACGAGAAGCTGTCATTTACTGCGGTTACCGAGCAGGAAATGACAGAGTTAGGTATGAATGCCTATTTGGCTGTAGGCCGTGGGTCTGACAATGAGTCGGTATTAAGCTTGCTGCATTACCAAGGAGCCAGCAGCGAACAGGCCCCTATTGTGCTCGTTGGCAAAGGTTTAACCTTCGACGCTGGTGGCATCTCAATAAAGCCAGCCGCCAATATGGATGAAATGAAATATGATATGGGCGGTGCAGCAGCAGTGCTCGGAGCGATGCAATCCATTGCTGAACTGCAGCTTCCTATCAACGTTATTGGCGCTATCGCAGGCTGCGAAAATATGCCCGATGGCCGCGCCTATCGTCCGGGTGACGTGTTAACCACAATGAGCGGCCAAACCGTTGAAGTGCTGAATACAGACGCCGAAGGCCGTTTAGTGTTATGTGACACATTAAGCTATGTTGAGCGCTTCGAACCCGAGGCGGTCGTTGACATCGCCACCTTGACGGGCGCTTGTATTGTAGCGTTAGGCCATCACGCAAGCGGTCTGATGAGCACTCACAACCCGCTTGCCCATGAATTGCTGTCAGCATCTGAACAAAGTGGTGACAGAGCCTGGCGCCTGCCACTATGGGATGAGTATCAAGACGCATTGGATAGCCCATTTGCTGATATGGCGAACTTGGGTGGACGCGATGCAGGTACAATTACCGCAGCCTGCTTCTTATCGCGATTCACCAAAAAATATCACTGGGCACACCTTGATATAGCTGGAACTGCATGGCGTAGCGGCGCTAAAAAAGGCGCGACAGGGCGCCCGGTACAGCTGTTAACGCAGTTTATTATAAATCGCACCGCATCTGGTGATCAGGACTAATTCGGGCAGCTCATGGCACAAGGTATTTTCTACGTACTCGATGGCTTAGACGACCAGCAACAGCTCCAGTTTTTTTGCGAACGTATAGCGAGTGCTTGGCGCGAATACCGCAGTGTGCGAGTCTGGTGTGCTGACCAAGCTACCGCCGAGCAACTGGATGAAGCGCTCTGGCAGGCTCCTGGAGATGCGTTTGTGCCACACAACTTAGTTGGTGAAGGTCCAGCTCAAGGAGCGCCTGTAGAGCTATGCTGGCCCCAGGCCGAGGTGCCGAAGCGCCGCACTGCTGCAATAGTGAACTTAATGTCCGAAATACCCGATTGGCAAGGTGCCCGAATGATTATTGAACGCGTACCAAGCGACGAACATGCGCGCCAACAAGCGCGCGAACGCTACAAAACCTATCGTGGCCAGAATGTAGCACTGCAAACTATCAAAGCATCTGAACAGATGAATTCATCAACCAAATAGAACGAAGTGAAGGTTTCTATGGATAAAACGTATTCCCCGCAAGCGATCGAGCAAGCTCTCTATAAAACTTGGGAAGAGCGAGGCTACTTTAAGCCGTCAGGCCAAGGCGATGCCTATTGCATTATGATCCCGCCACCCAATGTCACTGGCAGCTTGCACATGGGCCATGCGTTCCAGCACACCATCATGGACACGCTCACGCGCTATAAACGGATGGACGGGTATAACACACTTTGGCAGGTTGGTAGCGATCATGCTGGCATTGCTACGCAGATGGTCGTTGAGAGACAACTTGCGGCACAAGGCCAAACGCGCCAAGAACTTGGTCGTGATGCGTTTATTGATAAGATTTGGGATTGGAAAGCACAATCAGGTGGAACCATCACTTCGCAAATGCGTCGCTTAGGTGATTCGGTCGACTGGGACCGTGAACGCTTTACTATGGACGAAGGTCTATCTGAAGCGGTGCAGGAAGTATTCGTGCGCTTGCACGAGGAAAACCTGATTTATCGCGGCAAGCGCTTGGTGAACTGGGACCCGAAACTGCAAACAGCAATTTCAGATCTTGAAGTTGAGAACAAAGAACAACAGGGTCATATTTGGCATTTACGTTACCCACTTGCCGACGGTGAACAAACCGCGGATGGTAAAAACTATTTAGTCGTAGCAACCACACGACCTGAAACCATGCTCGGTGATGTTTGCGTCGCGGTGCATCCCGATGACGAGCGTTATCAAAGCCTCGTTGGTAAGTTCGTTGAATTGCCACTTGTTGGTCGCAAAGTACCCATCATTGCTGACAGTTATGTCGATAAAGAATTCGGCACCGGCTGTGTGAAGATTACTCCAGCCCATGATTTCAACGACTATGAGATTGGCAAGCGCAACAACCTGCCCATGATTGCCGTGCTTGATGATCATGCCCACGTTCGTGCCGTGGCTGGTCTTTACACCCCGACTGGTGAAAGCCTTGATAATATCGACGCGTTTGATGGCACACTCCCAGAAGCGTATCAAGGGCTGGACCGGTTTGACGCGCGTAAAAAGATTGTCGCGGATTTCGATGCCTTAGGGTTACTGGACAAAACCGAACAACACACCAACAAAGTGCCCTACGGCGATCGCGGCGGCGTGCCTATTGAACCTCATTTGACCGACCAGTGGTACGTGCGCGTTGCCCCTATGGCTGAAGTTGCCACGAAAGCGGTTGAAGATGGCGAGATTCAATTTGTACCCAAACAGTATGAGAACATGTACTTCTCCTGGATGCGTGACATTCAAGACTGGTGTATTTCGCGTCAGCTGTGGTGGGGACATCGCATTCCAGCATGGTACGACGCTGATGGGAACGTATATGTGGGGCGCGATGAACAAGAAGTGCGTACCAAACATAACCTCGGCGACATCAAGCTAAGTCAAGATGAAGACGTGCTCGATACCTGGTTCTCGTCTGCGCTTTGGACATTTTCAACCCTTGGTTGGCCGAAACAAACCGACGACTTAAAAACCTTCCACCCAACTGATGTTTTGGTAACTGGATTCGACATTATCTTCTTCTGGGTTGCGCGCATGATTATGATGACCATGCACTTCTTAAAAGATGAAAATGGCAAGCCACAAGTACCGTTTAAAACCGTTTACGTAACGGGCCTTATTCGCGATGAAGAAGGCCAAAAGATGTCGAAGTCGAAAGGTAATGTGCTCGACCCACTCGACATGATTGACGGCATCGATCTTGATACGTTAGTGAACAAACGTACGGCAAATATGATGCAACCTCAGCTAGAGGCCAAAATCAAAAAGCGTACGCAAAAACAGTTCCCTGAAGGCATCGCTGCGCATGGTACTGATGCGCTGCGCTTCACTCTTGCAGCATTGGCTTCAACAGGGCGCGACATTAACTGGGACATGAAGCGACTCGAAGGCTACCGTAATTTCTGTAATAAATTATGGAACGCAAGCCGTTATGTGCTGATGAACACTGAAGAACAAGACTGTGGCCAAGCTGGCGGTGACATGGAGTTATCATTAGCTGATCAGTGGATCATTGAGCAGTTTAACGACACCGTGAAGCAGTTCCGTAGCGCCTTAGACAACTACCGTTTCGATCAGGCCGCAGGCATTGCCTATGAGTTCACTTGGAATCAGTTCTGTGACTGGTATTTAGAGTTGACCAAACCGGTTCTGTTCAATGGGTCTGAAGCTCAGCTGCGTGGTACCCGTCATACACTTATCACCGTGCTTGAACAACTATTGCGGCTACTGCACCCATTGTTGCCATTTATTACGGAAGAGATTTGGCAGCGTGTTGCACCACTGGCTGGCGTAACGGGTGAAACCATTATGCTGCAGCCGTATCCGCAAGTGCAGCCAGAACGCTTTGCAACCGCTCGTGATGATATGGAATGGTTAAAACAAGTTATTGTCGCGGTACGTAATATTCGTGGGGAAATGAATTTATCGCCGAGCAAGTCACTCCCTGTACTTTTCAAAAATGCAGATGCGATGGCACAGCAACGTCTTGAGAATAATGCAAATTTCTTGAGTGCGTTAGCAAAACTCGAGTCGGTAACCTTCTTAACGGCGAGCGAAGAAGCACCTGCCAGTGCAACGGCGTTGGTTGGACGTATGGAAATTCATATTCCGATGGCTGGCTTGATCGATACTGCTGCGGAATTGGCTCGATTGGATAAAGCTATCGAAAAGGCGCAAAAGGAAGTCGACTTATTTAGCCGTAAGCTAAGCAATGAGAATTTTGTTAGCAAAGCTCCGGCTGAAGTGATTGACAAAGAGCGCGCTAAACAGGCTGAAGCCAAAGAAACCTTGCAACAATTGCAGCAGCAACGCAGCAAAATTGCTGCGCTTTAACGGTGACAAGGCTGCCCGCTTAGGTACTTACCGCACGCATACTCTAAACGAGGATGAGTGCGGTAATAACCGCTAACAGAGCAGCAATCATCCGTTACATATCACTTATTAGGGGGCTCGGTGACTACTCTTCTTCGTCGTCACCGAAATACGTGCCCCAACCGTCGTAATCAACGCCGGCAAGATCTGCTATTTTTGCGACTTCTTTGGTTTGTAATTCTAAAATTTGAGGGTCAAGCTTTACTTCACTAACCGCCACAAAGGCGAACTGCCGCGACCCATCATCGAGTTCAAACTCATCTGCGTCGTCGACATGATAGCCAACTTTCACCAACTCAACGGCCGCTTTCTCTAGCTTGGTGAAGTCAGAACTAACCAAGTGGTGTTCAATGGTAAATAGTTCAGACGTGTCCGCACCATCATCGATTAAGGCTGCCACGGTTTCATTACTTTGCGCGATTAATTCACTTAAGTCATTCGCCATGCCTGAGTTATCCTTGTGCAAGTTCGTGATCAAGTTCACCAATTTTTGACTGCATCAACTGATGACAATGCGCCGTTAAAGCTCGAATAGAATCAGAACTATAATCCGATATTTTAACTGGCTTTAGCATCTCAATAATTACAGTGCCGTTATTCCAACGGTTTAACTTAATGCGACCGTGTAAATTAGATACGCAGATAGGCACAATATCAACACCGGCCTGCATTGCCGTGCGAAATGCACCGGTTTTGAATGGCAGCAAACCACGGCCATAACTACGCGTACCTTCTGGAAATAACAAGATAGAAAGTTTTCGTTCTCGAATTGCTGATGCAGCCTGCTCGATGGTACCGTGCGCTCGGCCCTTGTTCTTACGATCGATCAGAATATTGCCCGCGAGCCAATACATTTGGCCAAAGAAAGGTATCCATTTTAAGCTTTTTTTGCCAACGCTTACGGTGCTTTGCGGCATAGCGCGGCTTAATGTGAAAATATCATAGCTGTTCTGATGATTAGCTATGTAAACGAACGGCCCGCCCTGTTTAACTTCATCCGGAACCCGTATTTCCAGCTTCACCCCAAGCAGGCGATGCATGCTGCCGTAACAATGCGCCGCGAACGTTGTATTATTGCGGTGAAATGGCCGAAAAATACAGAATAAAAGTAACAGTGTGCTACCAACAACGATGAAAGCGCCTAATAGGACCATACGTAAAACAGCGAGCATGAATTCTCCTTAATCACTAGTGCCCGCTAGTATAACCTGTTAGGCGCTGAAAAACGTCCGATCAGTCTTGATTTTCGACAGTAATTGCATCAACGCGCTGCAATCCCCGCGGCAATTTATTCCCGCGACGCCCACGCTCACCGCGGTAATGCTCGAGATCAGATGGTTTTAACGTCAATTTGCGCTTGCCTGCCAATAGCGTAATCGGTGTTTCTGCCGGCACAACAGCTGCGGCGACAACATATTCCTCACGTGATTGCGCACGTAATGTCGGAATACTTATCATCTTATTTCCTTTACCTTTTGATAATTCAGGTAAATCTTTAACTGGGAACAGCAACATTCTGCCTTCGTTAGAAACCACTGCGAGCAAGTCTGATTCAACATTATTCACAATGCTAGGCGGCAATATTTTTGCGCCCGTTGGTAAATTCAATATCGCCTTGCCGTTTTTATTGCGACTGACCAAATCACCAAACTTACAAATAAAGCCGTAGCCAGCATCGGATGCTAATAGGTAACGTTGCTCGTCTTTAGCCATCAACACTTGATCGACGGTTTCACCCGCAACCATGCTAAAACGCCCCGTTAATGGCTCACCTTGAGTTCTGGCTGATGGTAATAAATGCGCTTCGCAAGAGAAACTTCGCCCAGAACTGTCAATGAAGACAACCTGTTGGTTGCTCTTGCCTTGCGCGTGCGCCAAAAAGCTATCGCCCGATTTATACGCTAAGTTGGTTCCGTCAACATCATGGCCCTTGGCCGCGCGTACCCAGCCTTTCTTGGATAATACGACGGTAACCGGCTCAGCAGGAGTAAGGTCACGCTCACTTAACGCTTTGGCTTCTTGACGTTCAACTAATGGCGACCGACGATCGTCACCGTACTTCTCTGCGTCCGCTAAAATTTCTTTGCGAATCAGTGTCTTCATACGGCGATCAGAACCCAGCAACAATTCAAGTTGCTGACGTTCCTTTTCAAGCTCATCTTGCTCGCCCTTTAACTTAAACTCTTCAAGTTTCGCTAAATGGCGTAATTTCAATTCAAGAATGGCTTCCGCTTGTGTATCCGTAAGCCCAAAGCGGGTCATCAGCTCTTGCTTGGGTTCATCTTCATGACGAATAATCGCGATGACTTCGTCAATATTAAGATAAGCGATCAGCAAACCTTCTAAGATATGCAGGCGCGCCAATATTTTGTCTAACCGGTGCTGAAGCCTGCGCGTTACCGTATGCTGACGGAACTGCAACCATTCTTTAAGTACCGTTAAAATCGATTTAACTTGCGGCCGGCCATCAAGGCCAAGCATATTCAGATTAACCCGATAACTTTTTTCTAAATCGGTGGTCGCGAACAAATGTTGCATCATCTGTTCAATATCCACGCGATTAGAACGCGGAATAATAACTAAGCGGGTCGGATTCTCGTGGTCTGACTCATCACGTAAATCGGTTACCATCGGTAACTTTTTCGCTTGCATCTGTCCAGCAATTTGCTCAAGCACTTTGGCGCCTGAAGCTTGATGAGGCAGCGCGGTTATCACCACTTCACCATCTTCCATATGATACTTCGCCCGCATGCGAATCGTACCGCGGCCGGATTCATAGATTTTTACGATTTCGTGGTGTGGCGTAATCACTTCAGCGTCAGTTGGATAATCCGGCCCGTGCATATGCTCCATAACATCAGCAAGATCAGCCGTCGGCTTTTCTAAGAGCATTGCACAAGCTTGCGCAACTTCGCGCGCGTTGTGAGGCGGAATATCGGTCGCCATACCCACCGCAATACCAGTTACACCATTCAATAAAATATGGGGCAAGCGCGCCGGTAACATGCGCGGCTCTTTCATGGTGCCGTCGAAGTTAGGTGTCCAGTCAACAGTTCCCTGGCCGAGTTCACTCAGTAATACTTCACTAAAGCGAGACAACCGCGCTTCGGTATATCGCATCGCCGCAAAGGATTTCGGGTCATCCGGCGAACCCCAGTTCCCTTGTCCGTCAACCAACGGATAGCGGTATGAAAACGGCTGGGCCATCAACACCATAGCTTCATAACAAGCGCTATCGCCATGCGGGTGGAATTTACCTAACACATCACCCACGGTACGCGCTGACTTTTTGTATTTCGCTAAAGCGGAAAGCCCAAGTTCTGACATTGCATAAATTATGCGACGTTGAACGGGCTTGAGGCCATCACCGATATGCGGAAGCGCGCGGTCCATGATCACGTACATGGAGTAATTTAAATAAGCGTCTTCGGTAAATCGGCGCAGTGGTATTTGTTCTAAAGCATCCATAGACATGCGTGTGCTTCTCCTTATAGCTCAGCCAAGTCGACTAAGTTACCTTTACTTTCCAGCCATTCTCGACGGTCGCCCGAACGCTTTTTAGCCAATAACATATCCATTAACTCTTCCGTTGCTTCAGGTTCATCAACGGTCAGTTGCACCAAGCGACGCGTGTTAGGATCCATCGTGGTTTCCCGTAGCTGCAGCGGGTTCATTTCACCCAAACCTTTGAAGCGCTGTACGTTAACTTTGCCTTTTTTCTTCTCAGCTTCGATACGGTCCAAAATGCCCTGTTTTTCACCTTCATCGAGCGCGTAAAAAACTTCTTTACCCACGTCGACGCGGTACAATGGCGGCATTGCCACATAGATATGGCCATGATCCACAAGCGGTCTGAAATGCTTAACGAATAACGCGCACAATAAGGTTGCGATGTGCAAACCATCGGAATCGGCGTCAGCAAGAATGCATATTTTGCCATAGCGCAGTTGTTCTAAATCATCCGAGTCGGGGTCAACACCTAAGGCGACGGATATATCGTGAATTTCCTGCGAGCCTAGAATTTGATCGGATTCAACTTCCCAAGTATTCAGAATCTTTCCGCGCAGCGGCATTACCGCCTGAAAATCGCGATCGCGGGCTTGCTTGGCTGACCCGCCAGCAGAGTCACCCTCAACCAAAAATAACTCACCTCGCGCTGGGTCCTGCGTTGCACAATCGGTCAACTTGCCCGGTAATGCCGGCCCTTGGGTAACTTTTTTCCGCACTACTTTTTTGCTCGCGCGCATTCGGCGCTGAGCGTTGTTGATACATAAATCAGCGAGCAATTCAGCTTGCTCGGTATGTTCATTCAACCATAAACTAAACGCGTCTTTCACCACACCAGAAACGAACGCAGCGCATTGTCGTGACGATAAACGTTCTTTGGTTTGTCCGGCAAATTGTGGGTCTTGCATCTTCACCGACAAAATATATGCACAGCGATCCCAGATATCTTCTGGGGTTAAGCGTACGCCGCGCGGTAATAAATTACGAAACTCACAAAAGTCACGCATCGCGTCTAGCAAACCTTGGCGTAAGCCGTTAGCGTGCGTACCACCTTGTGGCGTTGGAATGAGGTTCACATAGCTTTCAGTGACGCTTTCGCCCCCTTCGGGCAACCAAGTAACGGCCCAGTCAACCGCCTCTTCATTGCCGGCAAAAGCGCCAATGAACGGCTCTTCGGGCAATGTAGGCAACTCTTGAACAGACTCAACCAAATAGTCACGCAAACCGTCTTCGTACAGCCACGTTTGTTCTTCGTTATCAACCAAATTACGGAAGGTGATTTTCAAACCTGGGCACAATACCGCTTTGGCGCGTAATAGATGCGTCAATTTAAGTACTGAAAATTTCGATGAATCAAAATACTTCGGGTCTGGCCAAAAATGTAGGCTGGTTCCTGTATTGCGTTTACCAACGGTACCTGTGACCGTTAAATCTGAAACTTTGTCACCGTTTTCGAAAGCCATTTCATAAACTTGACCATCGCGCTTCACCGTCACATCAACACGCGTTGATAAAGCGTTAACCACTGAAATGCCTACCCCGTGCAAACCGCCAGAGAATTTATAGTTTTTATTTGAAAATTTCCCCCCGGCATGCAGCTTTGTCATGATCAACTCAACCCCGGGAACACCTTCCTCGGGGTGAATATCGACGGGCATACCACGACCATCATCCTGAACTTCTAAGGACTGATCGGGGTACAAGATCACAATCATCTCACGTGCATGCCCAGCAAGAGCTTCATCGACACTATTATCGATAACTTCTTGACCAAGATGGTTAGGGCGCGTGGTATCGGTGTACATTCCCGGCCTGCGACGGACCGGTTCGAGGCCATTGAGGACCTCTATCGCATCGGCTTTGTAATCTGACATGCGCTTATTTATCTCGTGTTGCACGGAATCGTTATTATAGGAATGCCCATATACTGTTACAGGACGTTTAGAAACTCAAGCACCGCGGGTAGGTAGCGAGGAAAATCAACAAAACTATGATCGCCCCCCTGCTCCACGATCATACGTTGATTCTGATAGTAATCACGGGCTTGACGATAATCGAGACGTTCGTCACCAGCTTGTAATAAAACCAATAAATCAGCCTTTTCATCAAATTGACGCTCGACATCCATCAACACCTCACGATCACTCATATCAAGGTGATAGATTTCCTGTGTATAAGGATGCTGCCGTTCGATGCTCTCTTCCGGCATCCAGCTGTAGGGCTTTACCGCAGGGTTGATAAGCACGCCGCGTACTCTGCGTTGCTGAACGCGCCAAATTTCGCTCACAACGTAATGCGTCCAGAATCCACCGAGGGAACTGCCCATAACTGCGGTTAACGGCTGATGAGCAACCACCTGATCAAGGTAGTCACGTATTGCCGCCATTTTCACCGGCTGTTGCGGCGCAATAAGTATTCGCTCATCCACGCCTCGTGCAGCTAAATACTGTTGTGTCTGAATGATTTTTAAACTTTGTGGTGAACTCTCAAATCCATGTAAGTAAAGCAGCAACGGTTAAATCTCCTGCAGGTGGCCACGCTCTCGAATCAGCTGTATCCACTCCTGTAAAAAGTAGTTCACTTGGTGTTTTTCATCGGCATGATGCATCTTCGGGTTAGGCACATCGTAACTGGCCTGGAGCCGCGCTACTCCCTGGCTGCGAATAACCTCCGCCAATTGCGCATCATGGTACAACCGGACATCCAATTGCGTTTCTTTTAATCCTGGCAATTGTTGCACTAACGCTTGCTGTTCAATGCGAACTTCCGTGGTGTACGGCGCTGCTTCTAACACGGTTAAAGCAAAGCGGAGCTGATGCCCCACTTTGATGATCAATGAACCCGACTGTCTGACACTTTCAACAAGAGGCCTCAAAGCAGCATAATTCATTGCCGCTAAGCGCTGCAGAGCGGCCAAATCAAACTTGTAGCGTCGGAGCTTAACGTCTGTAGTCATACATCCTCAAACTGACGTTTGTGTAATTGCAACCATTGTAGCCCAATCACACTGGCTGCATTGTTAATTTTTCCTTGCTCTAACAACTGGACTACGTCAGAAAATGGCAATACGTGAACTCTGATGTCCTCGTTTTCAGTCTCCAAGCCAGCGTGGCGCAATGCATTGCTACTATCGACCAACGCAATATAAACCGAAATTTGTTCGGTACATCCGCCCGGTGTTGACAGATAGGTCAGTGCATAATGCAAGCTATCGGTTGTTAATCCGGACTCTTCTGCTAACTCTCTATGAGCGACCTGTTCTGGTGACTCATCATCGCTGTCGAACATGCCTGCTACAAACTCAAGCAACCAAGGTGATTGGTCTGTATTGAGTGCACCCACGCGAAACTGCTCCAGCACCACCAAAGCATCGCGTTGCGGGTCGTAAGGCAATACCACCACAGCGTGCCCGCGGTCCATGACTTCGCGCTCAAACACCGCGGACCAATTCCCGTCAAACAGCCGATGCTGCAAGGTTAACTTGAACACATTAAGAAACCCTTCACGAAGTGGTTGCTTCTGAATAACTTTCACATCACTTTGATTATATTTTTGCACATTCAACCTTTTGCTGTTGTTTAACGTCTTATGTACTCGACTTAGCGCTAATTTGATTCATAACAATTGTAAAAAAAGCACGCTTTGGCACATAATTAGTTACACTTGAACCCATTCTGTTGCAACTGGCGCAATGCAATTTAGCGTGTTTAAAAGTACACTAGTAAACATTCACGTGTGTATGTAAAATAGCGGCCAGTTTTTGGCAAAGTTTTTGACAAGATAATGCTTTCAGATAATTAGGACACCCTAGCCCATGAAAAAGCACGTATTATCAGTATTAGTTGGCTTAACCATCAGCGCAACATCGAGTGTTGCCTACGCCGACGACCTTGCACAAGTTTTCCAACTTGCATTGCAAAACGATCCAACCTTACAACAAGTTGACGCGCAACGTCGCGCTGCGCAAAAAGGCATCAATATCAGTAATTCCGCCTTTTGGCCGCAAGTGAATTTTTCTGCTGGTTACGCGCGTTCTGAATCTGAACGTCCGCAGTTTGATCCAACCTCACAACAATTTGTTACCGTCGATTCAGAAAGTCGCGGCTGGAATGCGGGTGTGAACTTATCTCAAACAGTTTTTGACATGAATGTTTGGGACCGTGCAGCACTGAGTGAGAAACAAGCGTATCAGGCTGAAGTGAATTATTTAAGTGTACGCCAAGAGTTAATGATTCGTGTCGTGAACGCATACTTTACCGTATTGGAACGTTTAGATGACCTCGAGTTTGCAACCGCTGAGAAAAAAGCAATTGAGCGCCAGCTGGAACAAACCAAACAACGTTTTTCTGTTGGTTTAACGGCCATCACTGACGTGCATGAAGCGCAAGCTCAATATGACACCTCGGTTGCTTCCGAAATCCAAGCAAAAAATGCGGTCGAAATAGCGCAAGAATCACTGCGCGAAATTACTGGGCGTTATCATCAAGACCTCGCTGAATTGAATACCGAGTCTTTCTCGCCAGAATCTCCGATGCCACAAGATGCGCAGCAATGGGTAAAAATTGCAGAAGATAAAAACCTGCAGTTGTTGGTTCAGCGCGTCGCTGTTGAAATCAGTGAACAACGAATCGATCTCGCCCGAAACGGCCACCTACCGACAGTTTCATTGTCTGCCGATTATTCGACCAATGACAACACAACAACTGCTGGTGGCATGGAAACGGATATGCCACGCATGGATTCGAACTCGATCGGGTTGTCACTGAACGTGCCATTATTCAGCGGCTTCCGCACGTCATCAGAAGTGGATCAGGCGCGTGAAAACTTCGTTGCTTCAAGCCAAGAACTTGAAGGTGTGCGCCGTAACGTTGAACGTCGTGTTCGCAGCGCCTATTACGATGTTGTTGCATCCATGGCGACAATACGTGCGTTTGAACAAGCTGTGGTATCCGCTGAAAGCGCACTAAAAGCAACACAAACGGGGTTTGAAGTCGGCACACGTACCATTGTTGACGTACTGAATAGCACGCGCAACTTGTACAACGCACGTCGCAACCTATCAAGCGCACGTTATGGTTACATTCGCCAGTCTTTAACCCTGAAACAAGCTTCAGGCCAGATTAGCGAACAAGATTTAGTTGCCATCAACGCAAGCTTACTTAATGAAAATAATTGAGAAACCCAGCTTTGAGCCACGTTTTCTTTTACCAAAGTATTGGTTAACGTGGCTTGGTGTCGGCTTACTCTATACCATCTCGTGGTTACCCTATCGCTGGCAGCTCGGCATGGGCAGATGTTTGGGGCGGTTGCTGTATCGTTTTCTGCCGCGTCGCACCAAAATAGCGCGCCGCAATCTTGAATTGTGTTTCCCGAAAATGTCAGCAACCGACATTGAGCTCCTTGTACGCAAAAACATGCAGAATACCGGCATCGCTTTTTTCGAAACCGGTATGGCATGGTGGTGGCCTGATTGGCGCATTCGCCGCAAGTTGCATGTGCACGGTATTGAACATCTTCAGGCTGCACAAAAAGATGGTCAAGGCGTATTGCTGCTGCTTTTTCACTTTCTAAGTTTAGAAGTTCATGCCCGGCTGCATGGATTCGTGAAACCTGCGGTAGGCTTGTATCGCCCGCACAACAATGCCGTGATGGAATACTTACAAACATTAGGCCGTGGGCGCTCAAATAAGTACATGATTCCACGAACCGATGTAAAAAGTATGCTGCAAGCGCTCAATCAAGGCGAAATTGCGGGATACCTGCCTGATCAGGATTACGGCCGTAAACGCACTGTGTTTGCGCCGTTATTTGAGGTTAAAGAAGCTAGTACAACGACGGGTACGTTGCTATTTGCAGCGAATTCCAATTGTGCGGTGCTGCCTGTCACGTGCTTCCGTCGCGACGACGGAACGGGCTATGATATGACCTATTACCCTGAGTTTGAAAACTTTCCAACTGGCGACAACGTAGCTGATGTCACCCGTGTGAACCGCATGATTGAATTTGCGATTCAGCAACGTCCGGAACAGTACATGTGGATACATCGTCGTTTCAAAACGCGTCCGAACCCTGATGACCCGAGTCTTTACGACGGTTAGTCACCAAGCCACGCCTGCCACGCTGAGATAACTGCGTGGCGGTGCTCGGCGAGATTTTGACGGGTCACATTCCCCCTGTCATCAAGTGCCAACTGATGAATAACTTGTCGCTCAGCAATATATGCTGATATGAGCTGTTCGGTTTGTAAATCGGTGAGCAAACCTAAATGACCAGCCTGCTCAATAATGCGAATGTTGTCAGTATAAACCGCTAAATCCGGATAGTCTGGCGCAAATCTAAGCACTAAATATTGAACCAAGAACTCCAAATCCGCTATACCACCGGCTCCCTGCTTAACATCGAACTCTTGAGCCTCAACCCGGGCCTCCAGGTGACCGCGCATTTTTTCACGCATTTCAATCACCTGCTGTTTTAACGCATCGTTATCGCGCTGAGCACCCAACCGTTGGCGGCGAAGGTCGACCAGCTTTTGGCATAATTCTGGTGACCCAAAAACAGGGCGCGCCCGCACCAAAGCTTGCAGCTCCCAGGTCCATGCATCTTCAGCCAAGTAACTGGCAAACGTATCGAATCGCGTAACCAGCAAACCTGCTTTACCTGAAGGACGCAAACGCATATCAACCTCATACAAGGTACCAATCACTGTACGGGTGGTGAATAAATGCAAAATGCGTTGCGCTAAGCGCAGATAAAACTGTTGTACCTCAATCGGTTTGCGCCCGCTCGTTTCACCTTCATAGTCCGAATCAGCAATAAAGACTAAATCAAGATCTGAACCATAGCCAAGCTCCAGTCCACCAAGCTTTCCATATGCAAGTACCGCAAATCCCATATTGTCGGCATCCCGCTGTGGTGGGGCACCATGCTTTTCAACCATTTGGAACCATGCAAGACGGACTACTTTGGCGATGATGGCCTCAGCGAGATAACTTAAATGGTCACTGACTTTCATCAGCGGCAACGCGCCGCTGATATCAGCCGCAGCGACCTTAAGCTGAAGTACTTGTCGAGCTTGGCGCAGAGCATCCATCTGCGCTTCAAGATCAATCTCCTGCTCAGGTAGGCGCAACATAAACTCATCGAGTAACTGAGGGTATTCGGTAAGCTGAGGTAACTGATAAAGGTGTTGCGGATCAATCAATTCATCCAATAACAACGGATACAAGGCTATTTGTTGGGTTAGCCACGAGCTCGCTCGACACAGTTTTATCAATTGTTCACGGGCACCGCTGTTCTCAACCAAGAGTTCGACATAGGCCGTGCGGGTCATGATTTTGCGCAGAACATGCAATACCCGCTCCAGCACTGAGTCAGAATCGGCGAATTGAACAATGCGCTCCAGTAACAATGGTACCAGCCGCGCCATTGCTTTGCGCCCACGTGGCCCAGAGCCGCGTTTGCGGACATCTTTGCGCAGCTGATTTACTTGTTGCCAAACAAGCTGAGCAGTGGCCTTACCAAGCCCTACATCGATCAATACATCCACTGCTGTATCGTCATCAATCATGTCCTGCCACAATAATTGCAGTTCACCAGCTTCTTCATCTTCGGCGTCAGGATCACCAATAACTTGCTTGAAATGGCCATGCACACGGTTCATGGCGGTTCGAATCATGCTCTCGATATCTGGCCACGGTTGCTGATATGCAAGACTGATGCGCTGTTGGCGCTCTTCATCGTCAGGTAATGTTTGGGTTTGCTCATCATTGAGTTGCTGTAAGACGTGTTCCATGCGGCGCAGCTTCGCATAGCAATCGAGTAATTCATCAACAGTTTGCTGCGTGAGAATGCCGAGTTCTGCGATGGCTGCATACGCGCGGTAAATAGACTGTGTCTGCAGTTGGCGCTGTTGGCCACCACGAATAAGCTGAAATGCTTGCGCGATGAACTCGATTTCCCGAATACCGCCAGCGCCGAGCTTAATATTTCGTTCAACGCCCTTTCGGCGCGCCTCCTGAGTGATCAAGCTTTTCATTTTACGTAGCGCGTCGATAGCTGAAAAATCAATGTAACGACGGTAAACAAAAGGCCTTAATAAGGCTGATAATTGCTGCTGATAATCGTCACCTGCGCCAATAATGCGCGCTTTAACCATGGCATAGCGTTCCCAATCACGCCCTTGCTCTTGGTAGTAATATTCAAGTGCTGCCAAACTCGCAACGACAGGCCCAGATTGACCAAATGGGCGCAAACGAAGATCAACCCGAAACACCCGACCATCACTGGTTGTTTGGTCCAGCATGGTTACTAACGCCTGTGCTAACCGAGTAAAGAACACACTATTTTCGATAGGCTTGCGGGCGTGGTCCGTTTCACCTTGCTCCGGGTAGCAAAAAATAAGGTCGATGTCTGACGAAAAATTCAGCTCACCGCCCCCTAATTTGCCCATACCAATGACCAGCAAAGGCAATGCGTTATGTTCCGCGTCACGCGGCGTACCGAAGCGCTCACAAAATCGCGGATAGAGCCAAGCCAATGACTGTTCTATAAACGCATCGGCCGTCGCACTGATGTGCGCCAACATATCCTTTAATTCAATTTGTTCCAGTAAATCAGCAGCAGCCAAACTGGCATACCATTGCTGCCTTAACCGCCTTACCAAAGAATGCGCTTCTGCTTCATCGCGACACTCACGCAGCCCTTGAATAAGAGTTTCACGGTAGTCGGACAGTGTAAGTAGCTGGACCTGATCGCCCTGCCAGCTGATTGCATCTGGCTGCTGTTCGACGGTCCGCGCAATAAATTCGCTTATTGCTGTAACGCGCGCGGCAGCCTTCATGATTAAAGCATCCAATACGGTTCTTGTTTCAACGCTGAGCGCCGCGAACGCTCAAGCGCGTACAGCAGTGTCTCGAGTTGTATTTCTTGCCAATTCAATAGCTTCTCGGTATTGATATCATCGGTGTCTTTAATTGCTTCACGCAATAACTTTAATGCCATAATTTCTCGAATTCCGCGCATCATGTCTTGCCATGGCGCACGAAAACTTTCGCGATCATCCGCATCAAATAAGTACCCGACACAATAGCCAAGTTGTAACGAGCTTTGCAGTTGGGGTAACAATTTTAAATATTGATCAGCGCGTAACTCATCATTCTTAGTAAATGCCTCAACCACCTGCTGCCAATCATCACGAAGGCGCTGTGATGCCCATTGCCTGAGTGGTATCTGCATCAGTTGCTCATGGCGCGGTTGTTCAGCACACAATTCACCGAGCTCAAAGAGTGTCAGCTGATAATCATCGCGCTTGCTCAAATTAATTACTAACTCAAGCTGCACCGCGTGTTCTTGCTGCTCCACAATGAAATCAAATAACTTTTGATTCTGTTTTAAAGCGCGATGGTACGCACCGTCATCTGCGGTCAACTCATTTAAGCCGTCATACCGACTTAACCACCCCAAATGCCCGAGCATTTGTTCCAATCGAGCAATGTGATCGGTCACGTCTAATTCAAACAGCGCCAGCTGCTGCAGCACTACTTTGCAAAGACGAATACCGTCCGTAATTCCAGCTACTGCCCGCACGCTGGGCTGCTCAGCGAGGCAAGCGTCATTATGCTGCCAATATTGCAATGCGTAAGAGAGTGCCCGGTACAAACCGGTGCCGACATCGTCGGTTGGTTGTTGATGCACGAAATGCGCATGTGTAAAGGGTTCAAGCACTGATTTTTGCGCCAGCAAATAGCCGCGCGCGGCTTTGCTTAAACTACCTACCCGGGCATTTACTCGCGTAATAAAACGACGGGCTAATTTATAAGCGTCTGAGGTGTTGCCGCCCTGCACTTCAAGCTCAATTTCGCACAGTGGCCGTGACTGCCCATCGGCGACAATCTGGCCTTCATCAAATACCAATTCGATAACCCCATCGCCACTCGGTATATGCCAACGATGACGTGTAAAGTCTGTACGAAACAATTGAGTGAGTTCACGTTGAATATCAAACAACGGAAATTCATCTGGCCAGATGTCTTCTTCAAACAATGTTAAATCAGGCGAGTCTTGCGTAATTACCGCATTGTATTCAGGCCTTGAGTGCAGCCCACCGAGAACGTTACCCGCTAATTTAATCGTTTGCTCACGCTCATCGCCACGGCGCCGAATACGCAACCCCATGTCGTGTTGTCGCAACTGCAGATCAGGGGTATCAAAGTAGGTATTCGTTAACTCCAAAGTAGAACGTTTGGCGTCTTTTGCCAATTGTTGGCATAATGCCAACACTGCTTCTCGTTGCGCTGGTTCTACCAGTAGTTTTATTTCTGTTTCCTGGCTCACAAGTACTCTCTTACGCGTTGATTTTGCTTCATTCATACGGTACTCGCAGTATCTTTGCGGGTCAACTGAAATGGGCTTGACAGCACTGCTTAAAAATTGCACCTTGGGCGCGATTCTGTCGATTAAAAAAAATCTGATCAGACAAGCTTTACCTGCGCCAAAAAAGTCATATACTGGCGCCCAAAATATGTCACCGCCAGCCTTGGGCTGAGTCTAACAGGAGATGCTATGTTCAAAGCAAGTGAAGTACTTGCGGCTCAGTATACCGGCGCCGACCTTGGTCGACTCCAACAAGCTATCACCGACAACTATATCGTCGATGAAGATGCTTACTTGCGTGAGCTGTTGCCTCTTTTACCGCAGGACGAGAACAATCTTGACGCGGTTACCCAAGCGGCAGCCGATTTAGTGAATAAAGTACGCGACCGTGCCGACGGTGGTGGGGTCGATGCTTTTCTTCAAGAATATAGTTTAGATACCAAAGAAGGCATTATTCTCATGTGCCTTGCCGAGGCACTCTTACGCATTCCTGATGCGGCAACTGCTGATGCACTGATACAAGACCGCTTATCGGGTGGCGACTGGCACCAGCATATGGGGCAAAGCGCCTCATGGCTGGTGAATAGCGGCACTTGGGGCTTGGCGTTAACCAACAACATCATCAATCCAACTGGGCAGCCGATGGAAACACCGCGTGGTGTATTTCGCCGTATGCTTCGCCGCCTCAGTTCACCGGTCGTTCGTAAAGCCACTTATGGGGCAATGCGAATCATGGGTACCCAGTTTGTTTTAGGGCGCACCATTCAAGAAGCCTTGAAAAACAGCAGAAATAACCGCGATAAAGGCTACACGCATTCGTATGACATGTTGGGCGAAGCCGCGCTAACCACTGCCGACGCGCGCCGCTATCATGCTGACTACGTAAACTCGATTAAAGTTGTTGGTAAAGAAAATTTCAATAATCCAAATGCACCGCGCCCGACTATCTCGATTAAGCTATCAGCGTTGCACCCGCGCTATGAAGCAGCAAACCATGAACGGGTTCTGACAGAACTGGCGGCTAGCCTTACCGAGCTGGTTAAGCTGGCAAAAGAAGCGGATGTCGGCGTAACAATTGACGCCGAAGAGGCCGATCGACTGGAGTTGTCACTCGAGTTGTTCGAGAAAGTCTATCGCAGCGGTGTTTGTAAGGGCTGGCCGCGTTTTGGCCTGGTGGTGCAAGCGTATTCCAAGCGTGCGCTACCAACCCTGTGCTGGGTTACTGCGTTAGCACGCGAATGTGGTGACGAAATTCCCGTGCGTCTGGTAAAAGGTGCGTATTGGGATACCGAAATCAAACTTTGCCAGGTCAACGGCCTGCAAGGCTATCCAGTATTTACGCGCAAGGCGAACACCGACGTTTCTTATTTGGCATGTGCGCATTACTTACTCAGTGAAGCCACTGATGGCGCAATTTATCCTCAGTTTGCCACGCACAACGCACAAACTGTGGTTGCCATTAATGACCTTAATAAAGCCTACCAGCGCCGCATTGAGTTTCAGCGCTTGCATGGTATGGGTGATGACTTATACGACACGTTACTGGAACAAGACTCCAATATCACGGTCCGAATTTATGCACCGGTTGGCGCCCATAAAGATCTCCTACCCTACTTGGTACGCAGACTGTTGGAAAACGGCGCAAATACATCGTTCGTGCATAAATTGGTTGACCCACAGACGCCTGTGGCAGAGCTCACTGAGCACCCGCTACGCATCATGTTAAAGCATGAACATTTTGCAAATAACAAAATTCCATTACCGACGCAGATATTCAGTGATCGGAAAAACTCGTTAGGATTGAATATGAACATTCACTCACAAGCTGATGACTTTATTAACGCGGTTCACCAATACAGTGACAAACAATGGCAAGGTGGTCCAATTGTAAATGGCGATGTGGTCGATGCGCATCACCGCGTGGCAATTCATAGCCCGCAAAAAACTGATCACCAAGTTGGTACCATCTGCTGGGGCGACAAAGCGTTAGCGGAACAAGCATTAACAAGTGCTAATGCCGCTTACCGCCGCTGGCGCGACACTGATGTTGAAGTACGCGCAAAGTCGCTTGAGAAGCTTGCCGACTTAATGGAAGCGAACCGCAACGAACTGATTGCGTTGTGTAGCGTAGAAGCAGGTAAAAGCTTGCAAGATGGCATTGACGAAGTCCGTGAAGCTGTCGACTTCTGTCGCTATTACGCGCAGCAAGCGCGCGAGCTTATGGGTGAAGACACCACGCTTCCTGGGCCTACCGGCGAAACCAACGAACTATTGTTACAAGGCCGCGGTACATTCATTTGTATTAGCCCTTGGAACTTCCCGTTGGCAATATTTGTCGGTCAAGTTGCCGCAGCATTGGTTGCCGGCAACTGCGTTATTGCCAAACCTGCGGAACAAACGGGTCTTATTGCATTCCGTGCAGTTCAATTAGCACTTGAAGCCGGTATTCCTGGCGATGTATTGCACTTTATGCCGGGTAGCGGCGCAGAAGTAGGTAACTTTTTGGTGTCGCAAGAAGACATCGGCGGGGTTTGTTTCACCGGCTCAACCTACACTGCACAAGCTATAAACCGTGCATTAGCAGCACGTACTGGCGCCATCGTGCCATTTATTGCTGAAACCGGTGGCCAAAACACCATGCTCATCGACTCAACCGCATTACCTGAGCAAGCAGTAACGGACATTGTTGCCAGCGCATTTAAGAGTGCCGGCCAACGCTGCTCTGCGTTGCGTGTTTTGTTTGTTCAAGATGATATTGCCGACCGCATTATCGATCTACTGAAGGGCGCCATGGCGGAATTGAAAGTTGGTGACCCAATTTTCCATGAAACTGATGTTGGCCCAGTTATCGATGGCGTTGCGAAAAGTAACTTGGAACAACACATCAATGATATTTCTCAGGCAGGACGTCTGATTGCTCGTGCCCCCATGCCAGAATATACTGACGGCGGTACTTTCGTGGCGCCGACAGCCATCGAAATCGATAGCATTAACCAGTTAGTCAAAGAGAACTTTGGCCCTATCCTGCACGTGATTCGCTGGAAAACAAACGAACTCGACGATGTGATTAACAGCATTAACGGAACAGGTTTTGGTTTGACGTTTGGTATTCACAGCCGCAACGAAACCTTCGCTGCAGACGTGGCACGCCGCATGGATGTTGGTAACGTTTACATTAACCGTAATCAGATTGGTGCCGTTGTTGGTGTGCAGCCGTTTGGTGGCCGTGGTATGTCTGGCACTGGCCCGAAAGCTGGTGGCCCACATTACTTAGCACGTTTTGTGACGGAAAAAACACGCACCAACAACATCACTGCTGTTGGTGGTAACGCAACGCTGCTGTCGTTAGGTGACTAACGCCAACAGCATTGTCCTGTCTTAGCTATTGCAAAGTGGGCGATTAAAACTCGCCCACTTCATGCCGATACAAACTTTCACTGCCATCTCGAATAGCCCCAGCTAAACCATGAATACGTGGCAAAATACGAGCCATGTAAAACTTCGCTGTTTTTACCTTACTTGCCAAATAAGGGCGTTCAGCCACCAACGGGTCGGCGACAACGGCCATGCGCAACCATATATAGGCAAATGCGACGTATCCCACCAAATAGAGGTATTCAACGGCAACACTGTTGATAATATTTTCATCGTCACCAACGCGGTTAAGCACCTCACCCGTGATAGTGCGCAATAGCTCTGTTGCTTCAGCAAGTTGCTTAAACTCAGCCTCTAAACCTGCGAGTGGCTGATCAAGCAAGTCTTGAATGTCCTGCAGCAATGGTTGCAGTAACTCGCCACGCGAACCGGCTATCTTGCGTCCCAATAAATCAAGCGCTTGAATACCGTTGGTTCCTTCATAAATCTGAGCAATCCGCGCATCACGGACAAGCTGTTCTTGACCCCACTCGCGAATAAAGCCATGGCCACCAAACACTTGCTGGCCAATTACGGTCACTTCAAAGCCTGTATCCGTGAGAAATGCCTTGGCTACCGGTGTTAACAGCTGCACTAATGCTTCTGCGCGCGCCTTTTGTTGCGGTTCTTGTGCATATTTTGCAATATCAAGCTGTTGCCCAACGTAGGTAGAAAACCCTCGTCCACCTTCAACAAAGGCCTTCATCGTCAACAGCATGCGACGCACATCGCCGTGCACAATCAGTGGGTCAGCTTCTTTTTGCATCTCGCGAGTTGCTTTAGCGCCACGACCTTGCAGCCGATCTTGTGCATAGTCCAGCGCATTCTGATATGAGCGAGCGGCAGCACCAAGCCCCTGAATACCAACACCTAAACGTTCATAATTCATCATGGTGAACATTGCTGGCAAACCGCGATGGGGCTCGCCAACCAGCCAACCCTTGGCGCCGTCAAAGTTCAAGACGCACGTTGCCGAGGCGTGAATACCCATTTTATGTTCAATAGAGCCGCAATGAACACCATTGCGCTCCCCTAACGAGCCATCTTGCTGAACTAAAAATTTCGGTACAAGGAACAAGCTGATGCCTTTGCTACCCGCCGGTGCATCCGGTAATTTAGCCAGCACCAAATGCACAATATTGTCGACTAAATCATGCTCACCACCGGTAATGAATATTTTCGTACCGGTAATTGCAAAACTGCCGTCTTCGTTAGGCTCAGCCTTGGAGCGAATTATTCCCAAGTCAGTTCCTGCATGCGGTTCCGTTAGACACATGGACCCCGTCCACTGGCCACTAATCATTTTTTCAAGGTAGGTTGCTTTCAAACTGTCGTCAGCGTGCTGATCAATGGTCATGATCGCGCCAGCTGTTAAGCCAGAATAGAGCGAGAAGGAAATATCGGCGGCACATAACATTTCTTCGTATTGAGCAGAGATGCTTTTCGGAAGCCCCATGCCCCCAAATTCTGGATTGGCCGTAACGCCAACCCAACCGCCTTCAGCGAGCTGTTTAAAGTTCTCTTTGTAGCCTTTTGGCGTTGTCACGTTGCCGTTTTCGAACGTCACACCTTCTTCGTCAGCGGCACGAGCATTCGGTGCGATAAGCGTTTCTGCTAATTTGGCACCCTCATCAATAATCGCAACAGCAGTGTCCATATCTAACTCAGACAACTCAGCGAATTGGGCCCAATCCTGCTCAACTTTAAAAACATCTTGCAGCACAAACTGCATATCTTCACGAGGAACGCGATAGTCCGCCATGACAACACCTCTTAAATAACGCTGACTTCACTACGAAATCAAACAGTGGATTTAAACAGGTGTTTTAATAACAGATTAACTAGGGCTTTGTCCAGTCTTCCAAAGCGGGCTGTTGAAATGCTTGATTATTTCGTGACAGTACAACATGTGCCGGAGCTATTGTCAGTACAGTTAACCCCTGCCAACGCTCGCCCTCAAATAGCCTGACACCAGCTAATTCCACCCAGCGTGCTTGTGCGCGGGATGAATATTGATGCCCGTCATAGCTAAACGAAGGTACGGTGCGCTGAAAGTCCCGACTTAAGGTAGCCAAGGTAGGTACAACGCTTCGCCCTTCACCATCCTCATTAAGAGCATTCTCAAAAGCGCTCAATAATTCGGGAGAAACTTGATTTAAGTCAATGGTTTGATCATCGCTAACGACCGAATTTTCTGCCTGACGCTGTGCGGAGCTGGTAATAGCTTCACTCGGTTCCACTGCAGTAATTTGCTCGGCGGTTGATTGTTCTTGTTCTGGTTCTGATTCTGGCCACTGTGGCTCGATTACGGCTGCGATTGTTCCCAGTTGATAGGATGCCTGCGGTGCTGGCTCTACAACCGCTACGGTGTTGTTTGACAGCCAATACTGAACCCCTAGCCAGCCAATGCCAGCAGCAACGATGAGACTAACAAGCAGGATAACGATACGCCCTAGTGCCATTGCTGGCTTAACGGCCGATTCCAACGCTACTTGCGAATGCGCTTTAAGCAGTGGCGACTGTTGATTTCTGAGTGCTTTAAGTACCGACGACATTACTTATTCTCCTGCTCAACACTGTCTTGCAACCTTGGTCCACTAGGCGTGCTTTGAGCGGTCAACCACGATAAGGTTAATGCATCAAGGTGCCCTGTTACACGTAACCCTGCCTGTTGTTGCAACTGTTGCAATTGCTCCGAGAAGGTTGCCTCTGGTGCGCTGTCTGAATCCATAAGCTGCTGCGCTAGCCAGCGTTGATAAACCGATTCAGCCGTTTGCGCGTCGGCCGCCGAGTAACCCGGTGGTTGCGGCAATACCGCAATAAATTCTCCGGTCCAGTTGGCGTCAGGTTGCGTGTTCATACTGTCAACAAATTGCAATTCACCACCGCCTAAATCAAGTAAAACCGGGAATTTCGGAATTAATATCTGATCAAAACGCGCGCTACCACGCACGCACAACAATTCAAAGGTTCGTACCCAATCACAAAATGCAGGTTCTTGTGGGGGCCGCGGTAATTGCCAGGCAGCAGCTAATGATGCGATGGGGGATTCGCCAGAACCTCCCTGCTCCGCGCCATGAATTGGCGTGTTCTTATTCTCGAGATACCCAACATACCAAGCGGTGGTTGCACTCAGCGCAGCCACCAGCACGCTGGCAGCAACGATGCGAGTAAACCGGAATGCATTTGAACGCTGACTTTTTGCTTCGCCACCATCAAGCTCACGCACCGCAAGTTGAATGTGCTTAACTGAAACAACCGATTGCTGGTCATTGTACGCTGCCAGTAGGGCTCGATCACAAAGCAGATTCAAGCGCCGTGGTATCCCCTCACTGGCAATATGCACTTTCTTGATCGCTGCCCTGTCAAATAGACCACGTTGCGCGCCAGCAACCTGCAATCGGTAATTAATATAACGTTCTGAGTCAGCTAACTGCAGCGGTAACAAGTGATAGCGGGCAGTGATACGCTGTGCAAGTTGGCGCAATTCGCGCCGACGCAAAAGATCTTGTAGTTCAGGCTGACCAATGAGAATCACCCGCAGCAACTTTTGCTGGTTGGTTTCCAGATTCGTCAATAATCGCAGTTGTTCAAGAACTTGTGGCTGCAGGTGCTGAGCTTCATCAATAAGAACAACACACTGCGCATTATTGGCATGCGCCTGCAATAGAAAATGGCTGAGCTTGTCGGTGAGTTGTTTGGACGTGACGTGCCGTTTGTCGTAGCTGATACCGAATTCATCACACAACGTTGCCAGTAACTCATCAGAGTTAAGCATCGGGTTCAATATAAATGCGGTTTGAGTTTGCTCGGGCAACTGTTCGAGCAGGGCACGGGAAACTGTGGTTTTCCCGGTGCCAACCTCGCCGGTTAGCAGAATAAAGCCGCCGCTGCCTTGTAGCCCATAGCTCAAATGCGCCAGCGCTTCCTGATGCCGTTCACTAAGATAAAGAAACTGCGGATCAGGCGCTATTGAAAAAGGCTCTGTGTGCAATCCAAAATAATTGAGATACATAGTAACTTCACTGGGATAGTGGCTATTTTACCCATCAGTGTAACGACTCGCTTGCAACAGAGCCAGTGATTCGCGATCATCTTATGAAATGATAAGGAGTGAGCGTGAAAATATATTTAGTTGGTGGTGCTGTTCGTGATCAATTGCTGGGTAAACCAGTGCATGAGCGTGACTACGTTGTAGTCGGTGCTCGTGCTGAAGACATGCTGGCACGCGGCTTTCGCCAGGTAGGTAAGGATTTCCCGGTGTTTCTGCACCCCAAAACTGGGGAAGAATACGCGCTCGCTCGCACTGAACGTAAACAGGGACAAGGCTATACTGGATTTGCCGTGAGTGCTGATACGACAGTGACACTAGAAGAAGACCTATTGCGACGCGACCTCACCATCAATGCGATTGCACAAGATGACACTGGCCAGCTCATCGACCCCTACCATGGCTTAGATGATATTAAGCAAAAAAGTTTACGTCATGTGTCGCCCGCCTTTGCTGAAGATCCGTTAAGGGTATTACGCGTCGCGCGCTTCGCCGCACGTTTTGCTGAAGATGGATTTACCGTTGCACCCGAAACGCTTGCGTTAATGCAGGCTATGAGCGCTCAAGGTGAACTGAGCACGCTTGCTGCAGAGCGTGTGTGGCGGGAAACCGAAAAGGCACTGACCAGTTCATCGCCACATGTTTACTGGCAAGTTTTAACTGCGGCAAACGCACTGACACCGTGGTTTTCAGAACTCGCAAACACACTCAATACACGTGATATGGCCAGCCAACTTAAACGCATTCAGAGCGAAGCGGACACCACGATTGCCTGGGCGTTGACATGCCAGCGGCTTAACCATGTGCAACTAACCAGCTTACAACAGCGCTTGCGGGTGCCAAATGACTATCAAGACTTAACTGCGGCAGCATTAAAAATAAACTATCAGCCCCATCACGCTATTGACGCAAATTGGGCCTTTAATGCTATCGGCCAAGCGGATGGATGGCGTCGCCCTGAAAAGTTTGCGCGGTTAGTGACATTATGGAGAGCGCTGGGCCTGCCTGCGAGCGAAGCACAGCAGCTACGCTTGGCATTTGAACAAGCACAATTAGTGAAAGCCAAAGATGTTATCGCTAAAGCGGCCCAACACGGTGAGTCATTAAATGGGCCTGAGATTGGAGTGGCAGTAAGAGACGCGCAGCGTACTGCCATGCTGAATGCATGGCAGTAACGCAATTATATGAACAAGATAAATAAAAATGTACCAAGCGCGAGCCGATAAATAACAAACGGCAACATACCCATCCGGCTGATAACCTGCAGAAACACGTGAATACATACATAGGCCGCAACAAAGGATGTGAGCACGCCAATGATTACCGGCGACCAAGCCACGGGTTCAGCTTGCTGCACTAATTTAAGCCCTTGATAACCACCAGCCATAATAATTATCGGTATCGATAGTAAAAAGCTGAACCGCGCCGCATCCGTTTTAGTCAGCCCAAGCAACATGCCTGCAGTCATTGTTATTCCTGAACGCGATGTGCCAGGAATCAGGGCTAATGCCTGCATTGCGCCTATTATCATTACTTGTTTAAATGTTAACTGCTCCAGCTGTTGTTGTTGAGATGCCCGCGCGTCAGCAAACCAAAGCAATAAACCAAAAACAACTGTACTGGTTGCGATGACCAACGCTGAACGTCCGAAGTTTTCGACTAAATCACTGCCGAGTAATCCAGCTAAGCCAGCGGGAATAGTGCCCCAAATAATTAGCCACGCCAGTCGGCTATGCGCGTTGTGCCGACCACGCAAGCTAGCGACCCAATTCACCAGCAGCTCGCCCACTTCATTTCGGAAATATAAAACAACAGCCAACAATGTGCCGACATGAACAGCGACATCAAACGCTAAACCTTGATCTTCCCACCCAAACAATTGCGACGGTAAAATTAAATGTGCCGAACTCGATATCGGCAGAAACTCAGTAAAACCTTGAATTAACGCGAGAATAATAGCTTCCAAAGTGCTCACGATAATGACTTCCTTGTAGATGGTTGAATACGTTTAAGGTGTGGTAGTGCATCAAACTCGAAAGATAACGGCTCCAGCACTTGTTCGCCACGATAGTTTTGCCAATGTTCTGCAAAGCTTTTACCTGTTTGTGGATGCCGACTATTTGGACTGATTTCTGCCAATGGCCATAACACAAAAGCGTTGGTCAATATTTCGGCGCGTGGCAGTTGCACCGGACTCTCACTGATCACGTCGTCATAAAGCAGAATATCGATATCTAAAGTTCTCGGACTAAACCGCGTTGCACCATCGGCATGCCCGTGTTGGCGCTCAATGTCTTTACAAATAGCACTGACCGACTCAATGCCTAAATCAGTTGTAACGCGGGCCACGAGATTAAAGAAACGGTTCCCGGAAAAGCCAACGGCGTCACTTTCAAACACTCGTGACACGTACATTGGTTGGTCTGATGTTGCAAACGCATCATGTAATGCACTAATGCCAGCTCGCACGAAGCGCTCGCGCTCGCGGTTACTGCCAATACCAAACCAAACCGTACTCACACAGCAACCCTCACAATCTCAACCGCAGTTTGGCGCGCATTTGCAACCGCTTGAGGCTTACCGACTTTAACCCTGACGCGTGGGCATTTAAATTCCGTTAGTACAAGCGTCGCAACTTCTTCTGCGACCGTTTCGATTAAGGCACGAGGCCGCGATTGGATAAGCGCAGTCACGGCCTTACTCAATGCATCATAATCAAGTGCATCATTTAATTGCTCGGAGCGCGCTGCGGCCTGGTTATCCCAATCCATTTCTAGATCAAGCACCAACGGCTGAGTTTGCTCATGTTCCCAGTCATACACACCAATGTAGGCGTCAACAACCAAGCTCTCGATAAAAACTTTATCCATGCGTGGTACCGTATTAATAGAATTTCAGCGCTAAAGCGCTTATGCTATGGGTTTTGAATAGTAACGGAAAGCGGACCAGAAGCAAACGGCTTGTCTGCCGGTTTAAGTGACCTATGGGTGCATTAATTTTACTTGCCATTATCTCAGCCTATTTATTCGGCTCTATTAGCAGTGCTGTGCTAATTTGCCGCTTATTTGGGTTGCCAGACCCCCGCACCTCCGGCTCGAACAATCCAGGTGCCACCAATGTTTACCGTTTAGGCGGCAAAATTCCAGCTGCGTTGACGCTCTGGTTCGATGTACTCAAAGGGATGATTCCGGTTTGGGTATCGTATTTCCTTGGTATTGAACCCTTCTATCTCGGTATTATTGCCGTTGCCGCCTGCTTGGGTCATATATTCCCGCTGTATTTCCATTTTCGCGGTGGTAAAGCAGTTGCAACCGCGCTTGGTGCCATGTTCCCAGTTGCGTGGGAAATGGCTTTATTACTCATTGCTACTTGGTTACTGGTCTTTCGAATTAGCCGTGTATCATCAATGGCCGCGCTGGTTACGGTTAGCCTGGCACCCTTTTTCGCCTACTGGATTAAGCCCCAATATACCGTGCCAGTGATTATGATTTCGGTGCTGATTATGTGGCGCCATCAATCCAATATTGTGCGCTTACGTACTGGGCAAGAAAAGCGTACGACGCGCCGCAAAGACTAAAGTCATTTAACCAGGTGCGGTAAGCTGCTCAAGTGGCCAACGCGGAAAGGTTTTTATGTGAATGTCTGAGCGTTCACCAGCAACCAAGCGCTGCGCACCAGCAAATGCAATCATGGCGCCATTGTCAGTACAAAACTCGGTTCTCGGAAAGTAAACTTGCCCACCAATACGTTTGGTAAAATCATTCAGTTGCTGCCGCAGATGTTGGTTTGCACTTACGCCACCAGCGACCACCAAGCGCTTTAAACCCGTTTGCTCTAACGCTCGCCGGCATTTAATCACTAAGGTATCCACTACGGCATCCTGGAATGCCCGCGCAACATTGGCGAGCGCTTGCTCGGAGCCATCCGTACTGGCAATCGTATTGGCCGCAAAGGTTTTAAGGCCACTAAAAGAAAAATTCAAACCGGGACGGTCGGTCATCGGCCGAGGAAAGCGATAAGCGCCTTTCTCACCATGTTCGGCCATAGCCGCCAAGCGCGGCCCTCCGGGATAGTCCAGCCCCATCAGTTTCGCAGTTTTATCAAACGCCTCACCCGCGGCATCATCAACCGACTCACCCAGCAAGGTGTATTGGCCGATGCCGTCAACTTGAACCAGTTGGGTATGCCCGCCCGACACCAATAACGCCACAAATGGAAATTGCGGTGGTTGGTCTTCCAGCATCGGCGCCAATAAGTGGCCTTCCATATGGTGCACAGCGATTGCAGGAACATTCCAACCGAAAGCCAAACTACGACCAATGCAGGAGCCAACCAGCAGAGCACCAACAAGGCCAGGGCCTGCCGTATAGGCAACGCCGTCAATATCGGAGGATTTCAGATTGGCCTGAGTCAGTGCAGCTTGAATTAAAGGCAGGGTTTTACGAACATGATCACGTGACGCCAGTTCTGGAACAACACCGCCATAATCAGCATGCAACTTCACTTGGGAGTAAAGCTGGTGTGCCAGCAATCCGTGCTCGGTATCGTAAATAGCGATACCCGTTTCATCACAGGATGTTTCTATTCCTAGCACACGCATGAAAGCCCTCGAAATTCAGGTTAAAAAACGGCGCACAGTTTAACCCAAATTTCAGCCGAAGTCAGTCAAGATCAACTGTTGCACCTTGCAACGCGCTGTCATCGTCACTTGCATTACTGTCGCCACTGAGTTTAATCCGCAAGCGCAAGTCATTCGGCGCATCGGCATGACGTAACGTTTCTTCGTAACTGATACGCCCTGCTTTGTACAAATCAAATAAGGCTTGGTCAAATGTTTGCATACCGAGCTCGCGCGATTTCGCCATGATTTCCTTTATTTCACCCATGTCATTGGTTGCGATTTTTTCCGAAACAATTGGGCTATTTAGGAGAATCTCAATGGCTGCCACGCGGCCACCATCAATGGTAGGAACTAACTGTTGCGCGACAATTCCACGAAGGTTTAATGACAAATCAAACATTAATTTGCCAATTTTTTCCTTCGGCACCATATGCATGATCCGTTCGATGGCTTGGTTAGCGTTATTGGCGTGCAAGGTTGCAACACACAAGTGGCCCGTTTCAGCAAAAGTAAGTGCATACTCCATGGTTTCCTGCGAGCGAATTTCACCAACCAAAATTACATCTGGGGCCTGCCGTAGTGAACTTTTAAGCGCAGCTTCAAATGACTCTGTATCAGCACCCACTTCGCGCTGTGTCACCATCGACTTGCCGTGTTCATGAACAAATTCCACGGGGTCTTCAATGGTTAAAATATGGCCTTTTGAGTGATGGTTGCGGTAACCGATTAAAGCCGCGAGCGTTGTTGATTTACCGGTACCCGTTCCGCCAACGACCAACATCAAACCACGTTTATTCATGATTAACTTGGTCAGTACTTCAGGTAATTTCAATTCATCAACGGTTGGAATGTCAGTAACGATACGACGAACAACCATACCTGCGCGCTGACGCTGCCAGAATGCGCTCACCCGAAAGCGGCCGATGCCCTCACGAAAGATAGCGAAGTTAGATTCTTTCTCTTCCATAAATTCTTTAAGATGTTTTTCGCCAAGCGCTTCTTTCACGATGCCTAAGGCTGCATTATCGCTAAGCTTCTGCTCACTAAGCGGCAATAATTCACCGTTTATTTTGGCGCTTGGTGGTAAGCCCGCTGAGATAAACAAGTCAGAGCTGTTACGCTCGACCATTATTTTCAACAGTTTGTCTAAAACCATAATTAGAAACTATCCTTATTGGCCGATTTCGCCTTCGCATCAGCGCGTGACACCAGCCCTTGGTTCAACAAGTTCTGTAAGCACTGATCAAGTGTTTGCATACCGTGCGCTGCACCGGTTTGAATCGATGAATACATCTGCGCAATTTTATCTTCTCGAATCAGATTTTTAATTGCCGACGTTGCAATCATAATTTCATGCGCTGCGACACGGCCCCCGCCGACTTTCTTCAAGAGTGTTTGCGAAATAACAGCACGTAATGATTCTGACAGCATAGAACGAATCATCGGCTTTTCATCGCCAGGAAACACATCAACAATACGATCGATAGTTTTTGGTGCAGAGGTTGTGTGCAACGTACCAAATACTAAATGGCCGGTTTCCGCGGCCGTCATTGCCAGGCGGATGGTTTCTAAGTCACGCATCTCACCGACTAGAATAACATCAGGGTCTTCACGCAGTGCCGAACGTAACGCATTACTAAAACTATGCGTGTCGCGATGAACTTCACGTTGGTTAATCAGGCTGCGTTTATTTTTATGCACGAATTCTATTGGGTCTTCAATGGTGAGAATGTGGTGATACTTATTTTCATTCACATAATCAATCATTGCCGCCAAGGTAGTTGATTTACCAGAACCTGTCGGGCCGGTTACCAAGACTAGCCCACGGGGGTTATCAGAAATATTCTTGAATATCTCAGGCGCGCCTAACTGTTCAAGGGTCAAAACGTCGCTAGGAATGGTACGAAAAACCGCACCGGCGCCTCGGTTTTGCACAAATGCGTTAACACGAAAACGCGCTAAGTCTGGTACTTCAAATGAAAAATCGCACTCAAGGTTTTGTTCATATTCCTTGCGCTGGCGGTCATTCATAATGTCGTAGACCAGTTCCTGCACCTCTTTGTGACTCAGTGCTGGGATATTTATTTTACGAACGTCACCGTCTACCCGTATCATAGGAGGCGAATCTGCGGATAAATGTAAGTCGGACGATTTATGTTTAACAGAGAAACTGAGTAGCTCAGTGATATCCATATAACAGCCTCTTGTAAGTGAGTTTTAGCCATTGATGAATAGCATAGCTGAACGCATAAAAGAAGTCCGTAATGAAATTGCGCAGGTGTGTAGCACCAATAAGCGCAGTGCACAGAGCGTGCAATTAATAGCGGTGAGCAAAACAAAACCCGCAGCAGACATTGTCGCAGCCTACAATGCTGGGCAACGAGACTTTGGCGAAAATTATGTCCAAGAGGCTATTGCAAAAATTGTGCAATTGTCTGATTACCCGATTACCTGGCACTTTATTGGCCCCATTCAATCAAACAAGACCCGCGATATTGCAGAACATTTTGACTGGGTGCATAGCGTCGATCGAGAAAAAATAGCACGGCGTTTAGCGCAGCAACGTGCCGATGAACGTGAACCACTAAATGTATTAATTCAAATTAATATCGACGACGAAACGTCAAAAGCGGGCGTAGCACCAACACAAATGCTTGAACTCGCCGCGGTTATCTCAGAATTACCCCAGTTGCGCTTACGTGGGCTGATGACGATACCAGCCGCTCGGAGTGATGCGTCTGCCACATCTGAAAGCTTTGCCGCCATGCAGCGGTTGTTTTCTGAGTTAAAAGCCCAATATCAACAAGTAGATACATTATCAATGGGGATGAGTGCCGACTGGCCGTACGCTGTTGCGCAAGGCGCGACCATGGTTCGTATTGGCACGTCGTTATTCGGCGATCGGCTACCCAAAAATGAACAAACAGGAGAGATTACATGACGACATCGCCTCGTAAAATCGCATTTATCGGCGCGGGAAATATGACTCAAAGCATTGTTGGCGGCATGGTCAAAAGTGGCTATCCCAGCGATCTCATTTACGTGAGCAACCCAAGCCCAGCAAAACTAGAAAAGATGCGCGACACGTTGCATGTACACACCAGCCAAGATAATGCTGAAGTAGCGAACGCTGCAGACGTTATTGTGCTTTCTGTAAAACCACAACTCATGGCTGATGTTTGTGCTGCCCTAACCGAGCAGGTTGCCAATCTGAGTGATAAACTCATAGTAACCATCGCCGCGGGTATTCGAATTGAAAAATACCGCCAATATCTTGGTCATTCAATTCGTATGATTCGCGTTATGCCAAACACACCGTCTCTTGTCGGTAAAGGAATGTCTGGCTTAGTTGCCGATGACAGAGTCAGTGATGATGACCGTGCTTACATCACTGAAGCATTCGACGGTGTTGGCGCAACCTTGTGGGTTGCGAATGAAGATGAACTGGATATTTTAGGTGCCGTAGCAGGCAGTGGCCCTGCATATTTCTTTGAATTTATGGCCAGCTTGCAAAAAGCTGCGACCGCGCTAGGCTTTGACCGAGAGAAAGCGCGTCTTATGGTGCAACAAACCGCCTTAGGCGCAGCTGAAATGGCTATAGCAAGCGACTTGGAGCTGGAAGACTTACGTAAACAAGTGACCAGTAAAGGCGGCTCAACAGCTAAAGGTGTTGAAGTCTATCAAGGTGCTGACATTGACGATATATCTGCTAAAGCTGTGAAAGCTGCCGTAAAACGCAATCAAGAAATGGCAGAACTGTTTTAATGAACTGTTTTATTAACTATTTAGAGAGCCACTATGGATGCTTTTCGATTTTTGGTTGAAATTGTATTCGACCTGTTTTTAATCGTTGTCTTGTTGCGCGTGTGGATGCAAGCAGCGCGTGCCGACTTTTATAATCCAATGAGCCAGTTTGTGGTTAAAATGACCAACCCTTTAGTGCAACCAATGCGGCGCCTATTGCCGATGGTGGGCAACTGGGACATCGCAACGCTGTTGCTCGCTTATCTTGTCGGTATTGGAAAAATACTCGTGCTATCCAGCATGAGTGCTGGCATGACGCCGATGATAACGGATACCCTGATGATGGGCTTGGCCGTGGTGTTATTTCAGTTTTTGTCGCTGCTGTTCTGGCTGACCATTATCATGGCGATCATGAGCTGGTTTAATCGCGGTTACCATCCAATGATGGCTATTTTAGGTCAGTTAACCGAACCATTTTTAGCGCCGATACGGCGAATAACCCCCCCGATTGGTGGGCTTGACCTTTCTGTGCTAGTTCTTATTGTAGCGATTCAATTTGCTAGAATCTTACTCAACAATCTACTTAGTTTAGGTATGGGGTTATGAAACACGCACTTGTTGGGGCTGTAGCCCTTATCAGCATGCTTATTATGCCGGGTACTGCGGTAGCCGAGCAAAGTAAGCGAATTGGGCCGTGGGAAGTACACTATAATGCGTTTAACTCAACCTTGCTGCGGCCAGAAATGGCTCAGCAATATCAGTTGTCGCGCAGCGAAAATTTAGCCACGGTCAATATTTCAGTGCTGGATGCAGCAACTGCTGATAAGCCAGCTCAGCGAGTTACCTTAAGTGGCTACGTGATGAATCCACTGAGCCAGCAGCAGCGTCTCGAGTTTCGTGAAGTCATTGAAGGCGATGCCATTTATTACCTGGCACAAACACGCTTTTCGAATTTAGAAACCTTGCGCTTTTTCATAACCATTACGCAAGGCGATGAAACGCATGAATTGCGTTTTCATAAAGAATTTTGGGTCAACTAACGGCTGCTTTTATCTTCGAGCAGCTTTACACCCACTTGGCGGATATAACCTTCATCGGTAACCTCTCGCACTGTGAGCCGCACTGAGCCCAACTGAAGATGATCACCGACCACCACGCGTCGGTGAAACTTCTGGGTGAAATAGTCATGCAATGACATATTCATAATCCCGGAGTCTAATTCACCAACTGGATAGAACCCCGCCACTTCTTGTATGAGCAAGTCACCACGTAAGCTAAAGTCACCAAAGAATTGACTGGTTTGCAGCTCGGTTTGCTTACCACCCGCTGCCAGGACTCGGCTAATCGCGTCAACATGCTCCAGCTTGGCGACAACCAATACCGTGTCACCTTCACAGAGGCGCGGTTTGCTCATAGGCAACAGCCACTCGCCCCGGCGAATGACGCCGACAAATTCAACGGCGACATCCCAACGTAAATCATTCCAGTAATGGTCACACGCTGGTGAGCGCTCTGTGACCTGATAAGCCCAAAGCTCCATAGGATCATTACTGCCAACCCTATCTAATGGCATGCGCCGGTCAGGTTCGGCTGGTGCTGGCACTTCAAGACCTAACCAACGCGCCATAGGAGCTAACGACCATCCCTGTACAATCAGGGACACCATAACCACCATAAACGCGATATCAAAATACAATTCTTCGTTCGGAACACCCGTTAGCCAAGGATACAAAGCTAAAATAATAGGCACTGCACCGCGCAACCCTACCCAGCTAATAAATACTTGCTCACGCCACGGAAAGGAAAAAGGAATCAAGCTGGTAATCACCGCCAACGGCCGCGCAACGAAAATCATCAGTACGGCAACCGAGAGTGACAATGCCCAGTGTTCAACTAAGTGGGATGGCGTAACGAGCAGCCCTAATATCAGGAACATCATAATCTGACTTAGCCACGCTAAACCATCTTGCACTTGCAAAATATGGGGCAACTGCGGCAGTCGGGAGTTACCGATTTTATAACCCATCAAATAAACCGCGAGATAGCCACTCCCGCCTATTCCACTGGTGATAGAGAAAATAACGACCGCCGTTGCAGCCGCCAACAATGGAAAGAACGAAAATTGCACCGATATTTTTTGTGCCATCCAGACAAAAAAGCGTCCACCTACCCAACCCGCAAGATAACCCAGCGCAAGTTGCTGGAGAATATCAACGGTCATCCAGCCCCAAGAAAAACTCTCAGCGGCCGCAATCATCGATGTGAGCGTCATTGTGAGAATAATGGCCATGGGGTCGTTGGTGCCTGACTCAATTTCTAATGTTGAGGCTACCCGTTGTTTTATTTTTAAATTTTGAGATTGGAAAATACTGAAAACCGCGGCCGCATCGGTTGAACTTAGAATTGCACCAATTAATAGCGCTGTTGGCCAAGGTAAATCGAACAACCACACAACACCTGCTGCAGTTATTGCACAGGTAAGCGCAACCCCTACAGTTGCTAAGCTAATGGCAGGCCAGAGTGCAACACGAAAGCGCTCTTTATGCGTGCGCATGCCACCATCAAAAAGAATAATAACGAGTGCTAATGAACCAATGAAAAATGCTAATTCAGGATTACTAAACTCAATGCCCAGCAAGCCCTCTTCGCCAGCTAACATGCCGACGATCAAGAAAGTAAGTAGTAGCGGTGCGCCAAGTCGATTCGACACAACTGCAGCTAAAATGCTGATGAGCAACAGCGAGCCCATTAAAAGCATGATTCCTGTAATGCTGGTCAAACGCATCTCTCCTTGGTGACATAGCTAATGCCCCGTATAATAACAGGCAAATATTAAAAACGGGTGAAAACTTCATGCACGAATTAGTCTTAGCGACCGGCAACAAAGGTAAAGTTTCTGAGCTAGAAGGGCTACTTGCCCCACTGGGGTGGCATGTGCGTCCGCAGTCTGAGTGGTCATTTGAAGAAGTTGAGGAGACCGGACTAACTTTCGTCGAAAATGCGATTCTAAAAGCTCGTCACGCCGCCGCACACACTGGCTTACCCGCTTTGGCTGATGATTCTGGCCTTGCTGTTGATGCCTTGAACGGCGCACCCGGCATTTATTCAGCTCGTTATGCCGGCACCGGATGCAGCGATGCCGATAACATCGAAAAACTACTTGCCGCCATGGCCGGAGTTCCTGATGCACAGCGCCAAGCGAGCTTTCACTGTGTTCTAGCCTACCTTCGTGGGCCGAATGATCCAACCCCAATTATCTGTCATGGCCGCTGGGATGGCTATATTTTGAAAGCACCACAGGGAAATCAGGGGTTCGGTTACGATCCAGTTTTCTGGGTTCCCAGTGCACACTGCAGTGCCGCACAATTGTCGCGTGAACAAAAGCAGGAATTAAGTCACCGTGGCCAAGCTCTCAAACAACTGGTAGAAATGCTCCAACAGGCTAGCCAATGAGCTTATTACAACTTCCACCACTTTCTTTATATGTTCATGTGCCTTGGTGTATTCAAAAATGTCCGTATTGTGATTTTAATTCGCATGCACTGAAACACGACATTCCGGAAGCGGAATATGTCGGCCGTTTGCTCGATGATCTTCGCGCTGACTTAAGCTGGGTTCAAAACCGAGAATTAACGAGTATTTTTATCGGCGGCGGCACCCCGAGCCTATTTTCAGCCGAAAGTATCGCCAAATTACTGAAGGGTATCGGTAAATTAATCCCGCTTAGCCCAAACTGTGAAATCACGCTTGAGGCCAATCCGGGCACCTTTGAAACAGAGCGATTTTCTGGGTTTGTTGATGCCGGCGTAACACGCCTTTCCATTGGCGTGCAAAGCCTCCAAGACGAACAATTAAAGGCCTTGGGCCGTATACACGATCCCGAACAAGCTAAACAAGCTGCTGCGCACGCAGCTAAATTGCCATTGAAAAGCTTTAATCTTGATTTAATGCACGGATTACCCGGGCAGACAATTGACCAAGCTATGGCCGATTTAGACGGGATTATAGCTCTGGCTCCACCACATATTTCTTGGTATCAATTAACCATTGAGCCGAATACGGCTTTCGCCAGTCGGCCACCGAAGCTGCCCGAAGATGATGTTTTGTGGGACATTCAGGAACTCGGCCACGCGAAATTAGCTGCCGCTGGCTACCAGCAATACGAAGTGAGTGCTTACGCGAAACCTCAGCATCAAAGTCAGCACAACCGAAATTATTGGACCTTTGGCGATTATTTAGGGATAGGCTGCGGCGCTCACAGTAAAATCACCCTACCCACAGAAAATAAAATCATTCGCTGTGAGAAGATAAAGCATCCTCAAGGTTATTTAGATCTGACGAAACCGCTTCGCTATCGGCAGTGGGATGTGCCTACTGAAGAGTTAACGTTTGAGTTCTTTATGAACTACTTTAGACTCTATGAGCCTGTGTCTAAACTAGAATTTGAAGCTCGAACCGGCCTCCCCGCATCTGGGGCTGACCGCCTGCTTCAACAAGCAATTGAAAAGAACTTAGTTCTCGATAAAGGCGACGCCTGGGAAACCACAAGCCTGGGGCGCCGCTACCTGAACTCAGTATTGGATATGCTTATTTAGCTTCTGTTAGGCGGTGCGCTCGAACTTCAGATCCCAAACGCCATGTCCAAGCCGCTCGCCACGTTGTTCGAACTTGGTTAGCGGGCGTTCAGCTGGACGAGGCACGTAGGTATTGTCAGCAGACAGGTTGCGCCATTTGGGTGCAGCCTGCATCACCTCTAACATATGCTCGGCATAATTCTGCCAGTCTGTTGCTAAATGCAACACCCCACCGATAGCTAGCTTTTTACGCAGCAGCTCAACAAACTCAGGCTGAATCAAACGACGCTTGTGGTGACGCTTCTTATGCCATGGGTCTGGGAAAAACACTTGCACAGTGGCTAAGCTCCCGTCCGCAATGCAGTCTGCCAAAACTTCGACAGCATCATGCTCATAGACCCGTAAATTGCTGACCTCAGCCTCCTCGGCTTCTAGCAAACAAGCGCCGACACCCGGCCGATGAACCTCAATACCGATAAAATTTTTCTCGGGGGCAGCTTTAGCCATTGCAACCAACGAACGCCCCATACCGAAGCCGATTTCTAGTACGGTGGGAGCTTCACGACCAAACACCTCGGTCAAATTCAGTAAACCTTGACCATGAGTCAACCCCATCGTTGGCCAGCTTCGTTCTAACGCTGCAGCCTGGCCTTTGGTTAGTCGGCCCTCACGCTTAACGAAGCTGCGCACTTTGCGTATGTATTTACCCTCAGCTTGGGCTTTTTCAAGATTATCGGAGCTCATGAGGCCTCTATTTGGTTACACGACTTAGGTTAGTTATACGATTTAAATTTTTGCCGCGCTCATTATGCAAAAAGGCGCACCAAACGCAAGTTTGGCACGCCTCTTATCTTCTAGCTACAGGCAAGTTAGTCTTGAACTGGAACCTGCTTAGTAACTGACATTACAGCTTCAATGCGACGGTTTTTCGCACGGTTTTCAGCTGAGTCATTCGGGTACTTCGGACGGCTTTCACCGTAACCAACTGTGGTTACACGAGAAGCTGCAATACCGAAATCGTTGATTAAGCTGTCACCAACAGCATTGGCTCGACGATCGGATAACTGCTGGTTATAGGTTGCAGCACCGGTATCATCGGTGTGCCCTTCAATCACCACGTCTAGTTGCGGATATTCTTTTAAGAATTCTGCAGTATCACGGATGTCTGAGCTTTGCGCAGAAGAAATTTCTGCTGAATTCAATGCGAAGGTAACTGTTAATTCACGTGTTACCGTTTCATTTTCATACATGACACAACCGTCGGCATCAACTTTAAAACCAGCCTGAGTATTTGGACACTTGTCTTTGTCATCCATCACACCATCACCGTCCGAGTCTTTCATTACCGGAGGTGCAGGCTCTGGTTCTGGAGCAGGTGCTGGTTCAGGCTTGGTATAAGTCGGTTCTTGGCTGCCACCAAAATAATAGCGCAGCCCGGTCATGAACATAAACTCAGTCAAGTCACCATCATTCTGTTGCACAGCACCTTCTAAGGTAAGTGCCCAATTATCGTTGATATACTGTTTATAACCGGCACCAACACGTACAAATTGGTTGCTGAAATCACTAAACTCAGTTGAGTTGATACCAATCGAGCCAAAAACGTTCGGTGAAAAGTTGTAAATGATATCCATACCAAAGGCAGCGCCACTGGAGCTATCGTTCGAGGTTTCTAAGTCACCGCGTAAATAATCGTAGTAAACCCGGTAACCCCACTCTGGAGTAAACTGGTAACCACCTTCAATGCCGCCGAAGAAACTGTCAAAGCCACCACCAAACGATTGGACTTGGTTGTTTTCAATGACGCGACGGTCTGAGTCTGTTCCGAATAAGCCAATTCTTGGCCCAACATAGATGCTACCTGCCTCGTCACCCGAGACGGCCATTGCTGGCGCCGCAACAATCGCCGAAAGTACTGCTGCAGATACTATTGATAACCGTTTCATGAGATGCTCCTTTTATGTTCTCATAGGTCAATTTCAAATTGTTGGGCTTATTATAGGGTAAAATGGAAAAAAATGCCTGTAATGACACAACTTTACGATTTATTTTCTATTTTTTTAACATAGCGTTTACGTAAATTTCATGATTCATAAGACTTCCCAAGACGCGATCACTCCACTACAGCCAGCGGAGTTTGCAGACACCATTATTACTTGGCAGCACCAGCATGGTCGCAATACCTTGCCGTGGCAGCGCGAGGCTTCGCCCTACCACGTGTTAGTAAGCGAGCTGATGCTGCAACAAACGCAAGTGAGCACAGTCATTCCATACTTTGAACGCTGGATGAAGGCTTTTCCTGATCTGGCCACGCTAGCACAAGCTTCCGAAGATGAGGTTTTGGCCCAGTGGCAAGGGCTTGGTTACTACTCACGAGCAAGAAATCTGCATAAAGCTGCTGATTACGTCATGACAGAACTCAATGGGCAAATACCAGCCACGCTGGAGTCTTTGCGCGAAGTTCCAGGGGTCGGCCCCTATACCGCAGGTGCGATAACGGCATTTGCCTTTAATAAGCCTGCAGCCATTGTGGATGGCAACGTAAAGCGCCTCTTTTGTCGTTATTTTGGCATCGATGGCGACCCAAGCACCAGTGCGATAAACCGCCAAATATGGGCAAAAGCTGAAGAATACAAACCTCAAAGTAAAAGCCGCCAATACGCGCAAGCGCTGTTGGATCTCGGTGCGACGATTTGTACACCACGCAACCCGAAGTGCGAACTATGCCCACTGCAAAAGTCCTGTAATGCCTTAGCAACCGAAAGAGTCAATCTGCTCCCGCAAAAACGCGCTAAGCGTACGTTACCCACAAAGGATGGGTACTTTGCCCTTGACGTGAATGCCAACGGTGTCATCTTGGTGCAGCGTTCTGCCAACGGAATATGGCCACGGCTTTGGTGCCTTCCTGAGCTTTCTGAACTGCCACGTCAAGCGCACGTGCATGGAAGTTTTAAACACGTGTTTTCTCACTACCGCTTAAACGCTACGGTAATCAACTATACGCATTCCGATGCTAAGACACGCGTTCCACTCGATGCTTTAGCTCAATATGGACTGCCAGCGCCAATCCGCAAATATATTCATACACATGTTCTGGAAAATTAAAATTTTGGATACCGACAAGGTTTGCAATGGCGTGATTATGCAACGTAAAATGACTGCAACTTAAACTGACATGAGGTTGTCATGAGCCGTACTGTATATTGCGAATACCTAAAAAAAGAAGCTGAAGGCCTCGACTTTCAGCTTTACCCGGGGGAACTCGGAGAAAAGATTTTTCAGAGCATATCAAAGCAAGCGTGGGCTGAGTGGCAGAAAAAACAAACCATGCTTATCAATGAAAAGCGGTTAAATTTAATGGACCCAAATGCACGCAATTTTTTAGAAGAGCAGATGCAAGCTTTTCTGTTTGAAGGCAAAGACGTTGACATTGAAGGCTACACCCCACCAAGTCAATAAACCCCCCAAAAAGCCCCGCAAATCGGGGCTTTTTGCTATTCAAAACTCGTAAAGTTAGGCCTTGTTATCCCCCCATTCTCTTGTTTTATGAGCTTTATAGTGGGCATAGCTGTGGTTTATTGCTCCAAGCTAGAGAAACCCCCGTAAATCTGTTAGACTACATATGAATTTTTTCAAGAGGGAGTAGTTATGGAGATGCCTTCCTGGCGACGCGCTGTACTAAAAGTAGGCAGTGCATTAATCGCGCCAGACGACGCAGGAACGAGCAGTAAATATTTATTAGCCATAGCTCGGTTTATTATCGAGTGCCATGAACGTGGTCAAGAGATAGTTCTTGTCTCATCAGGCAGTGCTGCAGCAGGCCGGAAGCATATCAGCTATGACGGTGATAAGCTGCCAGTTACCATAAAAAAGGCAATGGCCGCTGTCGGACAAACCGACATGATGGCAAATTGGTCACGGTTTTTTGACTTTTCATGTGCCCAAGTGTTGCTAACGCACGGTGACTTGCGCGACCGCGCTCGCTACGTGAGCGTTCGAAACACATTACGTACATTGTTAGAACACAATGTATTACCTATCGTAAATGAAAATGACGCACTTGCCACCGACGAAATGAAAGTTGGTGATAACGATAATTTGGCAGCCATGGTCGCAACTCTAGTTGATGCTGACGCGCTGATTATCTGCTCCGATATTGACGGTCTTTTCGATGCTGATCCACGGGTTAAACCTGATGCTAAAAAGATTCCAGTCGTCGATGAGATTACTGAAGAAATCTTCGCACTCGCTGGCGGAACAACAAATAAAATCGCAACTGGCGGCATGCGTACCAAGATAGAGGCAGCCGAGAAAGCAACGTCTCATGGTATCGACACCTATATAGTGAACGGCCGCAAAGGTGCCACGTTTGAGCATTTGCTCCGCGGCAACAATCCGGGCACGTTATTTAAGCGTCAGCAAGACCCAATGAGTAATAAGAAACATTGGCTTCGCCATACATTAATTTCTCAAGGTGAGTTAGTCATTGATGATGTTTCAGCCGATGCACTTAATCGCGGCGAGTCGTTAACAATTAGCGGCATTATAGATGTTCAAGGCGACTTTAACCGTGGTGATGCAGTTGTCATTCGCAGCGCAAGTAACGCCGAAGCCATTGGCAAAGGTATTTGCCAATACAGTTCGCACGAGTTGATGCATATAAAAGGGCAAGAAGTCAGCGACATCGCTGAAGCTTACGGCTACAGCCCTATCTCGGAAGTGATTGAGAGCAACGATTTAATGATTCTGGAGGACGAATGAGTAACCAGTTAGCAGAACAAATTTCAAAACGCGCCGCCGTTGCGGCACGCGCAGTCGCAAATTTATCTGAAGCAAAAAAGAATCAGGTACTACAACGCATGGCTGATGCCATCCGTGACATGCAAAGTGACATATTAGAAGTTAACGAAAAAGACATGGCTGCAGGCCGTGATAAAGGCCTTTCTGATGCAATGCTCGATCGGCTGCAATTAAACGCTGAACGCATTGAAGGTATGGCGACAGCGATTGAAGAAATTATCGAACTGGCCGACCCAGTTGGCGAACGTACACCATTTGTGACACGCCCAAATGGTATTCAAGTGGACAAAATGAGAATTCCACTTGGTGTCATTTGCATGATTTACGAAGCACGCCCAAATGTAACAGCCGATGCCGGTGCGTTATGTTTCAAATCGGGTAACGCAGTTATCCTGCGTTGTGGCCGTGAAGCGATTGAAACCAGTAAAGCTATTGCCAAAGCATTACATAAGGCGCTACGCGATAGTGACTTACCGGAAGACGTTATCACTGTCGTGCCAAGCCCCGATCGTGAGCTTATGACCGAACTGCTAAAACAAGACAAATACATTGACTTGGTCATTCCACGTGGTGGTGAAGGCCTCATCCACTTTGTCAGTGATAACAGCAAGATTCCTGTCATTCAGCATTACAAGGGCGTTTGCCACTTGTACGTCGACAAAGATGCCGACCAAGAGAAGGCTCTGAACATTTTGTTGAACGGTAAAACACAACGAACGGGTGTGTGTAACGCTCTGGAAGGTTTGGTCGTGCATCAAGAAATTGCAACGAGCTTTCTACCCAAAGCCGCTGCGGCCTTAGCTGAAAAGAATGTAATTATTCACGCTGACGCAGCTTCAGCTGAATACTTTGAAGGTGCCGATGTGATTGCCGATGATGCCTACGGTGAAGAGTACCTCGCGCTCGAAATCGCAGTGCGTAGTGTTCCTGATTTTGATGCAGCTTTGGATCACATTCACACGTTTGGTAGCGGCCACACTGAAGTCATTGTGACTGAAAACCAAGCCGCAGCAGATCGTTTCATCCGCGAAATTGACTCGGCTGTAACCATGGCAAACACCTCGTCACGATTCAGTGATGGTGGTCAGCTTGGTTTGGGTGCAGAAATTGGTATTTCTACCAGCAAATTGCACGCTTATGGCCCAATGGGTTTACAAGCGCTAACAACTGAAAAATTCGTGGTTACCGGTAACGGTCAAATTCGCGAATAGCCGACAATAAGTTTAGGCCAATCACGTGTTTCATCCCAATGAAATACTTGGTTGGCCTCTGTCGCCTTCGTTAGCTCTTTTCTGAAGGAGCGCAGCAATCGCTGTATATTTTTTTCACGCCAATCGCCTTCTGCTCTTATTTCACATTTATCAAAATCAACTATCCAAGCTTTGCCGGCTTTATCAAGCATCAAGTTATGACAATTCAAGTCAGAATGATAAACCTGATGATGGTGCAGTTGTTTTATAGCCAGCCCAAGGCTGTCCCATTCATGGTCGTCTAATTGTCGCTGTTGTAGCAGTTTAAAGGTGTCCTGAGCGTCAGGGATAACTTCGACCAGAATGTCTGCGCGATACCCCCAAATAGGGGCCTTAACGTAGCGAGCTGCTACTGGCCGAGGCACCGGCAGCCCAGCTTCCCGTAGCTTAAGCAGCAATGAAAACTCAGCCATTGCTCGGCTCGTTGCGACTGGCTCGCGTTTAAAACGATCCGTGTTCACCTTCCCAACTAACCCACCCCGATAATAATGGCGGAGTAATAACCCATACTCTGCAGCGTTAATAAACCATGCGGTGCTGCGCCCCGTAGCAGAGCCTTTAATCTGATTGCGAGCGCGCCAGTAATCAGGATCAAAGTAGTCGTTTTTGCAGTCAGTTAAAACTTCAGGGTCGAACCATAACGTTGTGCCACCCGTCGGTTTTACGGTTTGCATCATAAATACTGTCCTCGAAGTCGCTGCACCTGTACGAGCCGATAGCATCTCACGAATGTCCGAAAATACAGCGCTTGTCGCGCCTTGATCATTGGCAAATTCGTTCGCTGCATTGTTGGCTAACTGCTTACAAAGTGCCGGTTGCTGAAGTAATTGATGCCAGCTGCTGGCGAGTTCTTCGGCGTTCGACACCATCATAACGCCATTGGCTTGCTGCAAGCGATCGTAAATGTCCTGAAAATTAAATATATGGCGACCAGAAATTACCGGGGTATGAGTTGCAACGGGCTCCAACGGGTTGTGCCCGCCGCGCTCGATTAAACTCCCGCCAACAAAAGCAACATCCGCGAGTGCGTACCACAGCAATAACTCGCCCATGCTATCGCCTAAAAATACCTGACTTTGATTATCGATTGCGTTACCACTGCTACGCCGAACATAAGTAAAACCTGCTTTAGCAATGGTTTCAGCCACAGCTTCAAAGCGTTCTGGATGGCGCGGCACGATAATAAGTAACGCTGAGGGGTAATGTTTTTGCAGTTTTCGAAATGCACTTAAAACCTGTTCATCTTCACCGTCGTGCGTGCTCGCTGCGAGTAAAATTGGCCTATTCAGCTCTTGCCGCAAGTGTTCAGCTTTAGCGTTTATTTCATTTGAAACTTGAAAGTCGTGCTTTAAGTTCCCTCTCACCACAACCCGTTCGCTCGACATTCCCAACTCGATAAAACGCGTCAGAGTAGCTTGGGTTTGTGCCGCAATCGCACTCACTGCAGGCCAGATTGGCCCCACGAGCCAACTGTACTTGCGATAGCTTTTAGCCGAACGCTCCGACAGCCGCGCGTTAACCACCATCACCGGCACCGCTCGCTGTTGCGCTTGACGCAACATACATGGCCACAATTCAGTTTCTAAGATCACCACCAAGCGTGGCGCATATTTATCGAAAAAACGACGCATCGAGCCCGGTGTGTCAATCGGTAAGTAAGCATGAAATACACGATCGCCAAACAGCTTAACAGCCAGTTCAGCCGCAGTGGGAGTCATCGAGGTTAGTGTAACCCCAAGGTGAGGATAGTCATTTAATATCTGTTCAATTAAGCCTTTCGCCGCGACAGTTTCACCAACTGAAACGCAATGGATAATAATGCCATCGCGCGCCTGCACCGGAACATCTTGCAGCGCCAACCGCTCAGGCCAGCGCTGCCGATATGCTGGCGCCTTTCTGCCGCGCACCCACAAATATATAAATACCAATGGCGTTGCGCAGCGAATCAGCAGTCGATAAGCAAATGTCATTTTCGCTTAACGCCAGTATTCTTTAATCCACGTGGTTGGTAAAACCTTTCTATACCACTTACCACTGCGGCCTGCCATCGCATCATCCGGATGTGGACGCCCGTGAAATATAATGACTTTAGCGCCAGCTGGAATACGCGGCTGCTGAAAAAAGCTAAGCGGGAATGGACGCAAACAATGACGCTTAAAACTACGGCACCACTCGGCCGGCCAGTATTTAAGCTTCCCTTGACGCGCTACAAACTGCGTAATGAATTCTTGTTCATTACGAACGTCTTTACGTGAACCGACTGGATCATTCTTCAGGTGTTCGAGTGCATCCACATGGGCGCCAATATTAAATCGGAATACCGAAGTATTACCGGTCGCATCAGATTTATCCCATTCTTTGATGACTAAGAATTCGCCTTCAGGCTCAAAGAACTCGTCTAAACTTCCAACAATCACTATATCAAGATCTAGAAAAAGTGTTGGCCCTTGTAAGTCATACAGCGGATCAGCAAAACAGGTAAGCTTTAACCAACCATGTGCAAACGTCCATGGCTTGCGCTTATCAAAATCTTCAAAACCAATTTCCGGTATTGGCTTCACCTCAACTTCATCGCGAATACCTTCAGCATCGTCAGTCAAACATACGAATCGAAACGGCAACGAAATATTGCGACTAACCATCGAATACAATGTATTGACGTAATCCGACCCGTATTTCTTACCCCACTTTATACAAATGATGTTAACTGGTTGCATGATTTCCCTGCCTGACGTTGGCCTTGTTTAATAGCGAGTATAATGCCAAATTTTCAGTGATCTCGCCATGCTAAAACACGTAATATCTAATGATATACTTATAACTTAGCGCAGTTTTAACATATGACTAGTTTATCTTCAGAACCTGATGGCTGCCTACTCGACCCAAGCGTACTTACTTCCAGTTCGTTCGAGCGCATCGCATTGATTTTAGGTGACCAGCTCAACGCTTCACACAGTTGGTATCGTGAAGTCGATCCGCAACGGCTGTTTGTCATTATGGAGGTGCGCCAGGAAACTGACTACGCCACTCACCATATTCAGAAGGTCGTCGGTTTTTTTGCGGCAATGCGCAAATTTGCAGCGGCATTAACAAAAGCGGGCCATGAAGTTCTTTATCTCACGTTAAATGCCTCAGTAAATCAGCAAGATGTATGCAATAACCTAACCTATTTAACGTCTCTCGCCCCGAAGTTAACACGTATCGATCTTCAACAGCCCGACGAATATCGCGTTGACGCCTACTTACAAGCGTGGGCAGAGCACCAGTCGCTTACCGTGACCTGGCATGATACCGAGCACTTTTTGTGCGAAAGAAATGTTCTCAGTGAATGGTTTCCCCAAAAACAAAATTTTTTGATGGAAAGCTTTTATCGTCGCGTGCGGAAGCTTACGGGATACTTGATGGAAAACGGCAAGCCGATTGGGGGGAAATGGAACTTTGATAAAGAAAATCGCAACAAACTGCCGACTCATCATGAAGTAACCAACACGTTATGTTTTGCCGATGATGTGGGTACGCTAGTGAATCTGATTAAGAAATCCGGCGTTAAAACCATTGGTGAGATAAATCCGCACCAATTTATCTGGCCCATAACTCGTGCCGAATCTCGTCAACTCTTAGAATACTTTGTACAAAATCTATTGCCGGAATTTGGGCGCTACCAAGATGCCATGCACACAGACCATTGGTCGCTCTATCACGCCAGACTATCATTTGCGCTAAACACAAAAATGATTAGCCCTCGCGAGGTTGTGGAGACTGCAATACGACAGTGGCAACAGCATCCGGACACTATAGATATTGCCCAAGTTGAAGGCTTTGTTCGGCAGATTATTGGCTGGCGAGAGTTTATCCGCGCAATATACTGGCATCACATGCCTGGCTACGAAGATCTAAACTTCTTTAACAACAAACAGCCGCTACCCGACTTTTATTGGACTGGCGACACACGCATGCAATGCCTTGCGAGCAGTATCAAACAGTCGCTCAAATATGCTTACGCTCATCACATTCAACGACTCATGATAACCGGTAACTTCGCGTTATTGATTGGGGCCGCCCCAGATGCGGTGGATGATTGGTATCTAGGAATATACATCGATGCTATTGAGTGGGTCGAGCTACCCAACACACGCGGCATGAGTCAATTTGCTGATGCTGGCATCCTGGCCACCAAGCCTTATGTATCCAGTGGCTCTTACATTAATAAAATGTCGAACTATTGTGCCAACTGTCATTACGATGTGAACCAACGTACTGGGGATAACGCATGCCCGTTCAATAGCCTATACTGGAATTTCATCAATGAACATCAACACAAGCTTAGCAACAATCCACGTATGGGTTTGATTTTGAATCAGTGGCAAAAACGTTCTCCTGAACAACAGCAGGAGTTAGTGCAACAAGCGAAACTTTACTTGGGCTCTATCAATCATCTATAGGGACTTCATATGAAACATTTTATATCAGCGGTTTTAGCTGGCATGGTACTGATGGGCTGCAGCAGCGCACCAACACCCGTGGCGCCGGTCATCAAGGACTTTGAAGCCAAGCGTTACCTCGGCAAATGGTATGAAATTATACGATTACCGCACAGCTTTGAAGAAGGGTTAGACCAAGTTACCGCTGAATATCGGCTGAATTCCGATAACACCATTGAAGTAACAAACCGGGGTTACAATGTAGCCGAAGGTAAATGGGAAACAGCGATTGGACATGCTGAACCAATTGGCTTAGCCATGTACCGTGTTACGTTCTTTTGGCCATTTGACGGTGGCTATTATATTAGCCAACTGCACGAAGATGAGCGCGGAAACTATCAGATTTCTGTGGTAACGAGCGACAGTCATGATTATTTCTGGTTACTGTCTCGTTCACCAGAGGTGCCAGAAGAAGTTATTGAAGGCGTGCTAAAACAAGCTGAGAGTTGGGGATATGATACCAGCCAGATGATTCGAGTAAATCATCTGGCCGGTAGTCATTAATACTTACTGCGGACGACGGCTACGACGCTCGCCTTGGCTACGGCCTGGGCGATCGTTACGACGTTGAGCGCCTTTAAATGCTGGACGTTCACCACCTGGAGGACGCGGGCGACGAGTAATTTGCTCAGTTGGAGCAAGCTCTAAGCCCATCTGTTGCTGACGCACACGAGCACGTTGCAATACACGAACCACTGCCACTGGCATGCCTTTTGGTAATTCGACAAGGCTATGCGCGTCAAACAACTGGATTTGACCAATAAAGCGACTATCAATATCACCTTCGTTTGCAATTGCGCCAACGATATCTTGTGGACGCGCACCGTGTTCACGACCTACCTGAATGCGATAGGTATCAAATTCAATATTAGCATCGCGACCACGCGGGCTGCGTTTTTCACGACCGTCACGGCTATCGCCACGCGCATCGCGTTTGTCACGCGAACGCTCTTCGAATTTACGTGGTGGTGGATCGTCAGAAACAATCAATGGACGCTGCAGATTCTGCTGCGCAAGCAATGCCGCTGCGATTTGATCTGAATTCAAACCAGTTTCTTCCTGCATTTTTGCGATAATCTCGCTCAATACAGTGAAATTACCACCCGCTACAGTATCAACAATTTGCTGCTGCAATTTTTGTTGACGATGCGCGCTCAGCTCTTTCGCATTCGGTACTTCGAAGTTTTCTATGGTGCCGTTGGTTAAACGCTCATAGGTGCGTAGTAAATGTTTTTCTTTACCACGATAAAATAAGATTGCTTCACCACTTCGACCAGCACGGCCAGTACGACCGATGCGGTGTACATACGATTCACTGTCACCCGGCAAGTCATAATTCACCACGTGGGTAATCTCTGGTACGTCAAGACCACGCGCAACGACATCGGTAGCAACCAAAATTTCAATACGACCACTGCGCAATTGCGCGACTGTTTGCTCGCGTTGAGATTGGTTCAAGTCGCCACTCAATGGTGATGCTTTAAAACCTGAAGCTTGTAGCTGCTCGGTAACATCCATGGTGTCTGAACGTGTACGTACGAAAATCAGTACACGTTGATACTCAAGGGTTTCGAGTAAACGGGTTAGTGCCTGCATCTTGCTTAAACCGCGAACCAACCAAGCGCGCTGGCGAATTGTCGCCTGTGCTTTGGTTTGAGCCGCGATTTGGATATTCAATGGTTGCTCACCCGCTTCGTTGACTAAGAAAGTTTTAGCTAGCTTACGAATAACAGGAGGCATAGTTGCTGAGAACAAAGCACGTTGAGCAGTCTTTGGAACAGCTTTCATGATTGTTTCAATATCGTCAATAAAGCCCATATTCAACATTTCATCGGCTTCATCAAGTACAGCAAAACGTAACGCGTTTAAGTTCAATACACCCTTTTTAAGCAAGTCGAGTAAGCGCCCTGGGGTACCAACAACCACTTGAGCGCCACCGCGTAATGCTTTTATTTGTGGACCAAATGCAGCGCCGCCATATACCGTGGTGACTTCGAGGCCACGTATTTGATTAGCAAATTCGTTGATAGCTTCGGCAACCTGCATTGCAAGTTCGCGGGTCGGCGCAACAACCAATAATTGGGTGCTACGTTCGTTAGCATCAAGCATGCTTAAGCCAGGCAAACCAAAAGCAGCGGTTTTACCGGTACCTGTTTGCGCTTCGCCAAGCACGTTTTTGCCTTCCATAAGTGCGGGAATGGCCTGCAATTGGATTGGCGTTGGTTGGGTAAAATTCATTTTTTCTAACTGTTTAAGCACAACAGCGGGCAGGCCCAAATCGGCAAACGATTGGCCAGTCATTACTTCAGACATATTTTTCTCACATGTTTCTGTATTGCGTATATAAAGGGGGTTGATATACGCCACGCTACAGAACACGATGAACACTCTGGCAGGAAATAGGCGCTGTTACCCCAGCAAATTCAGGGGTAAGTCCGCTCCCATCAATAGCGGTAATGACCCTGAGGCCGCGAACTATACGCTAAATGTTAAAAGAACACAAGTTAAACTAGCATTGAACTTATGACGTATAAGCCTAATACTCTGTTATACATTTAAATAAATTAGGAATGCTTATGCCAACCCACACTATGCGATCACTGATTCAAACGAACGCGTTTATTGATGGACATTGGATACCTACAGACGAGCGCTTTGCCGTTACCAACCCAGCTAACGGCGACACCTTGGCTGATGTGGCCAATGGCGATGCGGCGCTTGCTGAGCGCGCAGTTGAGGCTGCTCATAAAGCACTTCCGTTATGGCGAGCAAAAACTGCGAAACAACGTGCTGATCTCCTGCGTCGTTGGTATCAAAGCATGATGGACAATAAACAGGCCCTTGGCGAACTGATGAGTGCCGAACAAGGTAAACCAATTGCAGAGGCGATTGGTGAAGTGGAATATGGTGCGAGTTTTGTCGATTGGTTCGCGGGCGAAGCTGAACGTAATTATGGCGACGTGCTGCCGGTGAGTTCAGCAGATAAGCGCAGTTGGATTATCAAGCAACCCGTTGGTGTTTGTGCAGCGATTACCCCGTGGAACTTTCCAAACGCAATGATTACCCGCAAAGTAGCGCCTGCGCTTGCTGCAGGGTGCACAATTGTGGTTAAGCCGCCACAGCTAACGCCGTTATCGGCTTTGGCACTGGCTCAATTAGCAAGTGAAGTCGGCATTCCGGATGGCGTTATTAATTTCGTGCCCACCACCCACTCGCGCGAAGTCGGTGAGGTGTTCACACAACACCCACGGATACGCAAGTTTACCTTTACTGGCTCGACAGCTATAGGTAAAAAACTTATGGAGCAATGTGCGGGCACGATGAAAAAAGTGTCGTTGGAGTTGGGCGGTAATGCCCCCTTTGTGGTCTTTGATGACGCTGATCTAGACGTCGCTGTTAAAGAGCTTATTGCATGTAAATTCCGCAATGCCGGCCAAACCTGCATCAGCGCTAATCGTGTGCTGGTGCAAGAAAATATTCACGATGCCTTTATTGAAAAGTTAGAAAGCGCTCTAAGTGGCATAAAAGTGGCCCCAGGTGACGCTGATGACGTTGATTACGGGCCCTTGATAGATGCAGGCGCCATTAGCAAGGTCACAGAATTAATTGAAGACGCAACGGCGGCAGGTGCGAAGATTAAAACTGGCGGCCGTGTGCTGAGTGAACTGGGCGAGCTTTTTTATGCACCCACGTTAGTCACAGGTGTCAAACACACCATGCGCATCGCCCAAGAAGAAATTTTTGGTCCTGTCATTGCCGTACAAACCTTTACCGATGAAGCTCAGGGTGTGCAGCTTGCCAATGATACACCGTTTGGTTTGGCTGGTTATTTCTGTGCACAAGACTATGCGCGTATTCAACGCGTCAGCGAACAGCTGGAATGCGGTATGTTAGGTATTAATACCGGCGCTATCTCGCATGCTTACAATGCATTTGGCGGGGTCAAAGAATCAGGCATCGGTCGTGAAGGTTCGCGCTATGGTTTGGCGGAATATCAAGAAACTAAAAACATCACATTAGGCGGTCTTGCATGAGTTCCTCAATAACAACGCAGTTACAGCGTTTACGCGCAAGCTACGACAGCGGATTAACGCGACCACTAGCATGGCGCTTACAACAACTGAAACAGTTGGAAAGTATGCTCGAAATGCATGAACGCGATCTGTTACAAGCGTTGAATGCAGATTTAGGCAAGTCCAATGCCGAGGGCTGGCTCACTGAGCTCGGCTATTTACGCAGTGATATTCGGCATACAGCCAAACATTTAAAAAAGTGGATGCGCCCTACTCGCGTTTCACAACCACTTTTAGCATGGCCGGGCCGTAGCCATTTATACCCGGAACCACTCGGTGTGGTACTAATTATCGGCGCATGGAATTATCCATTACAGCTACTACTTAGCCCGTTGGTTGCTGCTCTCGCAGCTGGAAACTGCGCTGTTGTGAAGCCCTCCGAACTCGCACCGCGCACGGCCGACCTAATCGAGCGCTTACTACCGGATTATCTGGCACCGGAAGCCGTGCATGTGGTAACCGGTGGTGCGGATGTAGCTACGGAATTGTTGGCGCACAAGTTTGATCACATCATGTACACCGGCGGCGGACGGGTTGGCCGTATTGTAATGAAAGCAGCCGCTGAATTTCTGACGCCCGTTACACTAGAACTTGGTGGGAAAAGTCCTGCCGTGGTGCTCGCCGATGCGGATATAAAAGTTACCGCCCGCCGCATAGCTTGGGGCAAGTGGCTAAATGCTGGGCAAACCTGCATTGCCCCTGATTATGTTTTGGTGGATGAAACCGTACATGATGACTTAATCGCTGAGTTAAAGCAGGCGACGGTTGAGTTCTTCGGCAACGACCCAGAACTGGCTGATGACTATGGCCGTATTGTAAATAAGGCACACTTTGAACGCTTACGTGCTTATCTTAACGATGGGCACGTGGCTTTTGGCGGGGATACCGATGCACAAGAACGGTACTTGCAACCAACGGTATTAACTAATGTGTCCCCCTCAAGTAACGTTATGCAAGAGGAAATTTTTGGTCCTATTCTGCCGGTTATTAAAATCAAGAATCTCGCTGAAGCCATTGAGTTTATTCGTGAGCGTGACAAACCATTAGCACTTTATGGGTTCAGCCGTTCACAGCGCCAACTCGCGCACCTGACTGAGCACACCCATGCGGGCAACCAGTGTAATAACGACACTCTGATGTTTATGTTAAACCCCAAATTACCATTTGGCGGTGTTGGTGCAAGCGGAATGGGCCGTTACCACGGCAAGTTTGGTTTTGATACTTTTAGCCACTTGAAGTCAGTAATGACGAGACCCTTTAAAATAGATCCTAGTTTTCGGTATCCTCCTTACACGTCCTTTAAACAAAAATTAATGCGCTGGTTTTCTTAAATAAGAGGTTTCTGTGACTCAAGCTGTGGTAATTGATATAAATTTGGAAAACGCTCAACGCGTTATTATTGAAGGCTCTCAAGATAAGTTAGTCATTATCGACTTTTGGGCGGACTGGTGTGAGTCTTGCAAGCAACTCATGCCGACATTGGAAAAGTTAGCAGCCGCATTTTCTACTCAGGTGGTGCTGGCGAAAGTTAACTGTGATGAGCAGCAGCAGTTGGCTACTCAATTCAATATTCGCAGTTTACCCACTGTTATCTTTTTTAAAGACGGGCAACCGGTTGATGGCTTTGCTGGCGTTGAACCAGAGTCCTCCATTCGTGCTCGTATCGAAAAATATTTACCCACGGTAGATGATGAACTCGTGACGCAAGCGTTAAATTGCGTCGAAGCAGGCGAGTATGAACAGGGTTATACTCTGGCCAAACAGGCCAACGATATTAATCCTGATAGCAGTCAAGCCCAGATAGTACTTGCCCATGCAGCGTGTGAACTCGGTCGCTTAGACCAAGCAGAGCAGTTACTCACCTCTATTCGTATGGCCGACCAAGATCAATATTTTCAGCATGTTATGAGTAAGTTGAATGTAGCCAAGCAAGCTGCCGACTCACCAGAACTACGGCAGCTTGCGGAACAACTTACACGCGCACCTGACAATCACGAACTGCGACTGGAACTGGCAGCCAAACTCTATGCTGCCCATCGCGCTGAAGAAGCACTGGAACATATTTTTGCTGTGTTGCGACAAGATCTAAATTTTGGTCAGGCCAAACAGCAGGCATTGGACATGTTAAATGCTTTACCAAAAGGTGACCCTTTAGCGGCAAGTTACCGACGCAAACTCTATAGCATGCTGTACTAACTTGCCGGTTCGGCTGTTCAGGCGCAAATTTCAGGCTATTGGTCTGGTCTGCTTGCCGGAGCCTTGTGCATGCGCTAGGATTGGCCAGTTTGCAATCCATTATAATAACGATGAACAAGGGTTCTCTCTATGAGCGCAGCGCGTGAGCATTTCAGCTCAAAAATCGGATTTATACTAGCCGCAGCAGGTTCAGCCGTAGGTATCGGCAACTTGGTCGGCTTTCCTGTAGCAGCCACCAAAAACGGTGGTGGTGCTTTTTTACTTATTTATGCATTGTTTGTCGCTTTCATTTGTTTGCCGGTTATGTTGGCAGAGATGGGGCTTGGACGCCGCTCACAGCATAGTCCCTACCGTGCCTATTCCGAGCTTGGCCAAGGTTTGAAACGCTGGCGAATTGCTGGCTTACTCGCTACCATCACGCCGTTTATGATTGCTGTGTTTTACATGGTGATTACGGTATGGATATTTGGTTATCTGGTGCAATCATTAACGGGTAACCTCGATGCCCTCGCATCCGAGGGGTATTTCGGCAAGTTCGTTAATGATTATGATTTCATCTGGTATTTAGCCGCTGTAACCATCATCATCAATTTCATCTTAGTTGGCGGCGTTCGCAAAGGTATTGAGCGTGCATCAAAAATTCTGATGCCTACGCTATTCCTGATGCTGCTGCTTTTAGTCGCTTTCGTGCTTACTCTTGATAACGCATGGGCTGGTGTTCAATTTTATCTGGTGCCTGATTTTAGCCAAATTGATGGCTCAGTAATTAATGGCGCACTTGCCCAAGCTTTCTTCTCGCTTTCATTGGGTATGGGTATTCTTATCACCTACGGCTCATATTTCCGCCGCAGTGATGATATTGTTACCTCCGGTAAGTTGGTTGCGCTAACAGATACAGCGGTAGCCTTTATTGCGGGCTTAATGACCTTACCGGCTATTTTTGCAATCTATCCAGAAACGAATCCAGAAACTTTAAGTGATTCATCGGTAAGTATGATTTTCTCATTTTTCCCGAATATCTTCTTAGCGTTGTCGGATTCAGTGGGTTATTTTGCCGCCAGCGTCGCAGCAACAGTTTTCTTCTTGTTGGCTTTTGTAGCCGCTATAACGTCGCTCGTTTCAATTATTGAGGTGCCTACATCTTCATTAATGGAGAAGCGTGATATTTCTCGTAAACGCGCTCTACTGATGATGGGCATTGCCACAACGATTCTGACACTGATTGCAGCTACTTCGTTTGGCCTGGTCCCCTGGTTCACCACATTTACCAGCTACGCTGGTGCCGATAAGTCGGTGTTCGACGTTATTTACGATGTTTTTTATGACACAATTTTACCGTTGAACGGCCTGTTGATCTGCTTATTCGTTCGTTTCCGTTGGAAGCGCGCTCAACTTACTGCAGAGTTGAGTGAAGGTAACCAAGCGTATGCTACGTCGTGGTTAGAAAAATACGTAAGCTTCTCTGTTGGCACATTTATCCCAGTTATCTTGGCAGTCATTTTCTTAAATACAGTGCTGACCAAGTTCTTTGGATACTCATTCCTGTAAGTTATGAGCCTTCAACGTATCGCCAAACATTTAAAAACTGCTCGGGTTCGAGCAGTCTTTTTGTTTGACGGCCCATCAGACTGGCTGACGTTCCATAAACAAGCCATTTTAAGGCAGCATGACGCTGTTTTACACTTATCTGATAGCAACACCACAGAAGTCGCTGTGCATCGATACCGTGATTATCTTGGCACCAATAATAATGCTGTGTTATTAGAGTTTAATCAGGTCATTCATGCCGATGCGCTCGCTGCGCTGGCCGGAACTGTCAACGGCGGCGGCATACTTTATGTATTCTTACCTGCGGCTGACACGCCTTTCAAAAAAAGATTGATACAAAGTGCTGATCGTTTCGAACGTATCGAAGTTATTCGCCCCAATGTCGATTTGAAGCGACTTACTGAAAAACTTTGCACTGAACAGCTCCCTGAGGTCGACGAGCCTACACTGCCAAACGCTGATCAAAAGCAAATTGTCGACTGCATGATCGATTTACCAGGAACCTGCCATATTCTGATGGCGGACCGCGGACGTGGAAAAAGCACAACACTCGGGTTGGCTTGTCAGGCGTGGATACGTAATTACCGCGGCCGTGAACTGGTCGTGACGGGTCCCCGTCCATCAGCGGTATCCACGTTACTGGAGCATGCTGCTCAATCAGTGCGGTTCGTGGCTTGGGACAAACTGCTGTCTGACTATCCTGCACAAAGCGTTCGCTTGATTATTGATGAGGCTGCTGCCATTCCTATGCATGTGTTACAGCAGCTCGCGCAACGATTTACAGTGTGGGCCATTGCAACCACCGTCGACGGCTATGAAGGCTGTGGCAGAGGCTTTGCGGTGCGCTTCTTAGAATGGATACAACAGCAACGAGTCTGTAAAGCACATGCTCTCGAGCAGCCCATCCGTTGGTCTGCTTTTGACACCTGTGAACCCTGGCTTAATCATGCTCTGCTCATGCAAGTGCAGCACACGCAAATGACAACTGAGGCGCTTGCCTCGAAAGCACCGCTAGAGTTTCAGGATACTCACGCCAGCGAATTGAGTGAAACTGACTTAACCGAAGTGATTATATTACTTCTGGAAGCGCACTATCAAAGTAGTCCGAATGATTTACGCTTATTGCTCGATGATAATGAGCAGCGGTTAATGTTGGCCCGCCGTAACCGCCTACTTATTGGCGTAATTTGGTACAGCCACGAAGGGCCTCTTCCTGAACCATTGCATACGCCGATTAAGGCAGGCGAACGTCGTTTAAATGGCAATATTTTACCGCAAGCCATTGCCTTCTACTTACAGCAACAAGAAGTTCTGAATTGGCAATGGTGGCGCGTTACGCGAATTGCGGTGCATGACAATGTAAGGCGTCAAGGCGTTGGGCTGCAATTACTAACCCATCTTACCAAGCTCGCAGAAGGTGCTAAAATCGACGCGCTTGGCTCAAGCTTCGGTGCCAGCCCCGATGTCTTAGAGTTCTGGACGCAAACATCTTTCCAGATAATTCGTATGGGGCGTAAATTGAACATGGCGAGTGGTTACCCCAATGCCATAGTAGCGAGCGGTCTATCCAGCCGTAGCCAAGAGCTGATTCGTGTTTTGCATGACTATTGCAATGCAGAGCTTGATTGGAAAGCGCATACGCCCGTGAATATCTCAACAGCCACACATCAAGTTGCCCGACAGATACTCGGTGGGTTTGCACATGGCAACCTGCCCTTTACTGAAGCCCAGTTCGCATGGACAGTGTGTGACATGAAGCTGCCTATTAAAGCGGCCGGACTCACGCTACCGGGGCAAATTCTTAATACCACCGATGACCTTGCTCGCCTGACACAACGCTACGGGTACAGCAGCCAACAAACCATGCAGAATCAATTGCGCCAAATAGCCCGCGAATACCTCGAACTCACCCGCTAAAGACTGTTAAAATAATCATCTAAATATGCTGTGTTAATAAAATTATGCTATCGTTTAGCCTTTGTATTCACCCGCAACAAAAGGGTTATATTTCATGTCTCGAGTATTAATTATTGGTGCTGGCGGAGTTGCCGGCGTAGTGGTAAAGAAGTGTGCAATGTTGCCAGAATACTTCTCTGAAATTCACCTTGCTAGCCGTACTGTTTCCAAGTGCGAAAAGCTTCAGGAAGAAGTGGGCAAAGATCGGGTTGTCGGTGTGTACACCGTCGATGCTGACAATGCCAGTGAAGTGGCTGATTTAATTCGCAAAGTACAGCCTAGTCTGGTTATTAATGTTGCTTTACCTTATCAAGATTTACCAATTATGGATGCTTGTCTCGAGACTGGCGTACATTACTTAGATACCGCCAATTATGAGCCAAAAGACGAAGCTAAATTCGAATACTCTTGGCAGTGGGCTTATCAGGATAAGTTCAAAGAAAAAGGTATCATGGCGCTATTGGGAGCTGGTTTTGACCCAGGCGTGACCAACGTATTCACTGCGTATGCAGCCAAGCACTACTTCGATGAAGTACATTATTTAGACATCGTCGACTGTAACGGTGGCGACCATGGTCAAGCTTTTGCGACCAACTTTAATCCAGAAATTAATATCCGCGAAATTACTCAACGCGGCAAGTACTGGGAGAATGGCGAGTGGCATGAAACTGATCCAATCAGTGTTCGTGAAGACCTGGACTATCCAGGCGTTGGCGTTCGTGCATCGTATTTGCTATTCCATGAAGAATTAGAATCGCTTGTTAAGCATTTCCCGACCATTAAGCGTGCGCGCTTCTGGATGACATTTGGCGAGCAATATTTGACCCACCTACGCGTTTTAGAAAATGTAGGCATGACATCTATTCAACCCGTCGAATTTCAGGGTCAAAAAATCGTACCGCTTGAATTCTTAAAGGCTGTGTTACCTAACCCAGGGTCATTAGCGGAAGGTTACACCGGCATGACCTGCATTGGTACGTACGTAACAGGTATCAAAGACGGTAAAGAGAAAACAATCTTCATCTACAACAACTGTGACCATGCAGTTTGTAATGCAGAAGTCGGTGCTCAGGCAGTTTCGTATACAACGGGTGTTCCAGCAATGATTGCCGCGTCAATGATGCTGCAGGGCCATTGGATGAAACCTGGTGTATGGAATATGGAACAGTTCGATCCAGACGAGTTCATGAACCGTTTAAACCAATACGGCCTTCCATGGAAGGTGGTAGAAACTGATTCTCCATTTAAGCGCTAACAACTATGACAAACCCGTTCTTAAATTCGGACATCCCGTCGCCTTGTTACGTCTGTGATGAGGCGGCGTTAGAGCAAAACCTAAAATTGATGCAGCGTGTGCAACAAGAAAGTGAAGCGCATATTATTCTTGCGCTTAAAGGCTTCTCGATGTGGAGCACGTTTCCGCTGGTGCGTGAATACCTAAAAGGCTGCACGGCAAGCTCTGTGTGGGAAGCTCGACTCGCTGCCGAAGAGTTTGGTCGCGAAGTGCACGCTTACGCGCCGGCATACAAGCAAGCCGATATCGATGCTCTACTACCACTGGTGCATCACATTTCGTTTAACAGTATGTCGCAATGGCACACCTACCGTGAACAAGTGCTCGCCGCCGGTGTTTCCGCTGGTTTGCGTATCAATCCAGAGCATCAAGAAGCCGAAACTGAACTCTACGACCCAAGTGCACCTGGTTCGCGTTTAGGGATTCGCCTGCGAGATTTAGAGGGTGCAGACCTCACCGGTATTGAGGGGTTACATGTACATAATCTATGTGAATGTGACTCGCTCGCACTTGAGCGTACGCTAGAAGCCGTCGAGGAAAAGTTTGGCGATATCTTGCACAAGATGAAATGGCTCAATTTGGGTGGCGGTCATCTTATGACCCGACAAGGTTACGATGTTGAGCATCTCATCAGCCAATTAAAACGCTTGAAGCAAACCTATAACCTTCAAGTTATTCTCGAGCCTGGTTCAGCGGTTGCTTGGCAAACGGGCCCGCTTATTGCTGAAGTAGTCGATATTATTGAGAACCATGGGCACATCGCACTGCTCGATATTTCCGCCACTGCGCATATGCCTGATGTTTTAGAAATGCCGTATCGACCAGCGATTACCAATGCGCGAGAGCCGGGTGTGCTGCCATATACGTACAAGCTCGGTGGTAATTCGTGTTTGGCGGGAGATGTTATTGGGCTCTACAGTTTCGAGCATCCTCTACAGCCAGGTGATCGGATAATTTTTGAAGATATGATGCATTACACCATGGTAAAGACATCGTTTTTTAACGGCGTTGAACACCCTGGCATCGGCATATTGAGACGCGATGGTCACTTCGAACTCATTCGTAAGTTCACTTACGAAGATTTTCGCGACCGCTTGTCATAAGCCTAGTAAGCAAAAAAAAGCACAGCCAAGGCTGTGCTTTTTTGTATCGAGTTTATATCATTTTTCCTGACGCGCGTAACAAGCCAAACCTTGTAAGACTAATTCAGTACGCACTTCGCCCCTGCGTTTGATATCCGCCGGTAACAACGGTATTGAGCCGCCGCTATATAAAATACGGTAATCGAACCAGTCGAGCTCAGTTTCAGAAACCGAAATAGCCTGCCGAACAAGCCCAACAAAAGTGTTCACGCAACCATTTAATAGACAGTCTGGTGTACTTTGTCCGAGTTGCTGCGCTTTTCCCCAATGCTCGTCGGCTTGTATCTCTGCAAAAACATTTGGAGCGCGATCCAGTACTGAGGTTTTCATTAGGTTAACCCCTGGCGCTATCCAGCCACCAAGATGTTGTCCATGTTCATCAATCCAATCGACTGTAATTGCGGTTCCAGCATCAATAATCACTGTTGCTTTAGGTTGTTCATCAAAAGCACCAAGCATTGCCAACCAGCGATCAACACCTAAATTATTAGGCTCTGAGTAAGAATTTTTAACGCCAAAAGCAGCCGCTTCAGAGACCACCGAATTGACCTTTAGAGACGGAACCTGGCTTAACCAAGCCTCAACGACTTCTTTGCGATTTTTGCTGCTTACAGCAGCAAGCCACACGCTCTCAACGTCCGATGAAATCGTGTGCCCAGCCAGTTCATCATATGCAACGTTCAACCATGGCTCTAGATGCCCTTCTGCGTCCATCAGTGCAGCTTTTACTCGGGTATTACCTGCATCTATAAGTAATTTATGCGCCATATCGTAAACTTACCTCTCCAGCGTGGAATCGTTCTAAATTTCCTTCACGTTTTACAAGCAACGCACCGGTTTCGTCTATACCTTCGGCAATACCATGCAGTTCTTTATCGCCCATTAAAATACGAACGGGTTGCTTCGCCAACCGATCATATTTCTCCCAACTTGGGAGGAAACGATTGAGCCCAGATTCATTATACGCCAGCAATGCCTTACGGCACTTGATAACCAACGCTGCCGCCACTTCGTCGCGGTTAAACTTACCATTCAATAACGTGGAAAGATCAGTCCAAGGTTGATCAATTTGATCAGCCAACCAAGGTGGCATCGTTAAGTTTAACCCAATTCCAATAATCGAATGAGCAACACCAAGAGCTTGCCCCTCGAGTTCGATTAAGATACCGGCCACTTTTTTACCGTTAACTAATACATCGTTGGGCCACTTCACTTCCACATCGAACACACCCAGTTCAGATAGCAGCTCGGCGATAACGGTGCCCAAGGCGATACTGAGCCCCATAGCGGCGCTCATACCCTGATCAAGCCGCCAATACATACTCATGTACAAATTGCTGCCGAATGGCGACACCCAGCGCTTACCACGGCGACCCCGGCCTTGCGTTTGAGCCTCCGAGAAAACCGTAAAACCAGAATCGATTTCCGGGCCAATATTTTGCTTAATATAATCATTCGTTGAAGCTAAGATTCGTTCAAGATGGATATTATCAACCCGCTCACCTTGAGCCGCAATATTTGCTTTGATTTGTTCCATATTGATAAGTGCTAACGGCGCGGCAAGGCGATAGCCCTTTCCTGTGATACGAAACACATCCACACCAAGGGCTTGAATATCCTTGATATACTGGCTTACGGCGGTACGACTTACGCCTAAAAGCGCCCCAAGAGCTTCACCTGAATGAAAGTGACCATCACTTAGTCGCTCTATTACCTGAACTACTCTATCGCATCGTTGTGGTTTCATAGTGAAATCATTCCTTGTCCACCTATCAGACGCACTTCAGCTTCAAGGTTAACACCGAACTCAACGTTAACTTTATCCTGAATATATCGCGCAAGATTTAATACATCATTCCCGGTAGCCGAGCCGTTGTTAATTAATACCAATGCCTGTTTATCATGCACCCCTGCGCCACCTATTGAATACCCCTTCAATCGCAGATAATCAATCATCCAACCCGCAGCTAATTTAATCTTCCCTGAGGGGCTAGTGAAATGAGGCATTTCAGGATAACGAACAATTAATTGCTTCAGTTGAGAAGGCTCAACTAATGGGTTTTTAAAGAAGCTTCCAGCGTTTGGAACAATCGCGGGGTCAGGTAACTTCGCAGTTCTAATTGCGATAACTTTTTCAAGTATATCTGCAGGCGTAACCGGCAAGCCGAGGCTTTTTAGTTCTCCATAACTGACTTCAGCTCGCCATTTTTTTGGAATATTGAACCGTACGCTCGTTATCAACCAACGCGACGGATTTTGTTTAAAAATACTATCGCGGTAGGAAAAATCACAGGCATCGTTCGTTAATGTATACCGAGATTGATTCTGGCGGTCCCATACTTCAACACTTTCAATAAAGTCACTTACTTCGCGACCATAAGCGCCAATGTTTTGTACTGGGGCGGCACCAACCGTGCCAGGAATCAGGGCTAGGTTTTCGAAGCCAAAGATACCTTGCGCGTGCAGTTTACAAACGAGTTCATGCCAATTCTCTCCCGCTGCAACATCCACCCGCCAAAAATCCAAACTTTCATGGATCTCGATGCCCTTTAAACACACATGTAGAATCGGAAACTCGACATTTTCAAGAAATAGAGTATTTGATCCGGCACCTAATATATAGGCTTGGCCCGGTATGGAATTAAGCTGTGAGAGATCGTCAAGCACAATAACTTGTTTCGCTTCTGTAGGCAGGCGAAAGCTATGAAAATAAGACAGGTTCTTTGATTCGATAACATCATTCATTCCGCAATTATACGGCGATGAGTATGGAAAGGCGAGATCGTTGGTCGTTATTCGTTAATCGTTATTCGTTGCTCGAAGTGGTCTTTTCTTTTTTTCCAATAACCAATAACGATTAACCAGTAACGCGTTTGTTTTTCAGGCATAAAAAAACCCCGAGCGTTTGCTCGGGGTTCTCGATTTAAAGCCTGGCGGTGTCCTACTCTCACATGGGGAAGCCCCACACTACCATCGGCGCTGAAGCGTTTCACTACTGAGTTCGGAATGGATCA
>NZ_JBLWWR010000009.1:0-98981 GCF_048267825.1 Pseudidiomarina sp.
CTTACCTCAGCAGTTGCGGCGGCAGTAGCAGTACTTACTCAACCTGCGTTCGCCGAAGAGAAGCCATTAGCTTGGGACATTTACGGTAAAATAAATGTTTCTTTGCAAAGTAACGATCTTGATGACGGAAACGGTTCGCAAACCGATATGGTATCGAACGCTTCACGTTTCGGAATTCAAGGTGGCACGCAGTTAAATGATGATCTTGAAGTTATTTATAAGCTTGAATGGCAAGTGGATGTAGCCGATTTGGGCGGGTCAGACAATTTAAAATCGCGCAATCAATATATAGGTTTGAAGGGCAATTTTGGTGAAGTCACCATTGGCCGCCGCGATACCGTGTTGAAAACAATTCAAGGCGATATTGACTTATTCAGCGACTATGAAGGCGACATTAAAGCCATTTTTGAAGGTGAAAACCGCTTAAGCAGCAGCGTAAGCTACTATTCACCAGCGTTTAACCATGTGCGTTTCGCAGTAAGCTATATTGCTAGCGATGATCCATTGGTTGATGATGGCATCTCTACTGGCGTGAGTTACGGCGATGAAGGTCTTGACGACACACGCTTTTACGTTGGTGCCGCTATTGACCGTGAAGTTGACGGTTACGATATTGAGCGTTTAGTCGGTTACACCAAGGTTTCTGAAGCAGTTGTCGGCTTAATGTGGCAACAACAGGAACAAGTAGACGGTACTGCTGAAGCCGATGGTTATGTTGCGAGTATTAAATATCCGTATCAAAACTTTACCTTCAAAGCACAGTATCAAATGATGGATTTCAGTGTTGATGGCGAACAAACATCATTGGCTGCAGGCGTCGACTATAAACTGGGTAAAAACACCAAAGTTTATAGCTGGTATACGGGTCGTGATCTAGAAAGCATCGACGTGAATCAGAGTTATCTTGCGATTGGTATCGAACATAAGTTTTAAGCAAGGTACACTATTGCCATCTTTCATAACGAACGCGATTGATGGCAAACTTCATCTTTATTGCTGGCTACGTTGTTATTGGCTTATTGCTGCAACGTAGTCGGCAATTTCCACAAAACACGGGGCAAATTCTTAATGCCTACGTGATCTACGTTGCACTGCCGGCCGTGGTGCTGCAAAAAATACCCAGCCTGACATTTGGCAAAGAGCTGTTGTATCCGGCGTTAATGCCTTGGTTGCTGCTGTTATTGACGGTTCCGGTCATACTGGCTCTGGCAAAGTGGCTGAATTGGTCACGCTTAACCACCGGTGCAATGTTGATTGTGGTGCCGCTTGGCAACACGTCGTTTGTCGGTTTCCCGATGATTGAGGCCTTTTTCGGTACTGAAGGCATCCCTTATGCGTTGCTTTACGACCAACTGGGCTCGTTCTTCATCTTATCGATTTACGCAACCATCGTTGCCGCTATTTACAGCCATGAACCGGGCACCAGTGCACAACGTCCAAGTGCCGGTGCTATTGCCTGGCGCATAGCCAAGTTCCCGCCTTTTGTGGCATTGGTTATCGCTTTTGCGGCGCGTGGCTTTAATTACCCTGAAGTTTTAAGTCAGTTTATTGATTCGCTGGCAATCACGTTGGTACCCGTCATCATGGTCGCGGTGGGCTTTCAGCTGAAATTCCGTCTGCCGCAAGAAGATCGTGCACCGCTATATTGGGCTCTAGGGCTAAAGTTAGTTGCCACGCCATTGGTTGCATTGGCCGTGCTCTACGGGTTTGGGCTGGAACAGCTGGCCGTGCAGGTGACAATTATGGAAGCAGCAATGCCTGCCATGATTTCGGCTGGCGCGTTAGCAATTATGGCGGGGCTGGCGCCGACATTATCCGCCGCTATTGTGGGTTATGGCGTAATTTTATGTTTTGTCACCTTGCCACTTTGGTATGCGCTGATTCAGTTTCTAGTAACTATTTAAGTGCTTTCGTTGCCAGTTTTCGTGGCGGTAAAATCACCCTGCGCAACTTTCACCTGAAAGGCTTCACCTGCTGCTAACTGTTCTGGGCTACGCACCACGCTGCCATCCGCTTTTCGCACCACGGCGTAACCACGCTCAATGGTTTGCAAGGGGCTAACCATATGCAATGCTTGGGTAATCCCTTGATAGTGCTGGCGCTGTTGTTTAACCAGTTGCTGCATCGCCAACTGTAATCTCTGCTGAAGTTGCTGTTGCTGTTGTTTCAATGGGGCAATGCGTCGCTCTGGATGCACGGTTTGCAGGCGGTTCTGAATCTGCAGTTGATTACGTTGTTGCTGTGACACGACACGTTGTACTGCGCTGCCCGCACGCAAAGACAACTCATCAAGGCGTTGATTGTTTTGCTGCAGTTGTCGCTGCGGATCGCGCTGTTGCAGGCGCTGTACTAAGTAATTTGCTTGTTGCTGCCATTGCCGGAGTTGGCGCTGCCATGCCTGCTCAATACGGTGGCTTAAGTGAGTTACCCGTTGCAAGTTTTCGCGCTGATCACGGCTGACTAACTCTGCAGCGGCTGACGGGGTTGGGGCGCGCACATCGGCAACGAAGTCACAAATGGTAAAATCAACTTCATGACCCACCGCAGAAATGGTTGGAATAGGGCAGCTGTGCAGTGCATACGCCAACTGCTCGTCGTTAAAACACCAGAGATCTTCCAGTGAGCCGCCACCGCGCGCCATAATCAATACATCAACTTCATTACGCGATATCGCACGCTGCAGCATATTTAATAGTTCACCAGTGGCCGCTTGGCCTTGCACTGAGCTCGGGTAAATAATGACCTCAATACTTGGGTCTCGGCGATTCAACACCGCTAAAATATCGCGCACTGCCGCACCCGTGGGCGACGTAATGACGCCAACTTTCTTGATTGATTCGGGCAGCGCCTGTTTGTGCGCAGCATCGAACAGGCCTTCAGCCTGCAGCTTCGCTTTGAGTTGTTCATACTTTTGCTGCAACAAGCCAGCACCGGCATCTTCCATATGCTCAATGATGAGTTGGTAATCGCCCCGCGGTTCATACACTGTTAATTTGGCGCGAACCAGTACCTGCATGCCTTGTTGCGGCCGAATTTTGACGCGTTGATTGGTATTTCTAAACATTGCTGCACGAATCTGCGCGCGCTCATCTTTTAGGGTAAAATACCAATGACCGGAGCCTGGTGCGGCAAAGTTTGATATTTCGCCAACCAGCCAAATTGAACCGAAGCCTTGCTCAAGCACCTGCCGCACCTCGGTATTTAAGCTATGAACAGTAAATATGTGCGGTTGCTGCATGTGAAAACCTCGGTAAGAATTGAAAAAATCAGTTTACTGAAAAGCGGTTTGCGAGTAAAATCTGCTCGCAACATTAAGTCAGCCAGTGAGATGTTGCCATGCTACGAATTGCTCAAGAAGCCCTTACCTTTGACGACGTTTTGCTCGTCCCTGGACATTCAACTGTATTACCCCATACAGCCGACCTACGCACGCGGTTAACGCGCTCAATTGAACTCAATATTCCGATGGTTTCCGCCGCAATGGACACTGTTACCGAGGCAGCACTTGCTATTGCTTTAGCGCAAGAAGGCGGCTTAGGTTTCGTTCATAAGAATATGACAATTGCAGAACAAGCTGCGCACGTACGCAAAGTGAAGAAGTACGAAAGCGGCGTGGTTTCTGATCCTATCACAGTTAGCCCAGATACATCGCTTGGAGAAATTCGCGCCTTAGCGGTTGAGCATGGTTTCCACGGTTTTCCAGTGGTTGAAAAGTCAGGTGAATTGGTCGGCATTATCACGGGTCGCGATACGCGCGCAGAGCGCGACGATAATCGCCTGGTAAGCTCAATCATGACGCAAAAAGATAAGCTCATCACGGTAAAAGAAAACGCTGATAGCGAAGAAATTTTGAATCTGATGCATCAACATCGCATTGAAAAAATTCTCGTTGTAGATGACGCGTTTCACTTGCGCGGTATGATCACTCTTAAAGATTTCACTAAAGCAGAAAATAAACCCAACGCCTGTAAAGACGAATTGGGTCGCTTGCGCGTGGGTGCCGCTGTAGGCGTAGGCCCGGGCACTGACGAGCGCATTGAAGCGCTGGTTGAAGCTGGCGTTGATGTGTTGTTAATTGATACCTCGCATGGTCATTCACAGGGCGTTATTGACCGTGTTATCTGGGCGCGTAAAACGTACCCTGATTTACAAATTATCGCCGGCAACGTTGCGACAGGTGCGGGTGCAAAAGCGCTGGCCGATGCCGGTGTGGATGCCGTTAAAGTCGGTATTGGCCCGGGTTCAATTTGTACCACGCGCATTGTCACCGGTTGTGGCGTGCCACAAATCACAGCAATTAGTGATGCGGTTGACGCGTTGAAAGGAACAAATATTCCTGTAATCGCTGACGGTGGTATCCGTTTTTCAGGCGACATCGCCAAAGCGATAGCCGCTGGCGCTGACTGCGTGATGGTTGGCAGCATGCTGGCTGGTACGGAAGAGTCACCAGGCGAAGTTGAGCTGTACCAAGGCCGTTATTACAAATCGTATCGTGGCATGGGCAGCATTGGCGCGATGAACCAACGCCATGGCTCATCAGACCGTTATTTCCAAGCGAGCAATGAAGCTGAAAAGCTAGTACCTGAAGGTATTGAAGGTCGCGTTGCCTACAAAGGACCAATTGCCACCATTATTCATCAGCAAATGGGTGGTTTGCGTTCGGCAATGGGCTTAACAGGTTCTGCGAATATGAAAGAAATGCGCACCAAGCCACAGTTTGTGAAAGTCACTGCAGCGGGCATGGGTGAATCACACGTTCACGATGTGCAAATTACCAAAGAAGCACCAAACTACCGGATGGGTTAAGTAATCATGCAAGATATTCATGCACATCGAATTTTAATTTTAGACTTCGGTTCGCAATACACTCAGCTGATAGCACGCCGCGTTCGTGAATTGGGCGTTTATTGTGAATTGTGGGCGTGGGATGTCAGTGACGAAGACATCAAAAACTTTAAACCGAACGGCATTATTTTGTCGGGTGGCCCAGAATCAGTAACCGCTGAAAATTCACCGCGTGCACCGCAGTATGTATTTGAGGCGGGCGTGCCGGTATTTGGTATCTGCTATGGCATGCAAACTATGGCGGCGCAGCTGGGCGGCCAAGTTCAAGGTTCGCTAGAGCGTGAGTTTGGTTATGCACAGGTTGAGCGTATTGCGCCATGCGCATTGTTCCACCACATTGAAGACAGCGTGCACGAAAACGGCAATCCGCTACTAGACGTTTGGATGAGCCATGGCGATAAAGTTATTGAAGCACCTGAAGGTTTTGACATTGTTGCACAAACGCCAACGTGCCCAATTGCGGCAATGGCTGACGACACACGTGATTTTTATGGCGTGCAGTTCCATCCGGAAGTAACGCATACCCGCCAGGGTCTGCGCATGCTTGAGCACTTTGTAGTTGAGATTTGCGAATGCGAATGCAATTGGACACCCGCACACATTATTGATGATGCAGTGGCTCGAATTCGTGAACAAGTTGGCAGCGAAAAAGTTGTACTTGGTTTATCCGGCGGCGTTGATAGTTCAGTAACCGCAATGTTATTGCACCGTGCAATCGGTGATCAGCTAACGTGCGTATTTGTCGACAATGGCTTGTTGCGTTGGCAAGAAGCTGAGCAAGTAATGGAAATGTTTGGTGACCACTACGGGTTAAACATTGTTCATGTTGATGCCGAGAACCGTTTTCTTGATGCGCTTGCTGGTGAGCATGATCCAGAAGCGAAACGTAAGATTATTGGTGGTGTATTTATTGACATCTTTGATGAACAAGCAAGTCACATCAAAGATGTATCATTTCTTGCCCAAGGCACAATTTATCCCGATGTGATTGAATCGGCAGGGTCGAAAACTGGCAAAGCACATGTTATCAAGTCGCACCACAATGTTGGTGGGCTGCCAGCAGACATGAAGCTCAACCTGGTTGAGCCGTTGCGCGAACTGTTTAAAGACGAAGTACGCAAAATTGGCTTGGAACTTGGCCTGCCGTACGAAATGCTGTACCGCCATCCGTTCCCTGGGCCAGGCTTAGGTGTTCGGGTTCTGGCTGAGGTCAAAAAAGAGTATTGCGACCTGTTACGCCGCGCCGATCATATTTTCATCACCGAGCTTCGTAATGCTGGCATCTACCACGATGTTAATCAGGCGTTTGCGGTGTTCCTGCCGGTACGTTCGGTTGGGGTAATGGGCGATGCCCGTAAATACGATTGGGTTATCGCGTTGCGTGCAGTAGAAACCATAGATTTTATGACCGCGCGCTGGGCTCATTTACCTTACGAGTTACTCGAAAAAGTGTCGAACCGCATCATTAACGAAATCGATGGTATTTCGCGCGTGGTTTACGATATATCGGGTAAACCGCCTGCAACGATAGAGTGGGAATAGCACGTGCTTCGTTGGCTGGCTAGCTTATTGCTTGTCGGGTTGTTGCTTGGGTGTACACCTGAGACACAGCCCAGCCAGCTTGAGGCTATAAAAGCACGTGGGGTATTGCGTGTTGGCACCCTGTTAGGGCCAACCAGCTATTATCTCGATGCAGAAGGCCAGGCCGGTATTGAATTTATACTGGCCCAGAACTTTGCCGATGAGCTCGGCGTTGAGCTCGAAATGGTGTCGCGCTACAACGTCAAAAATCTGTTGAACTTGCTCGATTCCGGCGAGGTTGATTTATTGGCCGCCGGGCTTGACCGCACAGCTCAACGTGCCGAACGATTTCGCTTTGGCCCACCGTACATGGAAGTGGCCCAGCGCATTGTATTTCGGCAAGGTTCGCGAGACAGGCCGCGTAGTTTAGAAGAACTGGATGCCGAACTGGTGGTGGTGGAAGGTTCCAGCCATCAGGACTGGTTGGAAAGTGTCGCCCCTGACTACCCAAACTTACAGTGGCGTACAACGGATGACCATGATGCCAGTGAGCTGTTACGTCAGGTTGTTGAGGGTGATATTGCCTACACCATTGCCGATAGCAACACACTCGACATTCAACGGCGCTATTACCCCGATTTAAGTGTTGCATTCACCGTGCGTGACAACGTAGACATTGCTTGGCTTGTTAACCAACAAGTCGATTCTTCTTTATATTCTGAAGTGATCGATTTCTTTGGTAATTTGCGCCATTCCGGGCAGCTGTCGCAGTTGCTTGATCAGCATTATGGCCATGTATCGAGTTTTAACTACGTTGATACCAGCTTGTTTATTAATGCAGTGCAGACTGTATTGCCGAAGTATCGTGACTCGTTTGAAAAGTATGCAGGCGCGCTCGATTGGCGCTTATTAGCTGCAATAAGCTATCAAGAAAGTCTGTGGAATCCGCGCGCGCTGTCGCCAACAGGTGTACGCGGCATGATGATGCTTACCCTGCCAACGGCAAAAGCAATGGGTGTTACCAGCCGATTGAATCCAGAACAAAGCATTGAAGGCGGTGCGCGTTACTTTGAACGCATGTTGGAGCGAATTCCAGCCAGAATACCTGAGCCTGATCGAATTTGGTTTGCCTTAGCCGCTTACAATATCGGCTACGGTCATTTAGAAGACGCACGTATTTTAACCCAGCAACAAGGCGGAGACGCCGATCGTTGGATAGATGTGCGAAAACGACTACCTTTATTACGTCAAAAGAAATTTTATCGACAAACCCGATTTGGGTTTGCGCGTGGTGATGAACCGGTGCGATACGTAGGGAACATACGTCGCTATTTCGACACGTTGGTTTGGTTGGACGAGCGCGGACGCATCCCAGCTAAATCTATGGAAATCATTATCCCTGAGGGAAGTGGTGATGGAGTGAAATAATGCGCAATAAGAGCCGCCGATTAGTATCACCCGAGCGCCGTCGCGCTTGGTTGCGTAAGCGACGCCATTTGCAGACCGAGCGTCGGCAGAAATGGTTTAGATTAACTGAGAAACAAGAATAATTTCCCCATAATTTTTGGAGACATGTCTGTGGAAATAGTACGCGGTGCCCCCGCTTTGTCTGATTTTCGAACTGAAAAGTTATTGCAACGTTTGCAAAGTGCCGGTCTACCTGTCGCTGAAGTATACGCCGAGTACATGCATTTTGTTGATGTTGAGCAAAAGCTTGATGATGACTCTAATGCGGTATTAGCGAAGCTACTCACTTATGGGCCTGCACTGGCTTCTCATATTCCGGAAGGGCAGTTGCTTGTTGTCGTTCCTCGCCAAGGAACAATCTCTCCATGGTCGTCTAAAGCTACCGACATCGCTCATAATTGTGGCCTCACCCAAATCCATCGAATTGAGCGCGGCATTGCCTATTACCTTTCTGGCAACCTAAGCGCAGAGCAGCAGCAACAAGCCGCAGCGTTGATTCATGACCGCATGACAGAAATGGTACTCGACAGCCTTGATGAAGCTGCTGTGCTATTTACCGAAGCTGAGCCTGCGCCGCTACAAAGTATCGATATATTGCAAGGTGGCCGCGATGCGCTGCAACAAGCCAACGTGGTTATGGGGCTCGCGCTGGCTGACGACGAAATTGATTACTTATTTGAAAACTTCAGCGCATTAAAGCGTAATCCGAACGACATTGAACTCTATATGTTTGCGCAAGCGAATTCAGAGCATTGCCGCCATAAGATTTTCAATGCCGATTGGACCATAGACGGAAAAGAACAACTGAAATCGTTGTTCAAAATGATTAAAAACACGTACGAGATTACTCCTGACAACGTGCTTTCGGCATACAAAGACAATGCCGCAGTTATGGTTGGCTCAGAAGCGGGTCGTTTTTATCCGTACCCGACCGGTTCAAATGCTGCAGGCGAATACAGCTATTTCCATGAGCCGATTCATATTTTAATGAAAGTAGAAACGCACAACCACCCAACAGCCATTTCACCATACCCTGGTGCGGCAACCGGTTCTGGTGGCGAAATTCGTGACGAAGGCGCTACCGGTCGTGGTTCAAAACCAAAAGCTGGCTTGGTTGGCTTTAGTGTTTCTAACTTGCGTATTCCAGGCTTTGAACAGCCATGGGAAGAAGACTTCGGCAAGCCTGATCGTATTGTGACTGCACTCGATATTATGCTCGAGGGGCCATTAGGCGGCGCAGCATTTAATAATGAGTTTGGCCGCCCTGCGTTAACAGGTTATTTCCGTACTTATGAAGAAAAAGTAACCAGCCACAATGGCGAAGAGATTCGCGGTTACCATAAGCCAATTATGATTGCCGGTGGCTTGGGTAATATTCGTGAGCAGCACGTTGAAAAAGGCGAAATTCCGGTTGGTGCGAAGCTGGTTGTGCTTGGCGGGCCAGCCATGAACATTGGTTTAGGTGGCAGTGCTGCCTCGTCAATGACTTCGGGCACCTCCACTGAAGATCTTGATTTCGCATCGGTACAACGCGACAACCCAGAAATGGAGCGTCGTTGTCAGGAAGTGATCGACCGCTGCTGGCAGATGGGCGATAAAAACCCGATTGTATTTATTCACGACGTTGGCGCAGGCGGTTTATCGAACGCAATGCCTGAGCTGGTGAGCGACGGTGGTCGCGGTGGTAAATTCGACCTGCGGAAAATCCCGAACGACGAACCAGGCATGTCGCCGCTGGAAATTTGGTGTAACGAGTCGCAAGAACGTTATGTGATGGCAATTGCGCCAGAGCGCATGAGCGTATTTGAAGACATCTGCGCGCGCGAACGTGCGCCATTTGCGGTTATTGGTGAAGCTACCGAAGCTGAGCATCTTAGCCTTACCGATGCGCATTTTGAGAACAAGCCGATTGATTTGCCGCTGAATGTATTACTCGGCAAGCCGCCGAAAATGCACCGTGACGTGAAGTCACAACAGGTTAACGGTGAAGCACTTGCTCGCGAAGGCATCAAGATTAATGAAGCGGCAAAACGTTTATTACGACTGCCCGCAATTGCTGAAAAAACATTCTTAATTACCATTGGTGACCGCACCGTGACAGGTCTAGTCGCGCGCGATCAAATGGTCGGGCCGTGGCAAATTCCAGTCGCCGATGTAGCCGTGACAGCAGCCAGCTACGATACCTACGCTGGCGAAGCAATGGCCATGGGTGAACGCACGCCACTGGCGCTGTTAAATTACGCAGCATCCGCGCGAATGGCCGTGGGCGAGTCACTGACTAACATTGCGGCTGCTGATATTGGCGACCTTAAAAACGTTAAATTATCTGCAAACTGGATGGCCGCAGCGGGTCACCCAGGTGAAGATGCCGGCTTATACGAAGCAGTGAAAGCCATTGGCGAAGAGCTATGTCCAGCGCTTGGAATTACTATTCCAGTGGGTAAAGACTCCATGTCGATGAAAACCCAGTGGCAAGATGAGCAGGGCAAAAAAGCTGTTACTGCGCCGCTAAGCCTGGTGATCACCGCATTCGGCCGCGTGCGCGACGTGCGCCGCACGGTAACGCCACAGCTACGTGTGGACAAGGGTGACAGCAAGCTGTTGCTGATTGACCTTGGCAGCGGGAAAAACCGCTTGGGCGGGTCGGCGTTGGCGCAAGTTTATCGCCAATTGGGTGATATGACTCCTGATGTTGATAACGCTGAAGTTTTGAAAGGCTTTTTCAATGCAACCCAGCAGTTAGTTCATGATAAGAAACTTATGGCTTATCACGATCGTTCTGACGGCGGACTATTTGCGGCAGTAGCAGAAATGGCCTTTGCCGGTCACTGCGGTGTTGAAGTTGCACTGGATACACTCGGTGATGACGACTTGGCCGCGTTATTTAGCGAAGAGCTCGGTGCTGTGGTGCAAGTAAGCGTTGAGCAATTGGACAATGTGCTGGCAGTTTATGCGGAACATGGGTTGGAAGACTGTGTACACGTTATCGGGCGTCCGGTACGTGAAGACGTGGTGCGCTTTAACCGAAATGGCGAAGAAGTGCTTTCGCATTTGCGTAGCCATTATCGTGCGATTTGGGCAGAAACCACGCACCAAATGCAGCGTTTACGCGACAACCCTGAGTGTGCCGATGAAGAATTTGAGGCGAAGCAAAACCTCAATGACCCAGGCCTATTTGCCGATTTAAGCTTTGATGTCAGTGAAGACGTTGCCGCACCCTATATCAATACTGGACGTGACCCTATGGTTGCCGTTTTGCGCGAGCAGGGTGTTAACTCGCACATTGAAATGGCAGCAGCGTTTGACCGCGCAGGCTTTGCCGCAATTGATGTGCATATGAGTGACATCTTAAGTGGCCGCGTAAGCCTTGAGAAATTTAATGGCTTGGTCGCTTGTGGCGGTTTCTCGTACGGTGACGTACTTGGCGCTGGTGAAGGTTGGGCAAAATCGATTCTGTTCAACAGCCGCGCACGCGATGAGTTCGCTGCTTTCTTCGAGCGCAACAAAACCTTCGCATTAGGCGTGTGTAACGGCTGCCAGATGTTGTCGAACCTGAAAGAACTGATTCCAGGTGCAGAAGCATGGCCACACTTTGTGACGAACCGCTCTGAGCGTTTTGAAGCGCGCTTTAGCTTGGTTGAAGTTCAAAAGAGTAATTCATTGTTCTTTGACGGTATGGCGGGTTCACGCATGCCAATCGCGGTATCACACGGCGAAGGCCGTGCTGAGTTTAAAGGCAGTAACCTTGCTACCGTGAATAATGAAGGGCTGGTAACCATGCGCTATATTACCAACCGTGGTGATGTTGCGAGTGCCTACCCAGCGAACCCGAACGGCTCGCCAGAAGGTATCACCGGTTTAACCACGCAGGACGGCCGCGTATCCATTATGATGCCGCACCCTGAGCGGGTATTCCGTACCGTCGCGAATAGCTGGCATCCAGATGAGTGGGGCGAAGACAGCCCGTGGATGCGTATGTTCCGCAACGCACGTGTTTATCTTGGTTAAATAGAAACAGCACGTTTAAAACAAAAACCCGACGCAGATATCTCCGTCGGGTTTTTTATGCCGGTTTATCGCCGTTTACGGAAGAAGTTTCGCAAAATGTCGCCGCACTCTTCCGCAAGAACACCGCCAATAATCTCCACCTTATGATTCATAGAGCTATGATTTAGCACTTCAATGGCAGTACCTGCTGCACCGGTGCGAGGATCTGTTGCACCATAAACCAGCGTCTTTATGCGCGCATGGGTGATTAAACCTGCACACATAGCACAAGGTTCTAGCGTAACGTACAAGGTGGTGTCGACGAGTCGATAGTTACCTAATGCTTGCCCCGCTGCTCTAATTGCCAGAGCTTCCGCGTGCGCAGACGGGTCATTCAGGGTGATGACTTGATTAAAGCCTTCACCGATAATTTCATTATTCAGCACAAGCACTGCGCCAACGGGCACTTCGCCATATTCCTCGGCGGTTTGAGCAAGCTCTAGCGCGCGGCGCATAAAATCTTCGTGGTGCATAGTTTGATTCAGTTTTAGTTAGGTTATTGGCTATGATAAAAAAAAGCCCCCGCATATGCGAGGGCTTTGATGTTTTCGAGTAACTTCTAACAATTAGAAGTTGTAACGAACACCTACTTTTACTTGCCACGTTGAAGCTTCTGCACGATAGCGCGTTGGTGCATAGTCATCTAAGCCGCCAAACACTGGTGCGTAGATGTACTGACCTTCATCAGTCAAGCCACCGAAGTCAACAATACCTTGGGTCGTATCTGCGAATGGAATCACGTGTTGTTGCGCTGAATCTTTATCGAATAGAGCAACCACGTTTTTCACGTCAAGATACAAGGCACCTTTGTGACCTTCCCAGAAGCCTGGAAGTTCTTGCTCGAAACGTAAGTCGATGTTGGTGTTCCATGGACCACGTGCTTCGTTACGACCCGTATAACCACCAGCATACTGCTCAAGGCCTTTATCAGCGATGATTTGTGCTAAGTCGTCATACGTTAAGCCACCTTCGTACACAACATTCGGATCGTTTGGACCCGTTGGGATGTACGCTAAGTATTGGCTTGAACGGTTAAACGCTGATTGGTCACCAAGGTCTGAGTCGCGGAATGAGCTCATTACGTAGCTAAATGGACGACCTGATACACGCTCAAAGAACATTGCAAACTTCGACTCGTAACCAGCAAACAACTCAGTGCTGTATTGCGCAGTAATTACGAAGCGATGTTCAATTTCGTAGCCAGCAGTTGCAGGCAACGGATTTTGACGATCAAGTGCGGTTACGTATTGATAGTTCGACGCTGCTTGCGATGAACCACCATTAACTGCTTCGTTTACGTCTTGATGCGTGTATGAAGTGTTCAATGAGATACCGTTATCGAACGCTTTACCAAGCGAGAAGGTGTAAATATTACTATTACCACCATAGCCGTTGGTTAACATCACGTCATAACGGTCAACACCACCGAATTCGCCTGGCTCAGTTGGGGTGAAGTTATCTAATGGGTCATCAACAACATAGATGATACGACCGCCATCAGAAGTTGTTACCACATTGCCATCAGCATCCGTTAATGGACGACGGGCTAAATCAACCCAGCGAACATCGTTTTGCTTACGGGTGCGGATATATTCTGCACTTGCGTACCAGTCTTCACCTAAGAAGCCTAAATCACCTTCGTAATCCAAGCCAAGGCTGTAACGCCATTCGTTTGGCAGTTCGAAGTTCGGGTCGATAGGTGTGGTGTTACCGTCACCAGCAGTTAAGCTGTCACGCACTTCTTGTGGAATAGTGGTGATGTCAACGCCTGACTGATAGTTGCTTGTAACACTGAATGGTGCGTCAACAACAGTTACACCGTCAACAGAGTAGGCATTTGAAATCCAAACATTTGGACGACCACCAGCGTAGCGACCGAAGCCACCGCGTAAGCGATAGTTGTCGTTAAGCTGATATTTGAAGCCAGCACGTGGCATCCAGATGTCGCGACCGTCTAAGTTTTCAGTATTCGCGAAGCCGTAACGGTCTTCGAAGTTTTGGTTGTAACGTGGTGTACCGTCAACGGACTGACGCTCATAGCGTAAGCCAAAGCTTACTTCTAAGTCCCAAGATGGCGTCCACGTGTCTTCAATATAGAACGCGTGAGTTGCAGGCGTTAAGCTAGCAGCACCGTCGTTTGCGTTGTTCGTGAAGGCATTGCGATAAGCAAAGTATGCAGCTTCTTGGTTTTCGAAGTCAGCAATTGTATCGAAATCCCAAACACCTAATGAAGCAGGTACGAACAAGTTGAAGATATCGACTTCTTCATATTCGTAACCGAAACCGATAGCGTGGTCGCCAGTCAAGTATTCACCGTTGAACTGGAATTCAGTTGTGGTGTTCTCTAAGGCATTCGCGTGACGGTATTGATCCGGACCAATTTGCACAGTGCCGTCTGCAGTACGGATGTTAACCTGACCGAAGTTTAAGCCAAGCAAAGGTGCTTGCGCAGTTTCAACGTTCTTGCGTGATAATTTGATGTCACTTGAGAAGTTGCTGGTCCAGTTTGAATAAACTTGTAACGCCATAGCGTCAAGCTTTTCGCTCTTATCGTACCAACGTGAAGACAACGGTAAAGTGCTTGAGCTGCCGCCGTTATTGTTGGTCGCGTTGCTTTCAGCTGTTTGATAAGTAAAAGCAGCACGGTGATTGTTATTAATGTTCCAGTCGAGTTTAACGAGAATTTTTTCGTCTTCTTGCACTGGGTTTGCGTTCCAAGTACCCACATCAACGCCATAAACATCACGCGCGATTTGAGTGATTTGGTCAACTTCATCTTGTGTTACTGAAGCTTGTTGGTTAGCCGCGCCACCAATTGGCCCGCGCTCTACAGATTTTGGCTCTTCATACTTTTCATAGTTAACAAAGAAGAATAATTTATCTTTGATAATTGGACCGCCAACTGCGAAGCCCCACGTTTTTTCAGAAAAGTCTAAATCAGGTGCTGCTGCATCTGGCTCATAACGAGAAGCATCTGGGTTACCAGTTAATGAATCGCTGGTGTATTCATAGAATACTTCGCCTTCAAATTCGTTGGTACCTGACTTCGTTACAGCATTGATTTTAGCGCCACTGAAACCACCGTCTTTTGCAGAGAATGGCACAACGTCAATTGACAACTGTTCAACAGCAGCCACAGAAATAGGTGAACGCTGAGTTGGATAACCATTACCATTCAAACCGAAGTCATCGTTTTGGCCGATGCCGTCAACAGTAATTGAGTTGTATTTCGGGTTGCTACCAGCAACAGTCAAAGAGCTATCTTCGTCAGCCAAGTTTACTGCAAGTGGGTTTTGACGAATAATGTCTTTCAGGTCGCGGTTAAAGGTCGGCATGTTACGAATATTGTCTTCGCCGAACGAGCTGGTTGAACCGCTGTTCATGCTGGCTGGGTTTAGCGCCGCGCCAGTAACAGTGATACGCTCAACGTTTGATTGCTCAAGCTGAGCGGTTAAACGATAAGTTTCGCCAAGTTTCAGAAAAACTTCGCTGTAAGTTGTATCGCGGTACAGGTCTGAGTCAAGAGTAACTCGGTACGGACCACCTACGCGCAAACCACTTGCAATGAAATTACCCGTTTCGTCGGTGGTAACTTCTAAGCGGCTGCCTGAAGGAACGTGCTCTATGATGACTCGAGTGTTCGCTGCGCCTTCACCAGTAGGGCCAACGATAGAACCACGCATAGATGCCGAAGTATCTTGTGCAACTGCTGATGCTGAAGCGAGGCCTAAGGCCACGGCTATTGCACTAGCGGTGCGAGAAAATCGCATTGAGGTGCTCATTTTATTTTCCTGGGTTGTTGTTGGTTTTACTTAAAATTCACTCAAAGCTATACCGCATTTATTACGCCTTGATGACAATTACAAAAAATTTTTCACAAGAAGATGTCATTTATATGACAATATTTTACGCATTTTCTAAGTAAATTGCATAGATTAAATTGAACCTTTATTCTTTTACGACATCTAAACGCGACCCTGATTGGACCAGCCACCCCGATGAAATTGTATACAGCCCTTATCTTGTCTGTATCTGCGCTTACTTTAGTAGGATGCGATATGCCCAAAGAAAAAATTAATGAGCCAGTCGCATTGCGGGTAGCTACCTTTAACGTGAGCATGGATGCGAGTAATTACCTTGCTGCAGAAGAGCTTCCACACCAAGGCGCGAGTGCTTTGCGTGATGCTTTAGCGCAACAACATCCGCAAATACAGGCCATAGCTGAAATTGTGCAGCACACACGCCCTGATGTGCTCGTACTTAATGAATTTGACTATATCGATCAGCAGCAAGGCATTGACGTATTTAAACGCGACTATTTAGCCGTGAGCCAAAATGGCGAATCGCCAATTGATTACCCCTATACCTACATTGCTCCGGTGAATACTGGCGTGCCCAGCCCTTATGACTTAAGTGGCGATGGTAATGCATCAGGCACCGGTAATGACGCCTGGGGTTTCGGTTTGTATCCGGGCCAATACGGCATGGCGGTGTTGTCCAAATACCCAATTCAAACGGACGCAGTGCGTACCTTTCAAATGTTTAAATGGAAGGACATGCCAGGCGCGCTTGCTCCATTGAAGCCAGGAACCAGTGAACCGTTTTACAGTACTGCGGCGTGGCAAGAATTTCGTTTAAGCTCAAAGTCGCACTGGGATGTGCCGATAGCTGTCAACCAACACACTTTACACGTGCTGGTCAGCCACCCAACGCCACCCGTATTTGATGGTAAAGAAGATCGTAATGGGCGCCGTAATCACGATGAAATCAGGTTTTGGGCGGATTACATTCAGCCACATTTAAGTGACTATATTTACGATGATAATGGCAATTATGGCGGTCTTGGTGAGGGGCAAGCATTTGTCATTGCCGGCGACTTAAATGCGTCGGTTGAGAGCGAAGATAACGTTCCTGGCGCCATTGCTCAATTGTTGGCACACCCCAAAGTAAATGCGCAAATAACGCCAGAAAGTCGCGGTGGGGCCGCGCATTCACCGGATAACCCGCAGGCATCAACGCACACAGCCGGTTGGCGCAAGCGCGCAGATTATGTTTTACCATCGGTGGCGGGTATCAGCCTGATTCAAGCGGGCGTATTCTGGCCGGAGCCCAACGCAGCAAAGGCTGAACTCGTGCGTAACCGTGAAGTTTCATCCGACCATCGGCTGGTTTGGATAGACATTCAATTAAAATAAATGAAACAAATTTGCCGACTTTCATAAAAGTGTCATAAAGTATCTAGATAATCGGCGGTGCTTGAAATCAATAGGTGACGCACATGTCCAGAAAGATACTGATTGTAGAAGATGAAGCGCCAATTCGTGAAATGCTAAGTTTTGTCATGGAACAACATGGCTATCAAGCTGTTGAAGCAGGCGATTACCAGAGTGCACTTGATAAAGTGATAGAGCCGTTCCCCGATATGATCTTACTGGACTGGATGATTCCAGGTGGTTCCGGAATCCAGCTCGCTAAAAAATTAAAGGGTGATGATTTCACCCGGTCAATTCCAATCATTATGCTAACCGCCCGCGGCGAAGAAGAAGATAAAGTTCGCGGTTTAGAAGTTGGTGCTGATGATTACATGACCAAACCTTTTTCGCCGAAAGAATTGATGGCGCGTATGCGTGCTGTATTCCGTCGCGTCGCGCCCACCGCTCTTGACGAGCCACTGGAAGTGGAAGGCCTGCGTTTAGACCCCGTTTCGCACCGTATTACGGCGTTTAATGAACGCTTGGATATGGGGCCTACAGAATTTAAGCTACTGCACTTCTTTATGACCCACCCAGATAGGGTGTATAGTCGTGAGCAGTTGCTTGACCATGTTTGGGGAACAAACGTTTATGTCGAAGACCGAACCGTTGATGTGCACATACGCCGCCTGCGTAAAGCACTTGAAACCCACGGTCATGACCGCTTGGTGCAAACCGTTCGCGGTGTCGGCTATCGTTTCTCAAAAAGCTAAACAAGGCGGGTTCTGAGCATGGATCGCCGCTATTCGGTGCTGTTTATTCTAAAAGGCCTGCTGTGGTTTATTATCCCAGTGGGCTTTTTAGGTTGGTTGTTCGATTACTTTTGGGCAACGTTAGCCATTGTATTGTTTGCACTGGTGGTGTGGCATTACTACTACCAATACAAGCTGGTGGACTGGTTATGGCATCGCCGTACAGTGCTTCCGCCGAGTGCTCCGGGTAGCTGGAGTTACATCTATGACGGTATTTACCGCACCCAGCGCCGCAGCCAGCAGCGCCGTCGCGCATTGGCCCGATTACTGCGCCGCTTTCGTGAAGCCTCAGAAGCAATCCCTGATGCCGCCATTGTGTTTCGCAAAGACGGCGGCTTAATTTGGTGTAATAAACTGGGACAGTTCTATTTTGGCCTGAAGTGGCCAGCAGATACCGGTATTCGGCTCTCAAACTTAATTCGGCACCCTGAGTTTGTCACTTATTTGCAAAAAGGCGACTTCAGCGAAGACATCCATATACCTTCACCGGTGCGGGAAGACATCGAGCTTGAAGTGCGTATCATGCCCTACAGCGACGACCAATATTTGCTCATGGCACGTGACGTGACCCAGCTGAAACAGTTGGAACAAATGCGCAAAGACTTCGTCGCGAACGTTTCACATGAACTAAAAACGCCGCTCACTGTGCTACAAGGTTATTTGGAGATGCTGGACGATCCAGCCTCAATGCCGCCGGCGATGCTCACCAAAGCGGTGAGTGATATGCAGGGCCAAAGCGACCGCATGCGCAACCTGGTTGATCAGTTGCTGTCGCTGTCGCGCATGGATGTGCACCGTACCGATATGTTCGAGCGCGTCGTGAATGTACCCAGCATGCTGGAGACGGTGAAAAGTGATGCGGAGCGGCTGAATCAAGACAAGCAGCACACACTTGAATTTGATATCCAGCCAATTCAAATTCACGGCGTTGAAGACGAACTGCGCAGCGTGTTCTCAAATCTGGTGGCTAATGCCATTCACTACACGCAGCCCAACGGCGTTATTCGTGTAACCTGGAAAATGGTTGGGCAAGACGCCGAGTTCAGCGTGCAGGACAACGGCCCCGGTATCCCAGCGGAGCATGTCGGGCGCTTAACAGAGCGTTTTTATCGTGTTGATAAAGACCGCAACAGCAAGAAAGGTGGGTCAGGTCTTGGCCTTGCAATCGTGCAACAAGCTTTGGAACACCACCATAGCCGCCTGCAAATTGATTCTGTAGTTGGGCGCGGCTCGCGGTTTTATTTCCGCATTTCCGAAGAGCTTGTGATAAAAAAATGACGGTTTTGTCATAATTGTCACACTACTGTCATATTGACCTACTAAAATAGACTCCAATTACTGATTAAACGGTTGGTTAACGCCAACACACTTTAACGATTGGAGTCTATTATGAAATTCAAATCGGCATTAATTACAGCAGCAGTAGCGGGTTTACTTAGCTTTTCGGCAACAGCACAGAAAGCAACTGACAACTTACCTGAATATGAAAAAGTAAGTGGCCTGTCTGGCAACTTATCTTCAGTTGGTTCTGATACCCTCGCGAATATGATGACCTTCTGGTCTGAAGAATTTAAGCGTATGTACCCGAATGTGAACATGCAAATTCAGGCAGCGGGTTCTTCAACTGCGCCACCAGCGTTGACTGAAGGTACTTCAAACTTTGGCCCTATGAGCCGCGCTATGAAAGCAAAAGAAATTGAAGCTTTCGAAAAACGTCACGGTTACAAGCCAACAGCAGTTCGCGTTGCCATTGACGCTTTAGCAGTATTTGTACACAAAGATAACCCAATCGAAGGCATGACCATCGCTGAAGTGGATGCTGTGTTTTCAAGCACGCGTTTATGCGGTGCAACCGAAGAAGTACGTCGTTGGGGTGATTTAGGCCTTACCGGTAGCTGGGACGCACGCGACTTGCAAATCTACGGTCGTAACTCCGTTTCAGGTACGTACGGTTACTTTAAAGAAACCGCACTGTGTGACGGTGACTTCCGTAACAACGTAAACGAACAGCCAGGCTCTGCATCAGTTGTGCAGTCAGTATCAACGTCACTGAACGCAATTGGCTACTCAGGTATTGGTTACATGACCTCTGGTGTTAAAACTGTACCATTAGCAGTTGAAGCGGGTGAAGAATACGTTGACGCAACCACAGAAAATGCGCTTGCTGGTAAGTATCCACTATCGCGCTTCTTGTATGTTTATGTAAATAAGCATCCAAACAAGCCGTTAGACCCAGCAACAGCTGAGTTTTTGAAAATGGTATTGTCAAAAGCTGGCCAGGAAATTGTCGACAAAGACGGTTACATTCCATTACCACGCATTGTGGTTGAGCAAGAGCTTGAGCGTTTAGGCTTAAACTAAGCAAAACGAACCATGAAAAAGCCCGCTAATTTCCTAGCGGGCTTTTTGCTGCATGACAGAAAAATTTCACTAATATGACAGTACTGTAACAATACTGTCATAGAACACGTCTATACTATGCGGCATCATAAATACATTCGTTGGTTTATAACTTAAGAGGCAGCAATGGCGGCATCACAACGCTCTGAGTTGGGAGCCAGTAATGTGCGATTATTTAAAGATAGAGCCGCGCGTTGGGGGGTAACCTTTGGCGGCGGATTAGTCTTAATAGCACTGCTACTGATCTTCTTTTATTTGTTATATGTGGTTGAGCCAATTTTCCGCGGTGTGGAAATTGAGCGGCAACAATCCTTTGCCATTCCAGGTCAGGGCCAAACCCTTGCCATGGGCATGGAAGAGCATTCGGAAATCGGGTTTCGATTCAGTGACCAAGGTGATTTGACCTTTTTCGCACTGAAAACAAAATCCGGTACAGACTGGCAGCCTGGTGAGGTGATTTTATCCGAGCAGGTCGCTGAACAACCTACCGCCTTCGCTGCCACGCAGCCACAAAAGAAGCGTTATGCCTATGCCGTAGCAAACGGGCAGGTGCGCATTATCGAACCAAAATTCCGCTCTAAGTTTACTGCAGGCCAGCGGCTAACCACGCCGTACGTTGGTTATGGTAACGATGGTGAGCTGGTTCAGGTTGACCCTAAACAACGCACACTCACCCAATTGGCGTATGAATATGATGGCGACTCGTCGCTATTTGCTGCCGTAACGGCCGACAATACAGTTATTGTCAATTACGCCATGGCAACCAAGAGCTTCTTAACGGGCGCTGTTGAGCTTGAATCAAAGTTCACTGAATTACCGCTAACAGGCGACGTTGATAATATTCTGGTGCAGCCAAACTTAAGTCAGGTTTTCGTGCGCCAGGGCAATCGTTTTTACGTTTTTGATGTATCGCGCACGGGTAAAGTAACCGAGCGTCAGTTGCTTAACATTGAACGTCGCCGTTACGGCGAAGTTACCAGCATGCAATTGCTTGCTGGCGCCAGCTCGGTCATGTTTGGTCACGACAATGGCGTGGTCACGCAGTGGTTTGAAGTAGCTGGTGAAAATGGCCGTCAGTACCAATACATTCGTGAGTTCAAAGCGGGTGACGATGCCATTGTTGATATCGTTGCTGAATATTACCGCAGAACCTTCTATACCGTGTCCGCCAATGGGCAAGTGGGTGTATTTCACACCACTTCAGAAGCTGATCTGTATCTTGAACACCCGGACAAACTGCGCGCAGACCGTGTGGTGATAGACCCTCGGGCAAATACCTTGTTGATGCAGAGTGACGGTGAATTGCATACCTTCAAACTTGAAAATGAACACCCAGAAGTGAGTTGGAGTGGCATTTGGCAAGAAGTTTGGTACGAAGGGTATCCAGAGCCGCAGTACGTTTGGCAATCCACTTCTGGGTCAGATGACTTTGAGCCGAAGTTTAGCTTGGTGCCAATTTCATTCGGCACCATAAAAGCAGCCGCGTATGCGATGCTATTTGCTGTGCCAATTGGCCTAGCTGCAGCGGTTTACACCGCCTACTTTATGTCGCCAAGTGTGCGTAAAGTGGTGAAACCAACTGTCGAAATCATGGAAGCACTGCCAACGGTTATTTTGGGTTTCCTGGCAGGTTTGTGGCTAGCCCCGATTATTGAGAATTATTTGCCCGGAATTGTCGCAACCATCATTCTGGTGCCAAGCGCGATTATTCTGGTCGCTTTTCTAAGCAGCAGCTTACCAAAAACGTGGCGTAACAAGTTCACGGACGGCAGAGCCGCATTGATTCTGTTGCCAGTGGTTGCACTGGTCAGTTGGTTCGCGTTTGAACTATCGCCATTTATAGAGCGGGTGCTATTTGACGGCAACGTACGTCAGTTTATTACCAACGAATTAGGGATTACGTTTGACCAACGCAACTCGTTAGTCGTGGGTATTGCCATGGGCTTTGCAGTAATTCCAACCATCTTCTCGATTGCCGAAGATGCTGTATTTAGTGTGCCGAACCATTTATCGAATGGCTCATTAGCGCTGGGCGCAACCACGTGGCAGACGCTTACGAAAGTTGTGTTGTTAACAGCCAGCCCAGGTATTTTCTCAGCCGTAATGATGGGCCTTGGCCGTGCCGTTGGTGAAACCATGATTGTACTTATGGCCACAGGTAACACGCCGATTATGGATTGGAACATTTTTGAGGGCATGCGCACATTGTCTGCGAACATTGCCGTTGAAATGCCTGAATCAGAAGTGGGTAGCTCGCATTATCGAATACTCTTTTTGGCTGCCTTTGTTCTATTTGTATTCACGTTTGCGTTTAACACGTTGGCAGAGCTTGTACGCCAGCGGTTACGTGAAAAATACAGCTCGATGTAAGCTAGAGGATTTCCATGAACAAATGGTTTAAATCAGGAAAACCGTACATTTGGCTCACCGCCGGTGCAGTTAGTGTGAGTCTTATTGCCGTACTCGGGCTACTGGCACTTATTGCCTGGCGCGGCTTGTCGTTCTTTTGGCCAGCACAAATTCACGAAGTGGAAGTGCAAGCCAATGACGGATCAACGCGTGTTATCATTGGCGAGGTTTACGACCGTGAACAAGTTCCAATTGAGCGCTTGCAAGAGTCGGGCGTAAAGCTCGATGGCTTTGACGGCGACACGCTCGAGCGTCAACTGTTTAAAGTCGGTAACCGTGAGTTTGTACCGCTCGACTTTATGTGGGTAATGAAACCGCAGATTATTCGCGACGAAACGCCAGCTGACTTAGGTGTGCTAGAGCGCTCGAAAGACGGTAACTTTTACGGTTACGTTGTCGATGTACTGGAGCAGGGCGAGTCGGTCGTTAACGATCGTGATATCCGTGACGTGCTGTTTGAACGCATTGAGCGTGCAGTTGAATTGAATGAGAAAGCCACAGACTTACAGCAAGGCGAAATTGGTGCAATTAATCACGAGCTAAACCGTCTGCGTTTGCAAAGCCGTGCGTTAGACCTTGAAGGCCAACTCACGGAAGCCGAAAAACAACGCATTAGTGCTGAAGAGCAGGCGTTAAATGAGCAATACCGTGAGCTTGAGAAGCAGTTGTTCGCATTTCGCGAGCAAGCCAGTCGTGACAGCGTAGTAATGCGCGACATGCGGGGCATGGAGGTTTCAATACCTTTATACCGCGTACTCGACGCAACGTTCCCGAATGACATGGGTATATTCAGTAAAATCGGTCACTTCTTTGTGCAAATTGGTAAGTTTGTATCGGAAGACCCACGTGAAGCAAATACCGAAGGTGGGGTTTTCCCTGCAATCTTCGGTACGGTATTCATGGTATTGCTGATGTCCGTTATTGTAACGCCGTTTGGTGTGGTCGCCGCCGTATACTTGCATGAGTACGCCGGTAAAAACGCCATCACACGCTTGATACGCATTGCGGTGATCAACTTAGCCGGTGTGCCGTCAATTGTTTACGGTGTATTTGGTCTTGGCTTCTTTGTTTATATGGTTGGTGGTTCACTGGACCAAATTTTCTATCCAGAAGCACTACCAAGCCCAACCTTCGGTACCCCAGGGGTTATGTGGTCCGCAATTACGTTGGCGATTTTAACTTTGCCAGTGGTTATTGTTTCGACTGAAGAAGGCCTATCACGTATTCCGAGCACTTTGCGTGAAGGCAGCTTGGCATTGGGCGCAACCAAAGCCGAAACCCTGTGGCGAATTATTTTGCCGATGGCCTCACCAGCAATTATGACGGGTTTAATCTTGGCCGTGGCGCGTGCAGCAGGTGAAGTAGCACCGCTGATGTTAGTTGGTGTGGTGAAGTCGGCGCCGATGTTGCCGGTTGATGGCAACTTCCCGTACTTCCATTTAGATCGGAAATTTATGCACCTTGGCTTCCATATCTATGATGTGGGTTTCCAAAGTCCAAACGTTGAGGCAGCGCGTCCGCTCGTTTACGCCACCTCATTTTTATTGGTTACCGTAATTGTCGGGCTAAACCTGACCGCTATTGGCGTGCGTAACCATTTACGTGAAAAATATCGCTCGCTTGAACACTAAGCTGTTAAAGCGTTAATAAATTTTAGGGCAGAAGGTTAAACATTATGATTTCGGTAACCCCGAGCACAAGCAATGTCGAATCATTAGACTTAGCAAATTTGACGCCTGAGCAAACTGCGTTAGAAATTCGCAATTTGAACTTGCACTACGGTGATGCGCAGGCTTTATATGATATTTCGATGAACATTCCGAAAAATCGTGTAACCGCCTTCATCGGGCCGTCAGGTTGTGGTAAATCAACACTGTTGCGTTGCATTAACCGTATGAACGACTTGGTTGAAATCTGCCGTGTAAGTGGTGAAATTCGCTTGCATGATAAAAATATTTACGAAAAAGACGTTGATGCAGCAGCATTGCGCCGCCGTGTGGGTATGGTGTTTCAGCGCCCGAATCCGTTCCCTAAGTCAATTTACGAGAACGTTGTGTACGGTATGCGGTTGCAGGGTGTGAACGACCGTCGCACGTTGGACGAAGTGGTTGAGCGCTCGTTAAAAGGCGCTGCGCTTTGGGAAGAAGTCAAAGACCGACTGAACGAATCGGCTTTCGGCTTATCAGGTGGTCAGCAACAGCGTTTGGTAATCGCCCGCGCAATTGCGATTGAGCCTGAAGTGCTATTGCTTGATGAACCAACCTCGGCATTGGACCCAATTTCGACGCTTACTATTGAAGAGTTGATCACGGAATTAAAAGAGCAGTTTACCGTGGTGATTGTTACCCACAACATGCAACAGGCCGCACGGGTTTCTGATCAAACGGCGTTCATGTATATGGGTAAGTTGATTGAGTACGCGGATACCAATACCTTGTTTACCACGCCAGAACAGAAACAAACGGAAGACTACATTACCGGACGTTACGGTTAATAGGAGAAGGCTATGGATAAAAACAGTATGAGCCGGCATATCTCCGGTAAATTTAACGATGAGCTTGAAGCGGTTCGTAACCAAGTACTCACTATGGGTGGCCTGGTGGAACAACAACTGCGCGATTCGTTACATGCCATTGAAAAGTCCGATCACGAAATGGCAGAAAAAATTCTGCAGCGCGATTACAAAATCAATGCGTTGGAAGTGCAAATTGACGAAGCATGTGTGCAAATTATTGCGAAGCGTCAGCCGGCAGCAAGCGACTTGCGTTTAGTGATTGCCATCTTCAAGACCATTTCTGATCTTGAACGTATTGGTGATGAAGCTGAGCGCATTGCACGTGTAGCGCTTGAGAGTTTCAACAACGACCAGCAGCAGTTTTTGGTGAGTTTGGAAAACCTCGGCCAACAAGTACTCGCCATGCTGCAAGGCGTGCTTGACGCATTTGCGCGGATGGATCTTGATTCAGCTTATGAAGTGCATCAAATGGATGCCCAGGCTGACCGTCAATATGAAGCGCTCACACGTCAGTTAATGACTTACATGATGGAAGACCCACGTGGTATTCCGAAAGTCATGAATGTGTTGTGGTCGGCGCGCTCACTTGAGCGTATCGGTGACCGTTGCCAGAATATTGCGGAGTACATTATTTTCTTCGTGAAAGGCAAAGACGTACGTCACGTATCTCCAGAATCGATGGAGAAAACGGTTAAAGGCAACCGCTAAGCCGCACGCCGTGCAGCAAAACGCCGACACATCATGTCGGCGTTTTTGTTAGTAGAGTACGCGCGCTTTAATCGTGCCATCAATGGCGCGCATTTCAACCAGCAGGTCGTCGGCAATCGTGCTTGTTGGTGGCGTGTCGATATCAATCACCACATAACCGACTTTGCTGTCAGTCTGCAAATACTGGCCGGACACGTTGATGTTGTTGTCAGCCAACAATTGGTTAATGCGCGTTAACATGCCAGGGCGGTTTTGGTGAATATGCAACAACCGGCGTGCGCCAGCATGAGTTGGCAAGGCCACTTCAGGGAAGTTAACCGCAGATAACGTTGACCCGTTATCGGAATAGCGCACCAGCTTACCGGCCACTTCAATGCCAATGTTCTCTTGTGCTTCCTGGGTAGAGCCGCCGATGTGCGGTGTCAAAATACAATTATCCAGGCCACGCAGTGGCGACTCAAACTCCTCGTTATTGCCCTTCGGCTCAACCGGGAATACATCAATTGCAGCACCCGCTAAGTGCCCCGATTTAAGCGCATCAGCCAAGGCATTAATCTTCACCACAGTGCCACGCGAAGCATTGATCAATACCGCGCCAGGCTTCATTTTGGCCAGTTGCTCTGCGCCAATCATCCACTGGGTTTGCGGGGTTTCAGGAACATGCAGCGTAATCACATCCGCTTGCTGCAGTAAGGCGTCTAAGCTCTTCACTTGCAGCGCGTTACCCAGCGACAATTTGGTTTCAATGTCGTAATAGCGCACCTGCATGCCCAGCTGCTCTGCCAAGATGCTCAGTTGGCTACCGATATGCCCGTAGCCAATAATACCTAAAATTTTACCACGGGCTTCAAACGAGCCTTTTGCGGCTTTATCCCAGCCACCACGATGCGCCGCAGCGCTCTTTTCCGGAATGCGTCGCAACAGCATGATAATTTCTGCTAATACCAGCTCAGCCACACTGCGGGTGTTTGAAAACGGGGCGTTAAATACCACCACGCCATGGTCGCGCGCGGCTTCTAAATCAACTTGGTTGGTGCCAATACAAAAGCAGCCAACCGCTGCCAGTTTCTCGGCCGCAGCAAACACCTTCGCGGTTAACTGCGTACGTGACCGAATGCCAATAAAGTGCGCATCTTTGATTGCTTCGCACAGCTCATCTTCATTGAGCGATGTTTTCAATGCCCGAATGTTGGTATAGCCATGCTGTTTAAGCACTTCAATAGCACTGTCATGCACACCTTCAAGCAATAAAATTTGAATACGCTCTTTGGCCAGTGAAACTTGTGGTGCGGTCACGTCGTTCATTTCTACTCCATAAATTTTAAGCCTGCGGGGCTTGCGATAATGGCAATATTTGCGCCGCGTTTGGCGAAGAGGCCATTGGTGACAACACCTACAATACTATTCAATTGTTGTTCCAGTTGAACAGGGTCTAAGATATCAAAGTTATGAATATCCAGAATGACGTTCCCGTTGTCGGTGACAAACCCTTGTCGCCACACAGGGTCGCCGCCCAGCTTCACAATTTGGCGGGCAACGTAAGAGCGCGCCATAGGAATCACTTCTACAGGGACAGGGAAGTTACCCAAGCGACCAACCACCTTACTTTCGTCCGCAATGCAGATGAATTTATCGGCTACGGCAGCGATGATTTTCTCGCGCGTCAGGGCGCCGCCGCCACCTTTCACCATGCGCAGGTGTTCATCAATTTCGTCGGCACCATCAACGTAAACAGGTAGGCTGCCGACATTGTTGAGCTCAACCACTTCAATACCATGGGCTTTTAAACGTTTGGTGGACTCTTCCGAGCTTGAAACCGCAGCTTCAATGTCATTCTTCATGGTGGCGAGTGCGTCAATGAAAAAATTAACAGTTGAGCCGGTGCCAACGCCTACAATGGTATTGGGTTCTATGTATTTTAATGCGGCTTCAGCGGCTTGCTTTTTGAGTTGGTCTTGAGAGGTCGTCATACGGATTCCCACAGTCAGTTGTCTATGGCCTTTGAGTATACAGTCTTAGCTGCGAAAGTCCCATATTTTCGCGGGCGTAATCACCATCGGTAGCGGCACATCCCAAGGGTTTTTGGGCAGTTCATCCACCAGCTGACAATCAAGCGCCAAACCAACAGGCAGCAGGTTTTTGATATGCCCCTTATGCCAAGCGCTTAGGGTACGGTCATAAAAACCGCCGCCCATACCCATGCGGTTGCCACTGCGGTCGAACCCCACCAGCGGCACCAGCAGCACCTGCATGTGTTGCAACGGCACAATGTGCTGCGCGTTTAATTCCGGCTCAGGAATACCGTATTTGTTGTGGGTCCAGTGGGTGGTTTCGCTGAGCCTCAGGAACAACAAATGCCCCGCAAGAATAGGGTGTAAAATGGGTAAAGCAAGTTGATGCTGCGCATCCATAAGTTGTTGGTTTATGGCATGGGTGGGTAACTCAGCGCGTACGCTAAAGTAACTGCCCAGTGTACAAGGTTGGCGCAGCTCAGGCAGGCTAAGTAAGTGTTCACCCACCTGTCGCGCCGCATCATCGCGCTCTGCGGCAGATAGGCTAGCGCGTGCGTTGAGAAGGTGGCTGCGTAATTGCTGTTGCGACACGGCGCTGATATCCTTAGTTGCATAATAAATCGAATAACAGTGAGTTATACCATGATACGCCAATTACTGACCACGTTAACCCTGACCTTTGTGATAGCCAGTACAGCTGTCGCTGCACCGCCAAAAGCTCCAGCCAGGGGTGACCAAGGTGACGGCCCCTACACACGTTTAATTTTGCGTGGGGCAACCTTGATAAACGGTGAGGGTGCACCGGCACAAGGGCCGGTGGATATCGTTATCGAAAACGACCGTATTGTGAATGTGGTGAGTGTTGGTAACCCTGGGGTGCCAATTAAAGCGGAAGGGCGGCCGGAAGCTGGACCTAACGACACCGAACTTGATGTAACCGGTAAATATGTTCTGCCGGGCTTCATTGATATGCACGGCCACATTGGTGGCTCTGCTGAAGGCATTCCAGCTGAATACGTGCTGAAGCTCATGCTGGCACACGGCATTACCACAGTGCGTGAACCGGGCAGCTTTAACGGTCTGGACTGGACCAAGTGGCATCAGCAACAGGCCGAGAAGAATTCAATTGTTTCACCGCGACTTATTCCGTACGCAGGTTTTGGAATGGGCGCTGACGCTCCTATTTTTAACGGCGAACAAGCCCGTGATTGGGTACGCGGTATCAAAAAACAGGGCGCAGCGGGGATAAAATTCTTTGGCGCAACCCCGAAAGTGATGGCTGCTGCGCTTGATGAAGCTAACCAGCAAAAGCTTGGCACCATGATGCACCATGCGCAGTTGAACGTGGTACGTACCAGCGTTATTGACTCAGCCCGTTTAGGCTTGGGTAGCATGGAGCACTGGTATGGGTTGCCTGAGGCGTTGTTTACCGGCCAGCAAATTCAGAACTATCCGGCCGATTACAACTACAACAACGAACAAGATCGCTTCCGTGAAGCAGGTAAGCTCTGGGCACAAGCTGCAAAACCGGGTTCAGAAAAATGGAATCAAGTACGTGATGAGTTGATTGCGCTCGACTTTACCATTAACCCCACGCTTACTATTTATGAAGCGAGCCGTGACTTGATGCGCGAGCGCCAGGCCATTTGGCACGACGAATACACCTTACCGCAACTGTGGGACTTCTTTACGCCCAGCCGCTATGCGCACGGTTCATATTGGTTTGACTGGACCACTGATGAAGAGGTTGCATGGCGCAAGAACTACCAATTGTGGATGACCTTCTTAAACGACTTTAAAAACCATGGTGGTCGCATCACCACAGGTTCAGATGCAGGTTACATTTACAAAATATACGGCTTTGGTTACATCCGCGAATTGGAATTATTACGTGAAGCAGGCTTCAATGCGCTTGAAGTGATTCAAGCTGCAACGCTTAACGGCGCCGAAGCGCTTGGCCTTGAAGATGAAATTGGCAGTGTGGTGCCGGGTAAAAAAGCCGACTTAATTGTGGTCGACGAAAACCCGCTAGCAAACTTTAAGGTGCTGTACGGTACAGGCCACTACAAGCTCGATGAAAACAATGAGCCAATGCGCACCAAAGGCATTCGCTACACCATCAAAGATGGCATCATCTTTGATGCACAAGAACTGCTATCCGACGTCCGCCGACTCGTAGACGAGGAAAAGCAAAAGCGCACCAATAACGAATAACGATTAACGAATAACGGTTTTTGAAGGGGTGACCACCCAGAATGCCGCTGCGTGCCTTGGCCCTTGAACCCACTGGTTCAAGGCGGGGCGCAATTGGAACGACCGCAGGCTTCTCGATACATGTCGAGCTTGCACAATAGTCGCCCAGTGAGCCCCTTTACTGCTAGCATCGGCTCAGGGACATCGGCGTGCTGGCGCACATCCCAGGCAGTCATAATTCTTTGTACTAACGTCCGGGGCGTTGCTCGGCCATTACTTGCTCAAGCGTTTCTTGCAACAACTTCAGCTTTTCTTCTAAATCAACAATGTACTGTTGTTTACGTTGTTCATCTTGCGCAAATTCATGGCATAAATTCAACGCCGCCATAACCGCAATTTGTTCAGGGTTTGATAACTTCGTTGCCCCGCGAATAGTTTCGAGCTTTTTATTTAAGCGGTCGGCGGCCTGTTGCAACGCCACTTCTTGCCCAGCAGGACAATTCACCTTGTAGTGACGTTCCATCAATCTTATGTCCATGGTGCGTTGACTCATGCCGCTTCCTCTGTGCTTGAACTATTCTTATTAATTACACTGCTAATATTATGACACGTCCTACCGGCCTTTGTCAGCTAGCCTGAATAGCTTTGCAATGGTAGGATGTGCGTAAAGAACGTAAAGAGAATATAGCTATGTCTGAAACGGGTAGCAGTAATGCTAAACCACTTAATTACGACCAGTTAAACGAATTCTTCGAGCAGCAAGGAATATTATCCAGCGCGGCCGAAGTTCACGGCATTTTAACCGGAATGGTTGCGAGCGGCGCCAGCCTGAAAGGCGAAGATTGGTTGACGCTACTGAGCGACTTAATCCATGAAGGTCAATCGTTTAAGCATGCCGTCAAAAAGCAGCTTATCGAAATGGCTGCAGACGTTTGCGCCAGCATGCGTGACCCAGACTTAGGTTTTAACCTGTTACTGCCAAGTGACCACGAATCTTTGGTTGAACGCCTTGGCTGCATGATCGGTTGGGTACAGTCTTATCTGGTTGGTTTTGGTGTGAATCAAACCAACTTAGCTGGGCTATCTGACGATGTTCGCGAAGTTATCGATGACATGGTCGAAATTGCAAAACTTGATTTTGCCGTTGACGACGACGAAGAAGGCGAGCGTGCCTACTATGAAGTGGTGGAATATTTACGTATATCGGCCATGTTGTGCTTTAACGAGTTAGGCCAGCGCGCTGGCACCGATTGTGTCACCAATAAGGTGTTACATTAATTTACTGACCCGTTTCTGATGTAGGTTCACATGTTACATACCCAAGTTTCTGCCGAATTCAAAAAGCGACGCGCCCACGTATTAAAACTTTTAAAAAAGTCGTCGCCGGCGGCTGTGGCCGTTATCCCAAGTGCACAACTGCAAACGCGTAGCCGCGACACGGAATTTCCGTTTCGTCAGGACAGCGACTTCTTCTACCTTACGGGCTTTAATGAACCCAACGCATTGTTGGTTCTTGCGCCACATAGCGAAACCCCAGTGCAGCTATTCTGTCAGCCGAGCAGCCCAGTTGATGAAGTGTGGCACGGCCGACGCCTTGGTGTTGAGCGCGCGTTGGAAAGTCTGGGTGTCGATTTCACCGGCAGCATTGACGATGTGGACGATCATTTATTTGCCATTCTTGATGGCGCGGAACAAGTTTATTACCCGCATGACAAGCCAGAACTCGCCGCGCAATTGCATGCGCTGGCCGACGAGCTTCGTGCGACACCTAAAAAAGGGCATCAAGCGCCGCATGCATGGGTTGATATTAACCCGTGGTTAGCCGATATGCGCATTGTAAAAAGTGCCGCAGAGCTTGAGCTGATGCGCCACGCTGCGCGTATAAGTGTTGATGCACATAAGCGCGCGATGAAGTTCGTGAAACCGGGTAAATTTGAATATCAGGTTGCAGCAGAAATTCACCATGAATTTGCCATGCAAAACGCGCTTTCGCCTGCCTACGGAACCATTTGTGGCAGCGGAGAAAATGCCTGTATTTTGCATTACACCGAAAACGAAAGTGAGCTGCACGACGGTGATCTACTATTAATTGACGCTGGCGCTGAATATCAAGGCTATGCCGGTGATATTACGCGAACATTCCCCGTCAACGGTCGCTTTAGCGCCGATCAAAAGGCGCTGTATAACGTGGTGCTAGCCGCCCAGCAGGCAGCGCTTGATACGTTAAAACCAGGCAGCGATATGCAAAAAGCCATGGTTGCGGCGGGCAAGGCGTTAACTGAAGGCTTGCATGAACTTGGCATTCTTAAAGGCAATCTCAAAAAGCTAATCGCGAATGACGCTTTCCGGCCGTTTATGATTCATGGGTTAGGCCATTGGTTAGGGCTTGATGTGCATGACGTAGGCACCTACACCCAAGCCGGTAAAAAGCGCAAGTTTGAACCGGGTATGGTGTTAACCATCGAGCCGGGTATCTACATTCCGAACGGCACAGCCGATGTTGATGAAAAATGGCATGGTATAGGTATTCGCATCGAAGACGATGTCATTATTACCGAACAAGGTTATGAAAATATGACACAAGGCGTACCTAAAACTGTTGAAGAGATTGAGCAATGGATGGCTCAGTAGCACAGCAGCCGGTAATCATTGCTGGCGGCGGTCTGGTTGGCGCCTTAACCGCATTGCTGCTGGCTCGTGGCCGACCGGATTGGCGCATTCGTGTGCTTGAACCGCAACAACAGGGCCCCGCCCAAGACAAGCGCACCATTGCGCTGGCAGCTGCCACCGTATCGCTATTGCAACGCCAAGGCATTTGGCAATCTATCGCGGATAAAGCGAGCCCGATTGAACACATTCATGTGAGCGATCGTGGGCATTTAGGGATGACACGACTGCACGCGCACCAGCATGGTGTGCCAGCAATGGGGCAAGTGATTGCCGCAGCAACGCTGAACAAGGCGTTGTACGAAGCGTGTCAGGTGCAGGACAATATCGATTGGGTTGGCGGTGCGTGGTTTGTGCGTGCGGAACGCCAATCTGCCGCAATTCAAGTGACCTACACGGTGAATGACACCGAGCACACAAGCTCAGCGCTGTTGCTGGTTGGTGCCGACGGGCAGCGTTCTCAAGTACGCACCGACGCCGGTATTACCATGCAGCACACCGACTACCAACAAGCCGGTATTATCGCCACACTGACGTTATCTGAATCGCTACAAGGCTGGGCCTACGAACGCTTCACGGAAACCGGCCCCATTGCGTTATTGCCTTTACCGAATAACCAAGCCTCACTGGTTTGGAGCTTAAGCCCTGAAGAGTCTCAACGGACATTAGCAAGTGCCGATGATGACTTTCTGGCAGCTTGCCAGCAGGCCTTTGGCTACCGTGCCGGTCGCTTTTTAGCCGTTACCGACAGGGTACAATACCCACTGCAATTGCACCTGGCCGACACCAGCATTGCGCATCGTACGGTCATTATCGGGAATGCCTCGCACACCTTGCATCCAATTGCCGGGCAAGGGTTTAATCTCGGGGTGCGTGACGCCATTGAGTTGAGTGCAAAACTCATCCATGCCAAAGACCCCGGCAGCTATTCAATATTAAGTGGTTACAACCAAGCACGCCAAGCCGACTACAAACATATTATTGGATTAACGGACAGTTTAGTGCGTGGCTTTTCCAACCACTACGCGCCATTGATTATGGGGCGTAATTTAGCCTTGTTTGGGTTAGATAACTTACCGCCGTTGCGCCATGTTTTTGCGCGACAAACGATGGGGTTCCGTGACCTATGAAAGCTCAAACGAATGCTCTGACAGTCATTATTGTCGGCGGCGGCATGATTGGTTTAAGCGCCGCGTTAGGCTTACGTCAGCAGGGCCACCGCGTACACATGGTTGAGCGCTCTGGCCGACCGACCTATAGCGAACAAACCGAGCTGCGCGTAAGTGCACTGGCGCATCACAGCCGGGCATTACTGCAAAACCTTGGCGTGTGGCAGAAGCTTCCGGCCGAACGTTTGGGCCCTTACACCGGTATGCAGGTGTGGGACCACGACAGTTTTGGTGAGATTTGCTTTGCCGCGGCAGAAGTTGATGCGGATGACCTTGGCGCAATTGTTGAAAACCGCGTGTTAGAGCAAGCATTATGGGATGCCGCTGAAGCAAGCGGTGTGGTCATGCACGCCGAAGAAGAAGTGACCGCGCATCAGGTTGATGCCGAACATGCGCACGTAACCTTAAACTCAGGCCAGCAGCTGCATGGTGACTATTTAATCGCCGCAGACGGCGCGCGTTCAGCCATTCGCGAACGTGCCAAGTTACCCATTAGCTTTTGGGATTACGAACAAACCGGCATTGTCGCCGTCATTGAAACCGAGCAGCCGCATCAAGGCGTGGCTCGGCAGGTATTTTTGCCTACAGGGCCAGTGGCGTGGCTGCCGTTGCATGATCCACACCATGTGTCATTGGTATGGTCGGCCGACTCGGATTATGCACAGCAGTTGCTTGCCGATGACGACAAAACATTTATACACCAGTTGCAAGCCGCAAGTGATCAGTGCCTTGGCACACTGCAATTAGCGTCACAGCGGGTTGGCTTTCCATTGCGTATGCAATATGCGCAGCGGTGGCTGCAAGACCGCTTGCTGATTATCGGCGACGCCGCGCACAGCATTCACCCGTTAGCGGGGCAGGGGGCTAACCTGGGTTTTGGTGATGTTATTGATTTACTCGCGGTATTTGAGCAATCGCCGTCCCAGCGCAGCTTGCGAGGCTGGGAGCGCAAGCGCAAAGCTGCCGCGCTTACCATGATCACCGCAATGGAAGCCTTCAAACGTGGTTTCGGCAGTGCCAATCCGTTACTTAAATTGGTGCGCGGTGTGGGCTTTAAAGTGGCCAATAGCACGGCGCCTATCAAACGTATGCTGGTAAAAGCAGCGCTGGGCGAATAGCCGCTAGATGCGTTCTTGAATAAACTGGGCAAGCTGCGTGGCGGCTTGATTGTCGGCATCGGCTTGCCACATCGCAACGCTTACCTCGCCAAGTTCAGGCAGCGCATGGTAGTGGCTACGTTGCAATCGCGCTAAGTTGTCCGGCACCGTACTTTGCGCCAATACCGTTAACCCCAAACCGCTTTCAATGGCGGCCGTGAGGCCCGAGAAATCCGCGTTGGTGTAACTGATGCGAACCGGCGTGTTGGCTTGTCGCAGCACAGCCAAGGCGCGGCGCCGATAAATGCAGCCTTCGGGCGCTACAACCAAAGACAGGGCTTCAGTGCTGCCACCAATTTCGCTGTGGCTGCCCACCCAAACCAAAGGTTCTTGCTTTAAAATAATCAAACCCGGGCGGGTAACGCGTTTATCGGGCTCTTTTAAGGCAATCACCAAGTCAAAATGCGCCTGTTCGTCTTTGAGTAAGTCTTTGCTAAGCGCCGATGTGACCGACAGCGAAACATTCGGATAGGCCTGCGCAAACTGACCAAGCACCTGCGGCAAGAGTTTACTGGCGAACTCGCTTGGAATACCTAAGCGCACTTGCCCCGACACACTGGGCTCGGTAAAGCGCGCAAAAATTTGGTCATTCAGGCCGAGCAACAGCCGCGCCTGCTCAAGCAGCTCTGCGCCGGAAGGGGTCAGATGAATACGGCCACCGCTGCGACTTAATAGCGACACGCCAAGTAAGTCTTCAAGCCGCTGCAATTGCAAGCTTATTGCAGGTTGCGAACGGTTTAATTGTTGGGCGGCAGCGGTATAACTCTGCAATTCATAAATACTTATAAACGCACGTAGCGCTTCTAACGGGAGATGTTGCATGCTGCAGGCCCTATTCTCATGGGTTTCATTACTGAATCTTATATGAATATTAAATATATTTAAAATATTTATGAATGTATAAGTAATATTCATTTGTTGCGGGGGCCTTAGAGTTCTATAATTCGCCCTAATTTTTTGAATGCGCAAGCACTGTGAAAACTTCGGCGCATCGACACCAAAAAAGGACAACTAGCTCATGGCAAATCGCACTCCTTTATATGACGCGCATGTGAAAGCTGGCGCGAAAATGGTCGACTTCCACGGCTGGGACATGCCGCTGAATTACGGCTCGCAAATAGAAGAACACAATGCGGTGCGCAACGACTCAGGCGTATTCGATGTGTCGCACATGACAATTGTTGATGTGGCCGGTATTGATGCGAAACCTTTCCTGCGCTACCTGTTAGCCAATGACGTTGCAAAACTCAGCATTCCGGGTAAAGCCCTTTACAGCGGCATGCTGAACGAACAAGGCGGCGTAATTGACGACCTTATCGTTTATTTCTTCAGTGACGAGTCGTATCGCCTGGTTGTGAACTCCGCAACCCGTGAGCGCGACATGGACTGGATTCACAGCGTTGCGGCAAGCTTTAAAGTAACCATCACAGAACAACCAAGTTTCGGTATGGTGGCGTTGCAAGGGCCAAAAGCTGCAGAAAAACTTAAGTTAGTACTGGGCGACGAAGCATTTGCGCCAGTCGCAGACATGAAGCCGTTTATGTCCGTACAAGCGGGAGACTACTTTATCGCGACCACCGGCTACACCGGTGAAAAAGGCTATGAAATTGTTGTGCCTGGCGACAAAGTTGAGAAGCTGTGGGACGACCTGTTAAATGTTGGCGTACAACCATGTGGGCTCGGCGCCCGTGATACACTGCGTTTAGAAGCAGGCATGAACTTGTACGGTCAAGATATGGACGAAAGCGTTACACCACTTGAATCAAATATGGGGTGGAGCGTTGCCTTTGAACCGGCTGACCGCGATTTTATTGGGCGTGCCGTGCTTGAACAGCAAAAAGCTGCAGGCCACGATAAGTTGGTTGGCTTGGTCATGAAAGAAAAAGGCGTGCTACGCCACGGTCAAAAAGTAGTGGTTGATGGCGCTGAAGGCGTGATCACATCAGGTACCTTTTCACCAACCTTAGGCTTCTCGATTGCTATGGCCCGTGTGCCGGCCACAGTCGGTGACAGCGTTGAGGTGGAAATTCGCAAAAAATTAGTTACAGTAAGCGTGGTCAAACCAAGCTTCGTCCGTAACGGTAAGTCAGTACTTGCCTAAGCATTTATTACCTTTCTGAAGAACAGAAAATGAGGAACAGAACATGAGCAACATCCCAAAGGAACTTAAGTACGCATCAACGCACGAATGGGTGCGTAACGACGGCGACGGCATTTTTACTGTCGGCATCACTGAGCACGCGCAAGATTTGTTAGGCGATATGGTGTTTGTTGAGTTGCCAGATGTTGGTGCCAATGTTGCTGCCGGTGATGATGTTGCCGTTGCAGAATCAGTAAAAGCAGCTTCTGACATTTATGCACCAATTGCTGGTGAAATTGTCGAAGTAAACGAAGACTTAGAAGACGCACCAGAAACAGTAAATAATGACCCATTTGGTGACGGCTGGTTGTTCAAAATCAAAGCCGAAGACCCAACTGAAGTTGAAGGCTTGCTTGATGCCGAAGGTTATCAAGCAGTTATCGACGAAGAATAACAGCTCGTTTTGTTGCTAAGCCCCGGTCATTTGCACCGGGGTTTTGTGTTTCAAATGTCTTGTATCAACCCGAAAGCTAGGGGATCTGAAGTAAATGACTACGACCACGCTGAAGCAGTTAGAAAATCACGGTGAATTTATTGCGCGTCACATTGGCCCAAGTGCTGATGAAACCGCAGCAATGTTAGCAGAGCTGGGTGTTCATTCACTCGAAGAGCTCACGCAAGACACCGTTCCTGGTGCGATTCGTCGCGACCCATTCTTGTCAGTTGGCGAACCAATGACCGAGCGCGATGCGCTGGCCAGATTGAAAGCCATTGCGAGCAAGAATAAAGTCTACAAGTCATTTATTGGTATGGGGTATTACGACACCCTAGTGCCCAACGTTATTCTGCGTAACGTGTTAGAAAACCCAGGTTGGTACACCGCTTATACGCCTTATCAGCCAGAAATTGCGCAAGGTCGTTTAGAAGCTATTTTGAACTTCCAACAAATGACCATGGACTTAACCGGCCTTGAATTGGCCAGCGCCTCGTTGCTTGATGAAGCAACCGCTGCTGCCGAAGCCATGGCAATGTCCAAGCGCGTAAGCAAAAGCAAATCGAACACCTATTACGTTGCGGACAACGTTTACCCGCAAACCATCGACGTGGTGAAAACCCGCGCCGAACAGTTTGGCTTTGAAGTTTTAGTTGGCCCAGCACGTGACGCCGACAGCCAAGACGTATTTGGTGCATTGCTGCAATATCCAGATCGCAACGGTGAAATTCATAACATCGAAAAACTGATTGCCGACATTCAAGCGAACAAAGGCGTGGTTGCCGTTGCTGCCGATATCATGAGCTTGGTGCTGTTGAAGTCACCAGGTGAAATGGGCGCAGACATGGTGTTGGGTTCAGCCCAACGTTTCGGCGTACCTATGGGCTATGGCGGCCCACACGCTGCATTCTTCGCAACCCGCGACAAGTACAAGCGTTCGTTGCCAGGCCGTATCATTGGTGTGTCAAAAGACACCCGTGACAACCAGGCACTGCGTATGGCCATGCAAACGCGTGAGCAACACATTCGCCGTGAAAAAGCCAACTCAAACATCTGTACCGCACAAGTACTGTTAGCCAACATGGCTTCGTTTTACGCGGTATACCATGGCCCGCAAGGCCTGAAAACAATCGCTTCACGCATTCATCGCTTAACTGACATTGTGGCGCTGGGTTTGAAAGAAAAGGGCGTGAAACTGGTTAATAACCATTGGTTCGACACGCTAACCTTCAAACTGGAAGGCGATACCGATGCCGTGTTAGCACGCGCGGACCAAGCAGAAATTAACTTACGTGTTGATGGCAACGGCCAGTTTGGCGTAAGCCTTGATGAAGCCAAAACCCGTCACGACGTAGCCGCATTGTTTGCGGTGTTATTCGGTGATGACCACGGCTTAGAAGTTGACGTACTGGATTCACGTGTTGCCTCAGGCGACGTTGAGTCAATTCCAGCAGCATTGCGCCGCGAAAGTGCAATTCTGGAACACCCAGTGTTCAACAGCTACCATTCAGAAACCGAAATGCTGCGTTACATCAAGCAGCTTGAAAACAAAGACTTGTCGTTGAACCACAGCATGATCTCGCTTGGTTCATGCACCATGAAGCTGAATGCGACCGCAGAAATGATTCCGGTTACCTGGCCTGAATTCGGTCAGTTGCACCCGTTCTGCCCAGCAGACCAAGCACAAGGCTACGCAGAATTGCTGAGCACCTTGTCAACGTGGTTAGTGGATATTACTGGCTATGACGTGATGTCTATGCAGCCAAACTCGGGTGCTCAAGGTGAATATGCTGGCTTGCTGGCTATTCAAAAGTATCACCAGAGCCGCGGCGACGCGCACCGTAACATCTGCTTGATTCCAAGCTCTGCGCACGGCACCAACCCAGCTTCTGCACAAATGATGAGCATGAACGTGGTAGTGGTGGATTGCGACAAGAACGGTAATGTTGACTTGAACGACCTGAAAGCGAAAGCCGCTGAAGCAGGCGATAACTTGTCGTGCATCATGGTTACGTATCCATCAACGCATGGTGTGTACGAAGAAGGCATTAAAGACATTTGTGAAATTGTGCACGCGCACGGTGGCCAAGTGTACCTTGACGGCGCCAACATGAACGCACAAGTAGGCGTTACGTCGCCGGGCTATATTGGTGCTGACGTTTCGCATTTGAACTTGCACAAAACCTTCTGCATTCCACACGGTGGCGGCGGTCCAGGTATGGGCCCAATTGGTGTTAAACAGCACTTAGCACCGTTTTTGCCGAATCACAGCGTGATTACCATTGAAGGTACCGACAAAGCGAACGGCGCAGTTTCTGCAGCACCATTCGGCAGCGCAAGCATTCTGCCAATCTCGTGGATGTACATTGTCATGATGGGCAGCCGTGGCTTACGCGAAGCAACTGAAGTGGCAATCATGAACGCCAACTACATTGCCAAGCACTTAAGCAAGCATTACCCAATTCTGTACAAAGGCCGTAACGACCGCGTTGCGCACGAGTGCATCATTGACTTACGCCCATTGAAAGACGCCAGCGGCGTAACCGAAATGGACGTGGCAAAACGCCTGCAAGACTATGGCTTCCACAGCCCAACCATGAGCTTCCCAGTAGCGGGCACCTTAATGGTTGAGCCGACTGAGTCAGAATCAAAAGCTGAGCTAGACCGCTTCATTGAAGCCATGATCAGCATTCGCGAAGAAGCAAAACGTGTTGAAGCAGGTGAGTGGGCGCAAGACAATAACCCACTACACAATGCACCACACACGTTAGCAGACATCGTTGACGCCAACTGGGAACGTCCATACAGCCGTGAAGTGGCTGCATACCCAGTAGCTGCGGTTAAAATCAACAAGTTCTGGCCAAGCGTGAACCGTATTGATGACGTATACGGCGACCGGAATTTGATGTGTAGCTGCCCGGCGGTTGATAGTTATCGTTAATTGGTTTTGATGTGATGAAAAAGGCGAGCTTTTTAGCTCGCCTTTTTTGTGCGTGTCGGAAAATCTTCTTTTTGTAATTGTAAAAACGTATGGAGCGGGGCGTATTTCTAGTTTTTAGCCAATGCACTCAAATCTGATGCTGATGTTTTCATCTTAGCAAACAGGGAGAGTTGCATGGTGAGTAATAAAGGTATACTTTTAACTCGGAATCCGAATTATTTCAGTGCGTCGCTCACGAATAAAAGAGGTTGAGCTTTATGAAAACCAAGAAATTTGAAGAAAAGTTCGATGCCAATAAAGAGGATATTATTGACGATCTGGATCTGTCTACCGCACGGCGAGTAAATCAGGACTCTAAACGAATCAATGTCGATTTTCCGCTCTGGATTGTTGAGTCTCTAGATCAAGAGGCTGCCCGTATTGGTGTCACGCGACAATCGCTGATTAAAGTTTGGTTGGCAGAAAGGTTAAGTCTTGAGCAAAAAAATCAGCGCAGTGTGGATTGTTGATAAGTACTCAAATCTAAATTGTGGTCTTGGGGTAGCTGTTAAATCAATTCTGAGCTAGTACAAGTTAAGCTTGCAGTTTTCGCAACTATTCCAGTGAATTGCGACTAGTTCGCCAAACATCAAGGAATCACTATTTTCACTTGCATTTCATACTTTACTGGTGAAAGCTGATCATTGAAACCTAAATTTCTTTGAAAATATGGTGTTACTCTAAGAGGAAGCTTACTAGAAAAAGCGTTTAGGAATGAGCCTACAATTGCCCCTCCCTGATAGACACTCCCAAGTTTGTTTAAGATAACTCTATTGAACTAGTGGTGATTCAGTTACCCCCAAAGCATGTGAAATGGTTGCTGAACTTATATTTTACGTTTAACGTAACAAAACTTTTATGCAAAAGGATTTGTTGTATGCCGTTTCAACAACCCAAAATATTTTGTTTTGATGAGTACCACCCTTATCGCATTGCAGGAGTACAAAACCTTAAATGTGATAGTAAATCCAAACTCATGATGGATTTCAAAGACCCGACTAATTGTAACCACGAAAAGGCAGTGAAATACTTTACTAAATCATTGATATTAAACCTTCAAACGTTAACATATCAACGCCGACCGATTACGGCTCATGAATTTATCGTAACAGTCGTGCCATCTCACACTGCTGGTCGCATATCACCTGCGCTTTGTACTGTTGCTCGGAAAGTATGCCAACACTTTCCACTTTGGTCATTCTCACAGATATTGACAAGGCATGTTACGGTGCCAAGCTCCCACAAAGACGGAGGGAAAAGAAGCATAGCGACCCACCTGAATAGTATTAATGTGGTTTCTCCTATAGATGTTCATGGGAAGCGCGTATTAATTTTAGATGACGTAAAAACCACAGGAAGTACAATTACCGCATGCCATAATCTAATTCAAGACGCAAAGGCAGTACTCATAGTACCCGTCGCTTTAATGGAAACAACATACTAGTTATGAATCAGAATGGATTGTTAAATATAGTAGCCCTAGGCACCGCGATGCAGACATACAAGCTGTGTAGTGAAGCGATGCTACTTCGATTATTCCGACTTGCCGGAGTCGGCGACTTTGAAGATCGAGCGGCAATAGTAGATAGGTTAAATGGGTTAAAATTTTTAAATGAAAAAATTTATATGGAAATTTTCGATAAAGGGTTCGAATTAGTGCGTAAGCATACGCTTGATTCTATTGATATTATTTCGATTTTTGATCCAAGATACCCGAGCTCGCTGCTAATTACGTCACGCCCTCCGGCTTTATTGTATGTAAAAGGGAACTCGAATTTACTTGGTGAAAGTCCGGGCGTTGCTGTTGTTGGTTCAAGGGAAGTATCTAGTGCGGGTGCTGAGATTACTAGGCGGATAGTGAGCCGCCTTGTAAAAGAGGATTATTGTATAGTCAGCGGTTTAGCAATAGGCGTCGACTGTGCAGCGCATCGCGCTGCTATATCGGCAAAGGGGAAGACTATTGCTGTTCTTGCTCATGGGCTGGAGGAAGCAAAACCAAAGCAAAATTCACGCCTTGGGGAAGAAATCCTTGATTCAGGTGGCGCTTGGGTGTCCGAATTTCCAATTGGCAGAGCGCCAAGCAAACCAACATTTGTACAAAGAAATCGAATTCAAGTGGGGTTGTCTGCTGGATCCGTAATTGTTGAAGCTGCGCTAAATAGTGGCAGTATGACTCAAGCTGAATTCTGTAACCAAGAAAAGAGACCTTTGTTTTGTGTCGTTCCAGAAGACGCGACTAATAGATTAAATTTGAATTGCGAAGGTACGCAAAGTTTAGTCAACAAGAATGCTGCACATCCTTTAAGAACAAAAGAAGATTACGAGCATTTAGTTTGCACCTTGAATAAAGGGCGGGAAGTGATTGCCAATCATGTACATGATTACTCGAACGTTAAAAGTTTTCTGTAACACTACCAATCTGTAAAATAGAGTTACTTGGTCTGGTTCAAGATATCTATTAGCTCAAACCTTATCTGGCAGTCATCTTTTTTCTGGTCACGATATTTCTAGCCTTGTTATACTTAACGCCTGCGGGCTAGAAGCGAATCGACACGGTTTTAGCGTTCGAACGGAGAACGAAACTAGTCTCAAATCTAAGCCCGTCCGAAATTGCTCGAAGTAAACCTTTCGTTTCATAGTAAGACAAACCGTTCAGTAAAAGCTGGGGAATCCATTTATTCCTCGTTTGGCCGTTTTAGGTGGCACTGGTTGTCTAACTCTCTAAATCTATCGATTGCAGAAATGTAGCTGTCTATATAAGCATCTGACTGCCCCAGCTTATTGAGAAAATTAGCTATAGGGTGAGTTTCTATTATTGAATCGCCATTAGTTCACTAGACACTCAGCATCCGCTTTCTTAAATTTATTTTCATAACCTACTAGGTGAAAGCTGATCATTAAAACTGTGTTATAAATGTGGTGTTATATCTTTAATGCACATTCAATATCTAAGAGATGCTTAGATACTGCAGTTGTGCTCTAACATGTTCTGCGTCAGTAATATAAACAGGGATACAGCAAAAATGGGCAACGACATTGCACTTAATGACCTACTAAATCTCAGTAAGTTAGCAGATATCAAGTTCCGCTTCATGACCCCGCACTATAGTGGCGACCCTCTCGATATTTTTAAGCGTGAACCAGATAAAATCGATGAATGGTTGCTTTGGAATTATGCAAAGCTTCGCTCATTTAAGATCGGAGACACGGTATTTGGATTTATCCGTTTGCATGGTGATAAGTGGTTACTTGTTCGAGCTGTGCGAATTACTGAAGATTTGAATGCTTTTAACGGTGTCGGATATCAAGCTATCAATATTGGTGAATATCAAAAATATTTGGGGCGTGTGATTATTTCATATAAAAACCGTGCGCAAAAACTAATAAGAAACGCAGCGACGTTAATTGATGAATGCAAAGTAAGCCGCATATTGGAAAATGTCTACAGCAATGATGACTTTCCAGGTTATGACAACGTTAGAATTTCATGGCAAGAGCTCAATCATGTCATTGACACTATTGCGTGGAAAACGGCATTGGAAAATCAACAGGCTGTATATCTGATAACGGATCGCTCCAACGGTAAAATGTATGTGGGTTCAGCAACCGGTGATCAGATGTTATATAACCGCTGGAAGGACTATATGAGCTCAGGACACGGCGGGAATGCCGATCTTAAAAAGCTGGCCTCTGAACACATAAAGAATAATTTTTACTTTTCGATATTAGATATTTACAAATCGAAAGTCAGTAAGGATGTTGTAATAAATCGTGAGCAGTGGTGGAAGAAGACACTGCGAACCAACATTTTTGGATATAACAAAAATTGATTAAGTAATCTTTCGTTTCCACATAGTCTATTACAATTGAATCGATAATAGACCGAACTAAAAGTTCGCTCTACGTTTGAACTAAATCCCATGTGTCAGTCACTTTTGGAGTTTTTTCCGTCAGCTTGGATGTGGATTTTGAATGAGAAACGGACGTTCGCCGAGCTTGAAAACTTTGTGATAATCTGAAGTCATGTTAAAACTATGTAACGATTATTTGATATATGTTTAAGGGACTAACGATATGAAGCATGCTTTTCTAATGACAACGTCGCCGAGCTTTGATGGATATGAAGTTGAAAAATATTTAGGCGTCGTCACCAGTAACGTTGTGACCGGGACGGGGATATTTTCAGATATTGCAGCTTCGTTCTCTGATTTTTTCGGAGGTCGATCTATTGCATATAAGAAGCAGCTTGAATCTATCCGCGAAGAAGCAATTAATGAACTAGAAAATAAAGCTCGAGCACTCGGCGCGAATGCCGTCGTAGGACTATCCGTAGACAATGACCAAATCTCTGGTAAGAATACACAAATGCTAATGATTACGGTGACAGCAACGGCAGTAGTATTAAAACAAGCTGATATTTCAGGAATTGGAAGTCAGCTGTCTGATGTTGTCACCACTCTGCTTAGCTCTGAAGATGTTAAGCAGAGAGTTCGATTAAAAGAGTTGCAATCGGCAGATGAAGAACTCTCGTTGGAGCAATTATTTAAAGCATACAAAGATGTTTTTGCATTATTGCCAAAGCTTGACGTCGCTAGATTACTAGTAAAACGCTTTTTACGCTCCAAGTACGAGATGGATTCTAGTGACCAAGGAAGAAATCAAATGCTCTCCTATCTGATGCTGTTTTCAGCAGATGAATTGCAGAGCTTGATTTATGAGGAAATTCAAAATTTAGAAAATCCTCTAAGTTCACTTAGCTATCTTGGTGTGCTAGCGCAACATTTCGACATTTACGACGATGAGCACATCTCAAAACTACTTCAAATGAACAATGACGAGTTGGCAATTGCGGGATTAGTTGCGTGCTTTTCAAAACAACCATATTACGAAGCCCAGGACATTTTTAGAATCAGGGCGATGCTAAAAAATATTGAGAATCGATTTCCAATTAAACGCGAGATTACTGATAAGAAGAAATCTCTTGGTCGTGTTGCGCGAGTATGGGTATGTGCAAACGGGCATGAAAATGACGAGGAACGCAAGATTTGTCTTCATTGTCAGTTGTCGCTTCGTGATGTACCAAAATATCTATTTGAAGACACAGTCACCAAATTAAAATTACGGGCTGAATCTCTTGAAATTGCGTTCTCAGACACGAATTGATTGATGAGTGTGAGTTCAAGTCGAATTTCCTTTAGAGTGCGATTTATGGTGGTTGAAGTTCGGCTGTATATAGGTATCACAGGTAAAATGCATATAGAAAGCTAGCTCCACTGACCACTAAAAAATATTTAAGCAGTCCTAGAAAGTAAAATTTTTTTGAGCGAAGAGCTAATAGGCAAAAGGGAGTTCCATAGATGGGGTTTTACATTCGGAAAGCTATTAGCGTCGGACCTTTCAGGTTCAACTTATCAAAATCGAGTGTGGGCGTATCAGCAGGAGTTAAAGGTCTTCGTTTCGGGACTGGGCCTCGGGGCAATTACGTCCACATGGGAAGGGGTGGTCTATATTATAGAAGAACTTTACCCTCCGGTTCGACCGAAATAAATCAGCAATCGCATACGCCTACATTACAGCAAAGCGATACCGAAATTGAACATGATCCATTAAAGGAAATAGAAAGTGCTCATATCACGCAAATGGTAGATTCATCTTCGGCTGCTCTTGTTGCGGAAATGAATGACAAAATAAAAAAAATCAGGATATGGCCTTTTATCGGCACAATTGGAACTTTTTTAACGTTTGTCGCCTTCCAAAATTCAGAAACTCCAATCGTTGCATTCATCATAGCTGTCATTACTATCGCTCTCACTATTTTTGCATCGGTCAAGGATAGCTTAAGAAAAACAACTGTTCTATTTTTCGAGCTTGAACCAGAAATCGAAGCGCTTTACCAGAAGCTTCACGATTCTTTCGGTCAGCTTTCATCATCATCGAGCAAATGGCATGTCGAAGCAGAGGGCTCTGTCAAAGACAGAAAGCGTAATGCGGGCGCCACGAGCGTAATCAAAAGAACTTCAATATCTCTGGGCTTAGGAAATCCACCGTATGTGAAATCCAATGTTTCAGTTCCATTTATCCCCGTCGGAAAGCAAACGCTGTATTTTTTCCCGGATAAGGTTCTTATATTTGAACCAAATGGTGTTGGTGCTGTGAGCTATCAAAATCTTAGAGTATTTGTGGAAAATACGAGATTCATCGAACATGGCAGTTTACCAAGAGATGCAAAGGTTGTTGATAGAACCTGGAAGTACGTCAATAAACGGGGCGGTCCAGATAAACGATTTAAAGACAACCTAGAACTACCAATAGTCTTGTACGAAGACCTAAGCTTTACAAGTGACACAGGATTAAATGAACGAATTGAAATATCAAAGGTAGGCTTTGGTGGTGACTTCTCACGCGCTATCAACATGTTGTCAAAAGGGATCTAACGACCGCAGCGAGAGACCAGATAAGTAGTAACCAGGTAGCTAATTATCTGGTCAAATATCTGACCTGAAACGGCATTAAAGTTCTAGTTTTTGACAGGCGTTGCTAGTTTCGTCGCCGTCCCAGTTTTTTCGTATAATCAAAACTAAATGTATGCTCATTTGGGTTTACGGTACAAGCTCCATAAACCCGATTGTCTTTGTCGGCGCGTAGCACAATTGTACCACCGCAAACCGGACATTTTGCAGTCGCTGCAATTACATTTAATCTGGGAAGTCGTTCATCGTCTTGATGATGTAATACCAGAGCGGTAGGTGTGAGCCTGCCAGCTAGTAAGTCTGGCATCAAGACTACTCGGCGTTCCGGTAATTCATAAAAGCGTCGCCAGTGTTTATAAAATTTGGCACTGACAATAATCAGCAAAGTTGTTAATAGCCAATTATATATACTGGGCTGGTACACGGCACTGTAAAGTGAACCTATTATCAATAGAATCATGAAGCCAGCAAAACCAAATAGTAATACGACCATCAGAATTGCTGGGATAAGACCAAGCTGCGCACCATACAGCCATCGCAGCCACATATTTAACTCACGGCGTGTTTCGAAAGTGTAGCGTATAGCTCCTTCAGGGATATCGTTCTTGGAGGGGGTAAAACGAAGATCTATATCTCGTGCTGAAAAAGTAAAAACAAGAACTCGATCACCTTTAGTGACTTGACCTGTTGGATAAACTTTAAAATTATTGTCCACCGCCGATTCTGCCAATACATCCGCACGTTCCGACAACCACTCTCCCAGCTCTTTGAATTTTTTCCGAACTTGACTACCTGATTCGCTCTCGTGTTCCGACTCTAATATGTCTTTAATCACAAAACTCGTTTTAGCGCCTGCTGCTGCGATGACCTGTTCGCATATTTGCTGAAATAACCGGTGAATCCTTGTGCGATTACCGGCAACCTTTTGTTGCTCCTCAAGCCACTTCAACCCAACCCTAGCGGCTAACACATTGTCTTGATTACTCACTTTGTGTGACTCCCTATGACTCCCTTCGACACCCTACTGCCTCCTGACAGCGTAAGTCAATATGCCTCGAGATTAGGAACAAGAGGAACATGACGTGGAAGCATTTGCGACTGATATCGAGACAGGTCGAACCATACACATCAGTAACGCCTTAAATAGTAAGAATTATATTTGTAAAGTGTGCGGTACTCAGTTATTTCCCATAATGGGTACTGTTAAAAAGCGGCACTTTCGACACAAATCACTAAAAAAACATCAGCACCGTATCAATGGTGAGACAAGGTTGCACCGAGAAGCTAAGCGGATCCTTGAATTCTTCAAACTAGTCGAGCTTCCTGATCAGCTTGGTCCTGCAGAACTGGAGTATGTTCAACTAGAAAAGAGTCATATACGTGGACCTCACGTGATCCGTCCGGATGTTACTGCGCGTGTTGGCAGTCAGGAAATATTTATAGAAATTAAGGTCACTCATGCCGTATCTGAGTATAAGCGCGAGCGGCTCCTCGCATTCAACATTGATACCATTGAAATTGATCTATCGATGTATGTTGGGCGCACCACACTTAGCGCGCACGACCTGCAAATGGCGGTAATTTTTGATGCTCGGCGCACATTTGTGCATAGGCGCGGAATTCACCTATTCCCGCGTTTGATTAGTCGCTGGTATCACTTCTGGAATAAGTTGCGGGGTCTACTGAAACGTCGTCGACCGATGAAAATTCATGATCGAGACCCGGATAGCGGACAGAGTTATTGGAATTTTGGGTAGCTTTGTAGTCGCTAAGTATTTGAAGTTTAGACATTATGGTCGGCCTTGAGTGAAAAGCAGACATTTATCAATGAGTCTGGTAGTTTATCTAAAAGATATGGAATAGCTAAGGTCATTAGCTAAAAAGCCCTCTTTGACTGTAAACAAGTATTGGTAGGCCCGAATTTCAAGGAACGATTATGAGCAAAAAAATTCAAGTAGAGGTCCAGAGCGATCATCTAGACAAGGTATCAAAATCGAGTCCATTAACTGCTGTCACTGAGCTCGTTTGGAATGCCTTGGACGCAGATGCAAATACCGTTGAAGTTATTGTTGACAGTGGTGATATGGGTATATCTGCAATTCACGTCAAAGATGATGGGCATGGAGTGGATTACGATAAGGCTTCTGCATATTTCAAAGGCTTGGGAGGCTCTTGGAAAAATGATAAAGGTCAGTCTCCAAATGGAAGATTTCTTCATGGAAGAGAAGGGCAGGGGCGTTTTAAGTCATTTTCTGTTGGCAGAGTTGTAGAGTGGACCACAAGGTATCAGTCTCATGACAGCCAGTATTTCGAATATCAAATAAAAGGTTTTTCCGACGATAAAAAAAGCTTTTCGTTAAGTGATAAGAAAACAAGTGAAGTTGCAAAATCAGGTACGAGAGTGTCTATTTTAGAGCCAATTAAAGAATTTACTTCGTTGACCGATGGAAGACTAATTGAACACCTCACCTCTACCTTTGCTACCTATTTGGCTGCATATAAAGAAGTCAAGCTATATGTTAATGGGAAACGAGTTGATCCAAGCTCAGTTATAAACAACTCCGAAACTGTTGAACTTTCCAAAGTTTTATACGAAGGAAGGGTGTATGACTATGAACTGGAGATTATTGAGTGGAATACCACAGCGAAAAATCAAATTCAGTTGTGTAATCATGCGGGATTCCCATTGCTTCCGTTGGATAAAAAAATTAAAGGGAGTGCTGAGTTTTCTTTCACTGCATATTTGAAATCTGAGCACATAAGTGAACTGAATAGAGTTGGTGCACTCGGTTTAGGGGATTTAGAAAGATCTTTACGGGCTCCTATTGATGACGCAGTAAACCGAATTAAAGATTACCTAGTTAGAAGAAAAATAACTCGCTCTTCTAACCAAATAGAAAAATGGAAAAGTGAGAACGTTTATCCGTATTCGGGTGAAGTTATAGGGCATGTTGAGCGTGCTGAAAAACAAATGTTTGATTTCCTTGCACTCAATATCAACGATCTTATGCCTGAGTTTGATAAATCTGCTCTGCAATTGAAAAAGTTTCAACTAAGCCTGTTGAAGCAAATTGTCGCGAGCCAGCCGAGTGACCTCCATACCATATTGACAGAGGTATTGAGCTTAAGCGAAGAAAAGCAGAAAGAATTTGCAGAGTTGCTTAAGGACGCGTCTTTATCTGCAATTATCAGCGCTACCAAGATGGTGGCTGATAGGTTGCGTTTTCTCTCTGGGTTGGAGGAAATTATATTCAACCCAAACCTTAAAAAGGTACTGAAAGAGCGTAGCCAACTTCACAAACTCCTCGAAGAAAACACATGGGTATTTGGTGAACAATTTTCATTGTCAGTTAGTGACAAATCACTGACAAAAGTGCTAAGTAAGCATCTAGAAAGCAAAGGGATCGCTATTCTTCCAGATGAACCTGTAAAGCGTTTGGATGAATCCAATGGTATTGTAGACTTGATGCTAACTCGGAGTATTGCGCGCAACCATCCAACTGAACGTGAGCACCTTATTGTTGAGTTAAAGGCACCTAAAGTGAAAATTGGTCAAGCCGAGCTCGGGCAAATAAAGTCTTATGCTTTTGCGGTCTCGGATGATGAGCGGTTTACTGCATTGGATACTAAGTGGCACTTTTGGATCATATCGAATGAAATCGACGCCTATACTAAACGAGAATTAGCAGACGATAAACAAGAACGCGGTATTTTATACAATGCTGATGGAGTTACGATTTGGGTGAAAACATGGTCAGAACTAATCAATGAGTGTAAACACAGACACGAGTTTATCCGTAAACAACTGGATATAAACGTCGATAGTTCAGACGGATTGGAGTATCTCCGAAAACACTACTCTGCCTACACCCAAGGATTAGATGAATTTGATGAGAAGTCTATTGCAGTATGACGCAGCCCAATGGCTGAAAATCTAACGAATCGCTGCTGTTGGACAAATTTTCACAAAGCGCGGGGTTATGCATAAATCGGGAATTGCCAAATGACGTTTGAAAAAGATTGGATTGATGTTACCTCGGCACTATTAACTCCAGTAGTAGCTGTATTAGGTATAGGGATTGCCGTACTGCAATGGAAACTAAATAGATCAAGATTTAGACACGAAGTATTTGAGAAACGATATGCAATTTATGAAGCCGCATTGCTTTATTTAAGCCAACTTATCAGAACAGCAAAGATGGATGATTACGAGCGGGTTACCTTCTTGCAGAATACCAAAGGAGCGTTCGTCTTGTTTGACGAAAAAATTGTTACTTATCTGAAGGAACTACATTCAAAATCTTTAGAATTACACTTGTACCATAGTCAAAAACGTCACAAAGAAGAAGCTGAGGTACTGAAGTGGTTAACTGCTCAGCTTAATGAAATTGATGTGGTCTTCAAAGGTCATCTCAAGATCGAGTAAATGTATAACAATCATATTAAAAATCGCTCCACTTCGTTGCGCGGGATCTAACTATCTGTCGGCCTTTTATGTGAGTGTTATGGTAAGGCCTGATAATATTATTTAATACACTTAAAGGGCTTGGCGATGGAGATAATCTCGATAGAAATGACGTAACCAACGTTCTAGTGAGCTAGTGGCGATTCAAAGTGGGTACTCGCATATACAAATGTTTTACCAACAGAACCTGAGCTAATCGGAGGGAATCAGGAAAAATGCATTCAATTCTAATCTACGGATTTCCCATTATACTTGTTTCATTTGAGGCTTTGCTAAGAAATTTAATAGACGTCGATACCTTCGGGTTCGTTGGGCCTACTTTGGCAGCAACAGGAATTTCATTTATGGTTCCCCTTACAAGGCTGAAAGTTTCTGAGGTTAAGTCATCGCTTGGTGAAAAATGGGTTCAGGTTTCAAAGCGGGACCAGAATTATGTAAGTTTAGTATGGTTACTGCTTTTCATCTCTTTGTTCTTGTGGTTTTGGGTTTGCACACTTTCGATTCAAAGCGATACTTCCAAGTTATTTGATTTTCCAACACATGTGGTTATTGGTGCAACAATGTATGTGATTGGTATTGTTTTAAGCAGTATCAAGGAGGTGATGTGATGGCTTTTGAACTAGTTGCAATCTTGATAAGTGCAGTGGCATCTGCTGTCGCTTTTTTGTCAGCCAGAATGATTAAGCGCCTCGATTCTAAGTTTAATAAAACTATTTTCTTAAAAAATAGCAGCGGCGAAGTTAAAGAAATTTCCATAGAAGCAGGCGATAATGAAAGAAATATCCAAGAATACCTTGATTCTGCAATTGAATATGAAAATGAAGTTGGAGAAATACTGAAACGATACCGTTCTCAGTTAATACATAATTATATTGCTGAGTTTAATAATCGTAAGTACCAGATAGATTATTTTCTGAGTGATTATGATAAGAGCTATTTCTTTGAAGTTAAGTCTCATAAAAAACCGCTGAGCGCTAGTTTAGTGTCCAAGATAATTGAAGATCTTCCATACAATTCCGATGGAAATGTAATAGTCTCAAAGAATGGTTTCACTGAGAGTGCTTTGGAATTAATCAAAAAAGCAAATAAAAAAATCATGCCAGTAAGTGGTGCTAGTCGTGAAGAGTTAACATCACAGCTTGATGAGTTCGCGGCAAGCAAGGGTATAACAAGTCAAGCAAGTGGGACGTCCTAGTGCCCCCTTTGTTGAAGTGTTAGTATTTAAGGGAAATATGAGCGAGAATTCTTTCAAATCAATAAGAAATGGAATTATTGCTTCAGTAATTTCCGGAGTGATTCTCTTGGATTTTCCGGTTCTGAGAGGATATCTAATTAGCTTTTTGTCATGGCATGGTCTGGATTTGTGTGGTGTTGGGAAGTTCTAGTTGCTTCATATTATCTTCCGGGCTGGGGTTGGTTGTTACTCCTTATTCTGGCATGTGTTGGTTTGGTTAATATTTATCGGGCTCTAAAAGGTGAGTCGGAAGAACCTGAATTTAAATCATACATTGAAGATTTCATTCATGGTGCCAAATGGCGATGGGTTTGGGTGGAAAATCGAATTTCCAAGGTATGGTGCTTTTGTCCTCGTTGCGATGCAACGCTGGTTGATGATGACAGCTCATGCCGTAGCCTTTATGCGGGCGTAAATAAAACTGACTTTATTTGTGAAAACTGTGGTCGTAGTACTGTGGCATCTATAGCAGGTGGAAGCAAAGGTTATGCAATTGGCGCAATACGGGCGAGATAGAGCGAAGAATAAGGACCGGTGAGTACAGAAAGGACGAACAAGTCATTTCTGCTGGAAAAGTTTTCCGCTGTACTCCAAATTTGCCGCAGAGCGCATCGGCAACGTCCGCATCTGGCACAATGCGAAAGTTAGGACCACGGAGTCTACCAATGTCACCGCTGCTTCTTCAGCGAGTTAACATCTAGCTAAAAACAGCCAAAAAACCTACTGCATCCCCTTCAAAAACGCCACGACACTGCGCCCCAGCGAGCTATGGTCATAGCCACCTTCTAGCATCGCAACAATACGCCCTTCGCAATGTCGTTCAGCAAGCGCTTTCAGTTCCTGAGCTATCCAATGGTAGTCGGTTTCGGTTAGATTGAACTGCGCCATGTCGTCTTCCATATGTCCGTCGAAGCCCGCTGAAACCATAATCAGTTGCGGTTCAAAGGCATCAAGGGCGGGGAACCAGCGTTCGCGCACAGCGGCTTGCCAGGTGGGGCCATCACAGCCTGCGGGTAATGGAATATTGATCACCTCATGGCTAATGGTTTCCGTACCCGAATTCGGATACAAAGGGTGTTGAAACGAGCTGCAAAACAATACCCGCTCGTCGTTTAAAAAGATGTCTTCAGTGCCGTTACCGTGGTGCACATCGAAATCCACAATCGCCACGCGCTCAAGGCCATATTTATGCATGGCGTATGCGGTGGCCACCGCTACGTTATTGAAAATGCAAAACCCCATAGCGGCATCCCACGTGGCGTGGTGGCCGGGTGGCCGAACTGAGCAAAACGCGCGGCGGTTCTCGGCGGTAAACACTTCGTCGACCGCGCAGATGCCGCTGCCAGCAGCGTACAACGCAGCGCGCAGTGTGCCAGCTGTCATCATGGTGTCGGGGTCTAGCCAAATGTGCTGATCGGGTTCGGTTGGTGCGCGATCAAACACGTCGTCTACGTAATTGGCGGCGTGCACGCGGAGTAAGTCTTCACGGTCGGCTGGCTCGGCATCTTTCTGGGTTAGCGCAAACTCCATGCCAGAGCGAATAATCTGATCATTAATGGCTGCAATACGTGCCGGCTCTTCTGGGTGTACTTCTGAAACGCGATGCAAACTGCAATATTGGTGACTAAATACGGTTATCGACATACTTCACTCGCTGTCTTTAGAAACGTCATTTAAATTGAGTTGTAAATACACCTCACCCGGTTCTTCTGAAGGTTTACGAACAAACCCCGCACGCTCAAACACCGCCAGCATTTTGCCATTTTCAGAACGCACATAAGCCATCATGCGTTCAAGGCCACGCTCGCGCGCAATGCGCTTCATTTCTTCCAATAAGCGGGTTGCCATACCTTTACCATGCTGAGTTTCGCGCGTAACGAAGGCAACTTCACAGCTTTTTTCGTCGTGTAGCAGGTAATAGCGACCAACGGCTTGAATCTGTGCCATCGAGCCCTTTTGCCGCACAATACACAGCGCTAAATCGCGCGACTGGTCAACACTCACCAAGGTGCATGATTTCTCACGGCTCATCTGGGTTGGCACTGTGTTGTAGCGCATTTGCAGGGTTTCTTTGGTGTGCGAGTAGAAAAACTCTTGCAGACGCCGCTCGTCACTTGGGTTGAGTGGGCGCAAGTCAAAAAACTCGCCATTAATCACAATTTCTTTAAACCCAACAGGGCCAAGCTCGGGCACTTCAACGGAATGCAAAACTTGGTAGTGGGGCACGTAGTAGTGTTTACGCACTTCTTCGAGCAATTGCTGACGGAATTTGGGGTGGGCAACACGAATGAGCTCAAGGGCGCGCTCGCGAATGCTTTTGCCGCGCAGCGACGCCACGCCAAATTCAGTCACCACGTAATACACATGGGCGCGTGATGTGGCCACACCGGCGCCTTCGGTAATAAACGGCACAATACGCGATACGGTGCCGTCTTTCGCGGTAGAAGGCAGCGCAATGACAGGTTTACCGCCAGGGCTCATGCTGGCGCCGCGGGTAAAATCAACATGCCCGCCGATACCGCTATATAAGTGGTGCCCAATGGAATCAGAAACCACTTGCCCGGTTAAATCGACTTCTATGGCGCTGTTTATCGAAACCATTTTTTCATTGCGGGCAATGTTCGCCGGCGAGTTCACATACTCCGAAGGGTAGAAGCCAATGTGCGGGTTATTGTTCACAAAGTCATAAAGCTTCTTGGTGCCGATGCAAAAGCTGGTCACGGCTTTATGCTGGTGATAGGTTTTTTTACGGTTATTAATCACGCCACTCAGCATCAGTTCCATAATGCCGTCGGTAATGAGCTCGCTGTGCAGGCCTAAGTCTTTGTGGTTACTTAAATACCGTAAAACCGCGTCACAGATTTTACCAAAGCCAATTTGAATGGTGGCACCATCTTCCACCAGCAATGAAACGTACTGGCCGATGCGCTCGGTCACAGCGTCAAGCTCCGGCGCTGAAATTTCGGGCAGCTCTTGCTCGGCCTCAAAAAACGCATCTATTTGGCCTTTATGAATAAAGGCTTGGCCGAAGGTTACCGGCATTTTCGGGTTCACTTGCGCGATAACTTTTTTCGCTGAGCGCAGCGCCGACGAAACAATATCCACCGACACGCCCAGCGAATGGTAGCCGTACTGATCGGCAGGGCTGACCATAATAAGCGCCGCGTCTAAGGGTAAAATATCTTCACTAAATAACGACGGAATATCAGACATAAAGGCTGGCGTATAATCGGCACGGCCTTCGGCGACGGCTTTTCGCACTTTTTCGCCGCCGATAAACAGGGAATTCACTTTAAAGTTTTGGCTGTACTCGGGGTTCACCCAGTGGTTGTCACCCAGTGCGTAAATTTGAATGATTTCAATATCATGAAAGTGCTGACAATGGTCAGTCAGATCATGTAGCAGGGCGTGGGGCACCGCGGCGTGTGTGCCAATAAATATTCGGTCGCCCGACTTGAGTAAATTTTCCCATTGTACCTGTTGGCCATTAACGATTAACTGGCGCTCAGTGCCACTCATGTCTGTGTCCTTATGTCACAACGGCGATTAAGCCAGTATAAACATAATTTTGGCTTCCGCGAAATTGGCGCTATGCTGTAGCTCGTCATATCAAAAACTATAAGAACAAAAGCATGACAGATATCACACAATCTTCCCGGTTACGTGCTATTGGCCCTGGTGTCATTCTGGCGGCTGCGGCTGTTGGCGCGTCTCATTTAGTTGCTTCCACACAAGCCGGTGCGCTATTCGGCTGGCAGCTGTGGTGGGTCATTTTGCTGGTTAACGTACTCAAATACCCATTCTTCCGTTTTGCGGTTTCGTACACCTTGCAGCACAACGAGAGTTTAATTGCCGGGTACCATCGCAAAGGGCGCTTTTACCTGTGGGCATTTACCGCACTCAACTTGGTTGCGGCGGTGGTCAATACCGCCGGCGTGCTGCTGCTAACGGCAAGCCTATTGCAGCTATTTATTCCGCAATTATCGACCACCGTGCTGAGTTGGTTAATTCTAGTGAGCTGTTGGTTGATTCTACTGGGCGGGCAATATCGCACCTTGGATAAACTGTCGAAGTGGATCATGGCAAGTTTAAGTATCGCGACGGTTATTGCCGTTGGCATTGCTTGGTGGAACGCGGTGCCGCCGCCCGCAGACTTTGTTGCGCCTTCGCCATGGAAGTTGTCCGCATTGGCGTTTCTGGTCGCCATGGTGGGCTGGATGCCCGTACCCATTGAGCTCTCTGCCATTAGTTCACTGTGGCTGCGCAGCAAACAAAAGCTCACCCAAGTAACGCTGGCCCATGGTTTGTTTGATTTCAATTTAGGTTATTGGGTTACCGCCGCATTGGCATTGTTGTTCTTAGCACTGGGCGCCTTGGTGCAATTTGGCAGTGACCAACCCATTGCCATGGCGGGTAGCCAATTCGCCAGCCAGTTTGTCAGCATGTACGGCAGTACAATAGGGCAGTGGTCGGAATATTTAGTGGGTGCGATAGCCTTTCTCTGTATGTTTGGTACAACCTTGGCGGTGCTGGATGGCTACGCAAGAACCTTGCGCGAGAGTCAGCGCTTGCTGCTACCCAAATCCACCACCCGTAAGCCCAACCGACCTTTTCCGCTCAATATTTGGATAATCGGGCAGTCTATTGCGGGCATGTTGGTGATTATGTATTTCAAAAGTGCGCTGGGGCCTATGCTGACATTCGCCATGACCCTGGCCTTTTTAACCACGCCATTTTTTGCGTGGTTGAACTTTCAATTGGCAAAACGCCGGCCCATGTCGCGGCTTCTTAACGTCTATGCGTGGGTAGGTTTAGTCTATCTTGCAGGCTTTGCCTTGGGTTATTTGTATTATCTTTTGATGTCGTAACGATGTCGCATTGACGTCGCAACGAATGTCACCGTCGTGACCATCTTGAAAATCGGTGCGTTTGGCTCACTGACCTTGAGCTTTGCACCCGTATTGCATTAAATGGAAGCACGATAAAAACGAGAGGAAGTAATGATGAAGGGCATGAAGCATCTAATTTTAGCTGCGATGATGAGTTCAAGCTTGGTTGCTACCGCAACTGAATTTGAATTACCTGAAGCAAAAATGAAAGCCGATGATGTTGTGGTGACTGAGCACAGCACCAATATCAATGGGCAACGATTCAAATACACCGCCACCACCGGAACACAACCGGTGTTCAATGAAAACGGCGAAGCGACAGCCGCATTATTCTTTACCTATTATGAGCGTCAAGACGTTAAAAACCGCGAAGATCGTCCGCTGCTGATTTCATTTAATGGCGGACCAGGTTCAGCGTCTGTATGGATGCACATTGCTTACACGGGCCCGAAGTCATTGCGCGTAGATGATGAAGGTTTCCCAATCATGCCATACGGCGTAAAAGATAACCCACACTCAGTACTTGATGTTGCGGATATCGTGTTTGTAAACCCAGTGAACACCGGCTACTCGCGTCCGTTGCCAAAGAAAGACGGCACCGAGTACTCACGTGACGAACTGCAAAAAATGTTCTTTGGCGTTAATGCTGACGTGAAATACCTGGCTGACTGGGTAAACACCTTTGTAACGCGTCATGAACGCTGGCGCTCACCGAAGTACCTGATTGGCGAAAGTTACGGCACCACGCGGGTTTCTGGCCTGGCACTTGAGCTGCAAAACCGCCAGTGGATGTACCTTAACGGCGTCGTATTAGTGTCACCAACGGATATCGGCATTGAGCGCGATGGTCCGGTAAAAGCGGCGAACCGCTTGCCTTACTTTGCTGCCGCAGCTTGGTACCACAATGCGCTAAACAGCGACTTGCTGAAAAAAGACTTACTTGAATTACTTCCTGAAGTTGAGCAATACACGTTAAATGTGTACCTGCCAGCGTTGGCTAAAGGCGCGTTACTGCCTGCAGCTGAAAAAGAAGAAGTTGCTGAGCAAGTTGCCAAATATTCAGGTTTGGATAAGCAAACCGTGATGCGCGCAAACTTGGATATCAGCACCTCATTTTTCTGGAAAGAATTATTGCGTGATCGCAGCCAAACCATCGGTCGCCTCGATTCGCGTTACTTAGGTATTGATAAAGACGATGTGGGTTCACGCCCAGATTACAACTCTGAGTTAACCTCGTGGTTGCATTCGTTCACGCCGGCTATCAACTATTACTTGCGTGAAGAGCTGAAGTTTAAAACCGACGTGAAATACAACATGTTTGGTCCGGTGCACCCGTGGGATCGCAGCAATAACAATACCGGTGAAAACCTACGTCAAGCTATGGCGCAAAACCCATACCTGAACGTACTAATTCAGTCGGGCTACTACGACGGCGCAACCAACTACTTTGATGCCAAATATAATATGTGGCACATCGACCCAAGCGGCAAAATGGCTGATCGTATTGGTTTTAAAGGCTATCGCAGCGGTCACATGATGTATTTGCGTGCAGAAGATTTGAAGCTTTCAAATGACGACTTGCGCGAATTCATCAAAGCGACTATTCCTGCAAAGGACGAAGCCGCGAAATATTAATGAATGAGGAGATGACCCATGGCCGATTTTATTCGAATTATCATTGCCATTTTACTGCCACCTCTTGGGGTGTTCTTGCAAGTAGGTATTGGTAAGCACTTCTGGATTAATATCCTGCTTACTTTGTTGGGCTATATTCCAGGCATCGTGCATGCCGTGTGGGTCATCGCTAAAAAATAATTAAATTAAAGGTTTTGTCATGAAAAAATTATCTACGCTGGCCGTTGCGGTCAGCGTTGCACTTTCATTTTCACATTCAGCACAAGCTCAAACCGAAACGGATTGGGATGTGAACAACCCTCAGGGCGAGTTCAAGGACATTCAGATTAAAACCTCTGAAGGTACTTGGATGAATGTCGACATGAGCCCGGATGGCAAACATATTGTGTTTGATATGCTTGGCGACATATATCGCATTTCATCAACCGGCGGCGATGCTGAGTTACTGGTCGGTGGTATTGCGTGGAATATGCAGCCTGTGTACTCGCCAGACGGCAAATACATTGCCTACACCTCTGATGCTGACGGTGGCGATAACATCTGGGTCATGGATGCTGATGGCAGCAATCCGCGCCAAGTAACCGATGAAACGTTTCGCTTGTTAAACAGCCCTGCGTGGAGCCCGGATAGCGAATTTATCGTGGCCCGTAAGCACTTTACCGCGCGTCGTTCACTGGGTGCGGGTGAAGTTTGGATGTATCACCGCTCAGGTGGTTCAGGCGTTATGCTAACCGAACGCGCGAATGACCAGAAAGATTTGGGCGAGCCGGCATTTTCGCCAGATGGCCGTTATATCTATTTCTCACAAGACGACACGCCAGGCAAAACATTCCATTACAGCAAAGATTCGCTTGAAGGCATTTATGAAATTAAACGCTTTGACCGCGAAACTGGCGACATTGATGTCATTTTAAGTGGCGCGGGCGGTGCAATTCGTCCAACACCGTCACCTGATGGTAAGCATTTGGCGTACATCAAGCGCGAAGACTTTAATAGCGTACTTTATTTGTACAATTTAGAGTCGGGCGAAAAAACGCGGCTGTATAGCCAGCTTGATCGCGACATGCAAGAAACATGGGCCATACATGGTGTATACCCAACCATGGACTGGACGCCAGACAGCAAAAAAATGGTGTTCTGGGCTGACGGTAAAATCATGCAAATTGATGTGGAAAGCCGCAGCACCCGCGTGATTCCGTTTAGCGTTGAAACCACCAAAAAAGTACAGCATGCACTGCATTTTGAAACCAATCTTGATCAAGATAAGTTCAAAGTGAAAATGCTACGCATGGTGCAAGTTGCGCCAAACGCGAAACAAGCTGTATTTGAAGCCTTGGGCAAGCTCTATGTGCGTAGCCTGCCGAATGGCGAGCCGAAGCGTTTAACTAACCGTGACGGCGCTTGGGAGCTTTATCCGAGCTACTCGCGTGACGGTAGCAAATTAATTTACACCACCTGGGATGATCAAGAGCAAGGACAACTAATTGTTCGTGATTTGAAATCAGGTAAAGAAACAGTACTGCCAACAGGCAAAGGCAAATTTGTTGAGCCGGTATTTAGCCCTGATGGCAAATCTGTGGTGTATCGCAAATTGCGTGGTGGTTATATCACGGCCGAAACCTACGGTTTGAACCCGGGTGTTTACCACTTGAGTTTGGATAAAAACGCCGAGCCACGTTTAATCAATGAAAATGGCAGCTCGCCGCAGTTCGGTGCGCGCAATGATCGTGTTTATCTGATGGCGTTTGACGGTTCACCGTCATTGATTAGCGTGGATTTAACCACCAAAGAATCGCGCACGTTATACAGCGCCGAACATGCAACGGAATTCCGCGTGTCACCAGACGGCCAACATCTGGCTTTTGCAGAGCGGTTTAAAGTGTTCGTAACGCCGTTTGTTGAGCGTGGTGCACCAATTAAAATTAGCCCAACGGATAAGCAGTTCCCAGTGGAGCAGCTGTCCGTTCGTGCCGGTGAAAATATTTCCTGGAGTGGCGATGGTCAGGCCTTGTATTGGTCACTTGGCCCTGAGTTGTACCATGCGTCTGTAAACGGCCTGTTCGGAATTGATGGCGATTCAGAATTCGAACAAGTGGCGAATGGTCTTGATATTAGCTTTGATGCCGATGCTGGCATTCACGACGAAACGGTCGCGTTTGTTGGCGGGCAAGTCATTACCATGGAAGGCGACCAAGTGATTGAGCGTGGCGCTGTTGTGGTTAAAGGTAACAAGATTGTGGCTGTCGGTAGCGTTGACGATGTGAACGTACCAAGTGGCGCAACGGTTATCGATACCACCGGTAAAACGGTCATGCCTGGTTTGTTCGATGGCCATGCGCATGGTCCGCAGGGTGACAACGAGATTATTCCAGAGCAAAACTGGAAAACTTACGCCACCTTAGCGTTCGGTGTTACGTCAATTCATGACCCGTCAAATGATACCACTGAAATTTTTGCAGCCAGTGAGCTACAAAAAGCAGGCTTGATTGCTGCACCGCGAACCTTCTCCACCGGTACGATTTTGTACGGTGCCAATGGTCCGGGCTACACCGCGCATGTTGATGATTTGGAAGACGCCAAGTTCCACCTTGAACGCTTGCAAAAAGTTGGTGCGTTCTCAGTGAAAAGCTACAACCAACCGCGCCGTAATCAACGTCAGCAAATCATTCAGGCTGGTCGTGAATTGGGCATGATGGTTGTGCCAGAAGGCGGTTCATTGCTGCAACATAACTTAAGCATGATTGCTGATGGCCACACCACGGTTGAGCATTCGATTCCAGTTGCGAAAATCTATGACGATATTGAGCAGTTCTGGAGCCAAACGGACGTCAATTACACGCCAACGCTTGGCGTTGCCTATGGCGGCATTTGGGGTGAGAACTACTGGTACGCTGAAACCGATGTATGGGCGCATCCAAAACTGTCTAAGTTTGTTCCGCAGGACGCTTTGGTGAATTCTGTGCGCCGTGAAAAAGCGCCACACAATCACTACAACCACTTTAATAACGCCGACGTTGCCAAACAGTTGCAAGACCTTGGCGTGGATGTGGTTGCTGGCGCGCACGGTCAACGTGAAGGCCTGGCGCAACATTGGGAAATTTGGATGATGGCGCAAGGTGGCATGACGCCACTGCAAGCACTGGCAACATCAACCATTAACCCAGCCAAAGAGTTCGGTATGGATAAATACATTGGCTCGCTGAAAGAAGGGAAGCTTGCGGATATTATCGTGATTGACGGTAATCCGTTGGCAGACATTTCAGTGACTGATCGTGTTACCCACACCATGGTAAACGGCCGTTTATTTGATGCCGAAACCATGAACCAGTTGGTGCCAAAAGCTGAGCCACGTAAAGCGTTTTTCTGGGAATAGACCATAGTCGCATCACGCAATTGATGTATCTCAGAAAAATTATGTCTATAATCCCGCTATATTCTTATAGCGGGATTTATTTTTTTTATGAATAACATTAAAGACATTGATCTTAACTTACTGGTCTATCTTGATGTGCTGCTACGCGAGCGCAATGTCACCAAAGCCGCCGCGCAGTTAAATATCACGCAACCCGCCATGAGTAATGGCTTGAAACGCCTACGCACACTACTTAATGACCCTATTTTGGTGCGCACCAGCGAGGGCATGCTGCCCACAGAAACAGCGCTGCGCATGCAAGAACCGGTACGCCAAATTCTCTATTCTGTGGAGGAAATGGTGCAGCCAGCACGCGATTTTGATGCGGCCACCAGTGACCGCGTATTTCGTATTATGGCGTCAGACTACGCCGCTTCCACCCTGATGCCGCGCTTGCTGGAAAAGTTAAAGCAGCAGGCCCCGCATGTGGCACTGGATATCATGACACCCAGCGACATTAGTTTTCATGACGTTGAAAACGGTAAAGTTGACCTCGCGATAAACCGCTTTGAAAAGCTACCGCAGTCGTTTCACCAGAAAAATCTGTGGGAAGATGACTTCAGTTGCTTGGTGCGTAAAGACCATCCGTTGGTTGCCAGCGCTACGTTAGAAAGCTATTTAAAGGGCGAGCATGTGTGGGTGAGTAAAACTGGCTTTGGCGTTGGTGTGGGAATGGATCCGCACGATGTACAAAAGCTGGGTTGGGTTGATGAAGCGCTGGGTAAGTTGGGCCACAAGCGAGAAATTCGTGTATTTACCCGTAACTACCATGTGGCGATGCACTTAGCGCGACAGGGGTTAATAGCTACCTTGCCAACGCAAGCGGCAACACTCTATAAAGACGACGATGAATTGGTCATGATCAAGCCGCCGTTTGCCATTCCGGCGCTAGAGCTAACCATGATTTGGAGCCCTTTATTGCAACACGATGCGGGGCATCGTTGGTTCCGCCAGCTGATTACTGACACTGCGGCCTATCAGTAGCGCGCACGATACCATGAGCAACGACGAGCTAGCCGGGCTATTTGCGCGCAAAATACTGCAGGGTTTTCATAAGCACTATGCGGTTTTCCAAGAGGTGACGCGTAATGCGAAGCAGCGTTTTGCCGAAGGCGATTGGCACGCAGGGCAGTATGCAGCAACAGTGCGGATTAGCTTCTATGATCAACGCGTGCACGAAACCACCACGGCACTGCGTAAGCTAACCGACGATAAACTCAACGAGCAGGCGTGGCTAGCCACGCGACAGCTCTACCAAGAGTTTTTGCAGTTCCACCCACAAGCGGAATTGGCAGAAACCTTTTATAACTCGGTATTTTGTAATCTGTTTCACCGACGTTACTTTAACAACGCCTACATATTTGTTGAAACCACGCTAAGTAATAGCATTCCGTTGGCGCTCGAAACCGAATTCCGTTCCTATTTCCCAGTGGTGCAGGGCATGCGTCGCACCTTGGCGAGAATCATGGGCGACGTTGATTTCGGTGCGGATTACGATGACCTTTCCGAAGACATCCGCCTGTTACGCAAAGCATTTCGTGATCAAACCGAAGCGGGCAAGCTGTCGGCTTACCAATTACGCATTGATGTGCTCAAAGAGCCATTTTTTCGTAACAAAGCGGCGTATGTAGTCGGGCGCATTGTCAGTGCGAATCGCATTTTCCCGTTTATTGTGCCGGTACTTCGAACGCCGCAAGGCAAGTTGTATTTAGACGCACTGATTACCAACACCGATGAAATGGCCATCATCTTTGGTTTTGCGCGCTCGTACTTTATGGTGCACACCCGCGCGCCATCGGCATTGGTGCGATTTTTAAAAGACTTAATGCCGAATAAAACGCTGGCGGAACTGTATTCTGCCATAGGCTTACACAAACAAAGTAAAACTGAGTTCTATCGTGATTTTCTGCATCATTTAGAAGCCAGTGATGATCAGCTGGTGGCTGCAGCGGGTATTAAGGGCATGGTCATGACCGTGTTCACGCTGCCTTCGTATCCGTATGTTTTTAAGGTCATTAAAGATGAGTTTGGCGGCGGCAAGCAGATGAGCCGGCAAACCGTTATTGATCGTTACCGCATGGTTAAACGCCACGACCGCGCGGGCCGAATGGCGGACACCTATGAATTTGCGAATGTGGCGATACCGCTTGACCGCATAGCCCCGGATTTACTCGAAGAATTACAAACCACCGTAGCGGGAAGCTTAAAAATTGAAGACGGTCAGCTGATTATTAGCCAACTGTTTGTAGAGCGCCGCATGGTGCCGCTGAATATCTTCCTTGAGTACGGCACGCCCGCGGAAATTGAAAAGGTCATGAAAGACTACGGCCAAGCCATAAAAGACATGATGGCGGCCAATATATTTCCCGGCGACATGCTCTTGAAAAACTTTGGACTAACGCGCCACAAACGCGTGGTGTTTTATGATTACGATGAAGTTCAGTACTTAACCGAAATGAACTTTCGTACGTTACCGAAAGCTGAAACCTACGAACAAATGATTGCCCCTGAGCCGTGGTACACGGTTGCGCCAAATGATGTGTTTCCGGAACAACTGGCGACCTTTGCGGTGCCACAACCTGAACTGCGTGACTTACTGTTGAAGTTTCATCCGGAGCTTATTGATGCTAAGTTTTGGCAGCAACAGCAAGAACATTTGCGCCAAGGGGTGATTACCGATGTGTTTCCGTATCCAGAAGCGGTGCGCTTTATGCGTTGTGTACGCACCGCTTCGGAATGAACGTTAGTGGTTAGTGGTTAAAGACGGTAAATAAGCTCTCGTTCAGCCACATGTGGGCCAGAATACTGACCGTGTAACCGAGTGCGATAACCGGGGTCCATTTTAGGTGGCTGGCGAAGGTGTAATAGCCACGTGCTTGACCCATCAGCGCCACACCTGCGGCGGAACCAATCGACAACAAGCTACCACCGGTACCCGCTGTTAACGTAACCAGCAACCATTGGCCATGCGACATTTCGGGCTGCATAGAAAGCACTGCGAACATAACCGGAATGTTATCAATAATCGCCGACATCAGGCCCAACGCAACGTTTGCGAATGTCGGGTTCCAGCCCAGATACAGCGTGTTTGATAGCAGTGACAGGTAGCCCATAAAGCCAAGCCCGCCAACACAAATAACAATGCCGTAGAAGAATAACAGGGTATCCCACTCCGCGCGTTGCACCCGGTTAAATACGTCAAACGGTACCACACTACCAAGGCGTTCAAGCCGGGCCATGTCGCCCGCGCGTTCAGCCATGGCACGCTTACGAGCGAGTGAGCCCGGCAGTGTCATACGCAAGAAATACCCGAAGAATTGGAGGTAACCTAACCCCATCATCATGCCCAGTACGGGCGGCAGGTGCAGCCACATGTGGCACGCCACAGCAGTTGCTATGGTTAGCAAAAACAAGGTGGTGATTCGTAGTGCGCCACGCTTGAGTTCAACTTCTTCGTAGATGGATGACGGCTTACGGTCTTCGATAAAGAAGCTCATAATCACCGCTGGCACCAAGTAGTTCAGCAGTGACGGAATAAATAGTACAAAGAATTCCTGGAATTGCACCATGCCGGCTTGCCATACCATTAGCGTGGTAATGTCGCCGAAGGGGCTAAAGGCGCCGCCAGCGTTCGCCGCAATAACAATGCTCACGCATGAAACACTGATGAACTTTTTATCGCCGTCAGCAACTTTCATGACTACGGCACACATCAGCAAGGCGGTTGTTAAGTTGTCGGCAACTGGCGAGATAAAAAAGGCGAGAAAGCCCGTCAGCCAAAACAGTTGTTTATAGGTAAACCCTTTCTTGATCATCCATGCGCGCAAGCCATCAAATAAACGGCGTTCTTCCATGGCGTTGATGTAAGTCATAGCGACCAGCAAGAACAGCATTAATTCGGCAAACTCAAGCAGGTTATGCCGAAACGCAACTTCAGCAACGCCTGGCATGTCGTTTTGCATATACACAAAACCAATCATCATCCAGATTAAGCCAGCAGCAACCAACACCGGCTTAGACTTGCGCATATGCAAACGTTCTTCGCCCATAACCAGTATGTAAGCGACGGTGAAAATGATAATCGCGGCGATGCCGACATTAGCTGTCGTCAAATCAAGTTGACCAGCGGCAGCAAAGGCAGCAGGAGAAAAGAGGCTTGCGCCCAATAGCAACAACAGTAGTTTCCACATGAGTCGTTATTCCTTCAACATGGGAGGCCGTAAGGGTTGAACAGCTTGATTTTTGGGGTGAGCTGCTCAGGCGGGCGAATACTACCACAAAAAAGCCGCCAAACACCTGTGTTCAGCGGCTTATGCAGAGAATTTTCAGAGGTAATTCTTAAGGGGTATTTGTAAACCAATAATTACGCTGGCTTTTTGAACTGGTCCTCTTCGGTTGAGCCGGTTAACGCCGTGACAGACGACTTTCCGCCTTGAATCACATTCGTCACTTCGTCAAAGTAGCCAGTGCCCACTTCCTGTTGGTGCGCCACGAAGGTATAACCTTTTTCAGCCGCCGCAAATTCCTGCTGTTGCAGCTTCACATAAGCTGACATGTCATTGCGTGCGTAGTCATGGGCTAACTCAAACATGTGGTACCACATGTTGTGCACACCCGCTAAGGTGATGAACTGGAACTTGTACCCCATAGCTGAAAGCTCACGTTGGAATTTCGCAATGGTGGTGTCGTCAAGATTGCGCTTCCAGTTGAAACTTGGTGAGCAGTTATAAGCCAGCAGTTTACCGGGGTATTTGGCATGAATCGCTTCGGCAAATTTGCGTGCTTCGTCTAAATCTGGCTTGGCGGTTTCGCACCACAACAAATCCGCATAGGGTGCGTACGCTAAGCCGCGTGAGATGGCCTGATCGATGCCCGCATTGACGCGGTAAAAACCTTCGGCAGTTCGCTCGCCGGTGCAAAACGGTAGGTCATTTGCGTCAACATCTGACGTCAATAAATCAGCCGCATTGGCATCGGTACGCGCTAAGATAAGCGTGGGTACGCCGGCCACATCTGCAGCCAAACGCGCCGCGATTAATTTCTGCACGGCTTCTTGGGTTGGCACCAACACTTTGCCGCCCATGTGCCCGCACTTTTTAACCGAGGCTAGCTGATCTTCAAAATGAACGCCCGCGGCACCGGCTCTCACCATGGCCTGCATTAATTCGTAAGCATTGAGAACACCACCAAACCCAGCTTCTGCGTCGGCCACGATAGGCGCGAAGTAATCAATATAACCTTCTTGCTCTGGGCCAATGCCTTTTGACCACTGAATTTGGTCGGCTCGCGCGAAGCTGTTATTAATACGCTCAACCACAGTGGGTACCGAGTCAACTGGGTAGAGCGACTGATCAGGGTACATGCTTAACGCGCTATTGTTGTCCGCAGCAACTTGCCAGCCAGACAGGTAGATAGCTTGCAAGCCTGCTTTTACCTGCTGCACCGCTTGGCCGCCAGTAAGCGCTCCAAGCGCATTGACGTAGTCCTTGCCAAATTTCTCTTGTGCCGCGCCGTTAACTAAACGCCAAAGTTTCGCCGCGCCATTTCGGGCGTAGGTGCATTCAGGTTGTACGCTACCGCGCAAACGAATCACATCCAGTGCGGAGTAGGTGCGTTCCACGCCTTTCCAGCGTGGGTTTTCTTGCCAGTCTTGCTCAAGCAGCTTCGCGGCTTCGGCGTGATGTAGTGATGTGGTTGTCATGGTTGTCATCCTGTTTCGTTTAAGTTGTTGTTATTAATTGAGCAGCGCGTAGCCGGGCAGGGTCAGAAACTCAACCAAGTCGTCTGCTGTTGTTATCTGTTCAAGAAGTTGTGTTGCTTGTTCAAAGTGTTCTTGGTTCCAGCGCTGGTCGCCAACTTCTTTGCGCACAACCTTGGCTTCGTCGGCTAAGTAATCGCGAAATAGTTGCTTGGTGACAACTTCGCCGTTATCGAGCGTCATTTGGTGTTTTATCCACTGCCAGATGCTGGTGCGGGAAATTTCTGCCGTGGCCGCGTCTTCCATTAAGCCGTAAATGGGCACGCAGCCTTTGCCGGAAATCCAGGCAGCGATGTACTGCAAGGCAACCCGGATATTGGTGCGCATACCAAGCTCGGTGCGAGGGCCGGAGCAGGGGGCAAGCAAGTGTTCGGCTGTAACAGGTTGGTCGTGCTCACGTAACACATGCAACTGATTGTTACCGTTTAGGCCGTCGACAAATACTTCACGCACGGTTGCGGCTAACCCTGGGTGCGCTATCCATGTGCCGTCATGGCCATTGGTACGTTCGAGTTCTTTGTCAGCTTTTACCTTGGCGAGTATTTTCGCGTTCTCGTCCGGGTCTTTGCTTGGAATAAACGCCGCCATGCCGCCCATTGCTAATGCGCCACGGCGATGACAGGTTTTAACCAGCAACCGCGAGTAAGCATTAAGAAATGGCTGATCCATCGTCACCACTTGGCGGTCAGGCAGAACGCGGTCGGGATGATTCTTCAGGGTTTTGATGTAGCTAAAAATATAATCCCAGCGGCCGCAGTTTAGCGCCACGATGTGGTCTTTCATGGCCTGCAGTATTTCGTCCATCTGAAAAACCGCGGGAAGGGTTTCAATTAAAATAGTGGCGCGAATGGTGCCTCGGGGTTGCTTAAAGTAGTCTTCGGTAAACCGAAACACATCCGCCCACCACTGTGCTTCGTCGCTGTGTTCTAACTTCGGAATGTAGTAATAAACGCCGGTGTTGTTCTTTAGACGTTGTTGAAAATTCAGACAAAAATACAATGCGAAGTCGACCAAGCCGCCCGGTGCCGCTTCGTTATCAACCAGCACGTGTTTTTCGGGAAGGTGAAGGCCCCGAACCCGGGCAATCAATAACGCAGGGTTGTCGTTAAGTTGGTAGTACTTGCCTGAAGCGGGGTCGGTATAATCAAGTTGGCCGCGGTTGGCATCGTACAAATTCACTTGCCCCTGCAACAAGCCTTCCCAGGTTGGCGACTGCGAATCTTCAAAGTCTGCCATGTAGCAATCAACGTTCGCGTTGAGCGCGTTAATCACCATTTTGCGGTCAACCGGGCCGGTAATTTCCACACGGCGTTTGGTAAGGTCTTCAGGGAGTTGGGCAACACGCCAGTCGCTGTCACGAATGGTCTTCGTAGCGGGGTCAAAATCGGGCAACCTGCCATCGTCAATGTATTGCTGACGTTTAGCTCTTGCCCCCAGCACCGCGTGCAATTGCGGGCGAAACTTACGTGTGAGTGCAACTAAGAATTCTTGCGTGGTTTTATTGATTAATGCTGCGCTGGCATCGTTTAACGGCGGCAGTTGCAGGCCATCAATGGCTGTTGCGCTTGGCTTATTTGAGTCGGTCATAATCTGTCCACTTGTTGTTCATGTGTTAACGATTACAGGCTAGACCCAAACAGGCGTATTCTACAAATGAATGAATAAAATTATGACCATTCACGGTGATTATGTGTGTATTTTTGAAACGAGGCGATCATGCAGGCGCGTTTATAAAGAGGGAGTAAGCGGAAGGTTTAAAACGAAAACGCCCTTATAGAAGGGCGTTATTGATGGAAGCGACTGTCGACTATTTCATTCGTGAATAGAGCAGTTTTTGATACCAGCTACGCGGCAACCAGCGTTTCATGTACCAAGCTAAGCGACCTTGACGATGCGGCAGCACATGGCTTTTCTTTTTATCCACGGCCTTCATGATCAAACGCGCAATATCAACCGCATTGAGTTTACTTGAGCTCATCAGTTTATCCACCTTCTGCTCAATGCCATCAATGGTGGAGCGCATGCCCTGATTCAAATTGGTTTTAAAGAAACTTGGGCACACCACGGTGACATGAATATTATCGTTCACCAATTCGTTTTGCAGCGTTTCTGACAGGCTAACTACTGCTGCTTTGGTCGCGTTGTAAGCGCTCATGTTTGGCACATCTAACAGGCCGGCCATAGAAGCAATGTTCACAAAGTGCCCCGAGCCTTGCTGTTTAAATAGCGGTGTGAAAACCTTGCAACCGCGCACCACACCAAGCAAGTTAATATCGATAATCCACTGCCAGTCAGTGAGTGTGGTATCGGAAATCTTACCCACTTGTGCCACGCCAGCATTGTTGACCACAACATCAATACCACCCCATTTTTCAGTGAGGGTTTTCGCCACCTGTTCTAGGTCACTCATACGGGTTACGTCGCAGGGCAGAAACATGGCCTTTGGTTGCCATTTCTGCAGGCTACCGATTACGGCTTCACCGCGCTCAATATCACGATCGCCAATGCACACCTGCCAGCCACCTTTTGCACATATTTGTGCAAGCGCAAAGCCCAAGCCACTGGCGCCGCCAGTGATGAATATTCGTTGTGGTTTCATTTATTATCCTTGTTGTCGCGCCGTTTAACGTTTAATTAGGGTGCCAGAGAAGCAGACACTGGGCGATCAATAAGCTGCCGTAATGACATTGAAGCATAACCCGTTAATTGCTTAAATGCAGCAAAATAGGTTTCAGAATCAGCGGGTTCACCATCGTTCACTAACTGTGAATAGGCCGCCCACAAGGTATAGATACCATCTTCAACGCCATTAGCTTTCAGTTGCACGTGCAGCTCGGCGTTCGCCACTAAACCGCAGGTGTAATGGGCTCTAAAGTTTACACGGCCGACGTCGACAAACTCCTCGCTGACCGGCCAGGTGGATGTGCACTCAAGTTGGGCGCCTTCTATGGCGCGTTGCAGCAACGCACTGCCTTGTTTCAGTTTACTGTCGGCATACAAATAGGCCATTAATTCGGCTGCGCCTTCATGTATCCAGGCCTCCTCAGGGCTTGAATAGCGCAGTCCCACACCTTGAAACAGGTGCGCTATTTCATGGGCAAAAAACCACAAGGTGTTCTGCTCATCGAGGTTGTCGAGTGCGCCCTTGCCATACCAATGCATGAATACCTGATCAGGTAAAACGCCACCTTGGTGGCCATAGAAATCACCTTCATAGGGACTATACGATGCGAATAGTGTGGGTGTTTGTGACAAACCACCAAGCTGCTTGGTGAAGTAGCTCATGATCATGGGCAGCTCAGTGATCAACTCATTCTGCAACGAGTTGGGTAATATCGGGTCAATAACGGCCACCAGTGCGGAGAAGGTTTCAGGAGGCTGGGTGCCGACATAAATTGCCCGGCCACTATCTCGGTCAAGCCACTCATGAGTTTGCAAATATTGTTGCCCGTCAATCAACAGGTAATCACCGGTGCTTATGGTAATCGCCATGGGCCATTCGTGATGGGCTTTCGAGCAATCGTTGGCACAGGCAAAAAAGCGCGCGGTGTGAACCAACATGCCACCATTACTGAACGGCGAAAATGGCGCGTAGTCTTTTGGCAGCGGGGTATAGGTTGCATCAAGAACAAAAGAAACCTCACTGAACGGTTGCCCATCAATGCTGGTAATTACTTCAGAACCGTTTTGCAGGCGTATCTGTGTATTTGAGTCAAGTGGCCGCCAGCGCTCGCTGCGGCTGTTATCGGGCGAGCGAACAAACTCCAGTTGAGTCACAGGTTCATTGAGACTGTAGGTAACGGTCCAGCCCAGATCAGATTTATTGAGGGTGATTAAGCGGATACCAGAGGCTGGCGGCGCTATCAATAACAGCACAAGCAAAATAACAGCAGCAATTGCAATAAAATAGCGCATCATATTTTTCCTTTAACCACGTTTCATCTTTCAATGTAGCACCACGATGGGTCTCGCTCCACGAGAAAGTGTAAGCAGTCGTGAGCCTTTCACGACTTTTACGATGACAGTTCTGTTGCGGTTCAGTGAATCTTTCATGACATCAAGAATTTGTCACAAATTTGTCATGGCTTATCACTAATCTGCCTGCGTCGTTTAATTACTTACATACGTTCCTATCCGGGAGAACACAATGAACTTGCAAACCCTTTTCAAAATTACAGCAATCGCTTCTGCTTTGGCCCTTGCTGGTTGTGGCGGTGATATTGAAGTAAACCCAACTGTTAATGACAACAGTGTGAATAACTCAAACAACACTTCAGGCGGCGGTGACACGCCAACTGACCCGACTGGTGATAACTTATGCGCTAGCTACAATGGTTTGCAGGGCGCTTTTGATGGTCGCGACTGTGAATACAATTTAGAATTCGCAAGCCGTAACGTTCAAATCACCGAAGACTTAACTTTTGCCGAACTGCCTGACGGCGGCGTACACGTATTTGATGGCGCGTTATTGATTGGTGAAGATTGTGATACCACCACAACTTGTACTATCAATGAAACTGGCCCTGTGGTTACGGTTGAGCCAGGCGCAACGTTAGCTTTCACCAGTGGTGAAGCGATTGTTCGTGTTGCTCGCGGCGCTAAGCTTAATGCGATTGGTACCTTCGCTAAACCAGTTACCTTCACTTCAGCAAACGCATTCACGCGTTTTGACGTAGTTGGTAATGGCCCGCGTTTTGCGGATTGGGGTGGCATTATCGTAAACGGCCAAGGTATTACCAACCAATGTACCGATGCGCAACGTGACGCAAACACCTGTAACGTTTCTTCAGAAGGTATCGTGAGCTACTACGGCGGTAACGATAACGCTGATGATAGCGGCTCAATGAAATACGCAAAAATCTGGTACGCAGGTTCAGGCCCACGTGCTGGCGGTGACGGCGATGACTTGAACTCACTGACCTTAAACGCAGTTGGTTCTGGCTCTTCATACGAATACGTTCACATTCATCAAGGTTACGATGACGGCATTGAGTTTTTCGGCGGCGCCGCTAACGTGAAACGTGTTGTATTTACTGATACGCAAGACGATTCAATGGATATCGATGCAGGTTGGCAAGGTAATGCCCAGTTCTTGTACATCAAACACGGCACTGTAAACGTAGACGGTACTGACGTATTTATGGGTAACGGCGGCTTTGAAGCTGACGGCGAGAAAAACTCAGGCCCTGAATACTCACAAGCGCCAACGTCACGTCCAACTATCGCGAACGTAACTGTTGTAACGACCGATGGTTTATCAACCCGTGACAACGACCCATCAACTGCAATGAAGTTTGATGATAACTTCCAGGGTCAACTCTACAACTTCCTGTTAGTAAAAGACGATGTTGCGACCAACGACACCCGTTGCATCTTGTTCACCGGTGACGGCGAGTTAGGTGTAGTAGCTGACGGCTTGAACTTCTTCAGCTCAGCAATGGCTTGTGTTGCAGAAAACGAGTTTACTTCAGCTGCATTGTTACCTGATGGTTCAACCCGTCAAGAATGGTTTGACAACGGTGGTTTGAACGCACGTTTAGGTGGTAACGCTACAGTATTTGCTGCAGACGGTTTTGCGACTGACATGACTTCTGCTGACATTACTGTTACTGCCGATGACTTAAGTGCTTTAGGTAACGACTACTTCGAAACCGTTGATTACATTGGTGCGGTATCTAGCGATGACACATCATCTGAATGGTATCAGTGGGTTGAAGCTGCGTTAGCTGCTGCAGAACAAGACTAATAGAACTTGTTGTAAAGCAACGTATGGCGGGCATGTTCACTAACATGCCCGCTGTTCAACATAACGCAGGAGTTGATTATGAGCACGAATTACAAACTCAAGCCGCTGGTTTTAGCGGTTAGCCTTGCACTTGCTGCAAGTGGCCAAGCGTATGCCCAACAGCAAGCTGCTGATGAAAGTGAAGCCGAAACAACAACGGACACTAGCATTGAAGAAGTTGTCACCACCGGCACGCGTTTGCAAGGAAGTGCAGCTGCGGTTGTTGATGAGCGCAAAAATCAGGCCTTCGTTGCCGATATTCTTGGTTCAGAACAACTGGCACGCACCGGTGATAGCGATGCTGCTTCAGCGCTCCGCCGTGTGACGGGATTAACTCTGGTAGATGGCAAATATGTTTACGTGCGCGGTTTAGGCGAACGTTATTCAAGCGCGCGATTAAATGGCGCAAGCATTCCAAGCCCAGACTTAACCCGTAACGTTATTCCACTGGATATCATTCCTTCAACCATTATTGAAAGCCTAGCGGTACAGAAGGTGTTCTCGCCGAGCATGCCTGCAGCCTTCGGTGGCGGTAATATCGATATTCGTACCAAATCGCTGCCAAGCGACTTTCAGGTGAATCTTGAGGTTGGTATCGGTCAAAATAGCAATGCCACGGATGGGTATACCTATAACCGCAATGAAGCCGGTATTCCGCAGAATATTCGCAACGCGATTGTTAAATACCGCGGTGATTTTAGCTTGCGTAATATTGTTGGCAAAGACGGACTCGTTGACAACGAACAGGGCTCAGCAAGTGAGCAAGCGCGTATGATCAACGCGGGGCTTTCTAAATCATTGCCACGCGACATTGCGCTAAAAGAAGATTCGCTTAACCCGAACTACAGCATTAAAGCCAGTATCGGCAATAGCTTTGACGAAGACTATTTTGGTGGCAGCATTGGCTTCTTGTTAGCTGGCGCCTATGACACCAAATGGAATGTTTCAGAGCGTTCTAGTGCTGTATTGAGCGAAAACGCCACAGAAGGTTGTGCCACAACATTAAACAGCGCAGAAGAAGTTGCTAACTCGTGCTACAACACCTTAAGCGAAACCACACTGACCACCGAAACTGAGCGTTTAAACGGTGTATTCAGCGTAGGTTATGAGCTTGATACGCACAGCGTAAGTTATACCAAGTTGTACTTAACTGATGCTGAAGACGAATCTGAGTTTGGTATTTTACAAAGCCCAAATGGCAGTAACTTGAAAACCATTTACGGTTCAGGTTTAGCCAATCGTGAGCATGAGTTTAAATACGAAGAGCGTACCTTGGATATTGACCAAGTGCGTGGCCAGCACACATTCTTAGATTATTGGGGTATTGGCTTTGACTGGCAATACACGGAGTCTACAGCTGAAACTGACATACCTACGGACATGTCGTTCCGGTTTGATGACTTGTATGACGACCAAGGCAATTATCTGAGCACCGTCGTTACGGGCGATGATAACCGTGCTGTGTACCAATACGTGGATATGGAAGACCACGTGAAATCGTATAGCGGCAACTTGTCATTACCCACCAACTTAGCGGGTATGGATATTGAGTTTAAAGCGGGCTATGACTTCACCGACAAAGCACGTTATTACACCACTGACCGTTTTGCGATGGATAATGGCTCAGGTTTACGGATTTCGGTAAACGACGATTTGGCGAACATTCTGGGCGTAACGGATTACCTAACTGATGAGCGCATTGATGAAAGCAACTTTTTGTTGTCGTATCGTGAGCCAACAGCGCCTGACGCCGATGATTACATTGCCACGCAAAAAACCGATGCGTTTTATGGCTCGTTTGACGCGTTTCTTACCAACAGCTGGCGCTTAGCCGGTGGTGTGCGTTGGGAAGAGTTCAAGCAAGTGTCTTTAGCTACTTCAAGTTTGATTTTTACACGTGAAGATTTAGACACCTACTACTCGGTTGAACGCATTCTTAACGGCACTACCGTTGAAGATGACTTCTATCCTGCGTTGTCCTTAACGTATATTGGCGATGAGAGTTATCAAATTCGTTTTGGTTTTTCGGAAACGGTGGTTCGCCCAGACATTCGTGAAACAGTTCCGGTTGCGTACTTTGACCCGATTACCGACATTCGCACCATTGGTCGTGCAGGCCTTGAAAGCAGCCCAATGACCAACCTCGATGCGCGCTTTGAATACTTTGCAGATAACGGCGACAACTACACAGTGTCGGCGTTCTATAAAGATATTGAGAAGCCAATTGAGTCAGTGTTAAGCGTAGGGGACGAGGAATACACGTTAAACTACGTGAACGGTATTTCGGCTGAAGTTTACGGTGTCGAATTTGAATGGCTACATGATCTGACGTATCTAGCGGATGGCTTCTTTACCAGCGGTAACCTGACCTGGAGTGATTCAGAGGCGGTTATTGACCCAGCGTTAGCCGGTAACTTAACCAACCCAACGAAGCGCATGACAGGCCACTCTGAATATGTTGCCAACTTCCAGTTGAGCTACGATTCACTCAACGGCAATCACTCAAGCTCGTTAATCTACAATGTGTTTGGTGAGCGTATTCTGGCAGCTGGTATCGGCGGTCGTGGTGATGCGTATGAGCAACCATTCCATTCACTCGACTTAGTGTACAACTACTACCCAGACTTTAATTCTAAAATCAGTTTTAAAGTGCAGAACTTACTTGATGAAGAGCAAGACGTAACCCAATCAGGCGTTACCGTGCAGTCACGTGAAGTAGGGCGGGTAATCAGTTTGAGCTACAGCTACGAGTTCTAATTTTCAGCACTGAATGACGAAAGGAGAGGGCGCAGGATGCGCCCTTTTTTTATTAGCGTAATCGGTTCTTAAATAAGTTGACGTAAGAGCAAGCACAAGTTAAATGTGAATTAAAAATTTAGGGGGCGTTGTGACGTATTCAATTAGTTCTGTTTGGATTTTCGCTTTTTGTTGTCGCTTTTGTGCTCCCAATTTATATAGGGAAATACAGTTGAGTGCGGTATGCCAATTAAAAACCAGAATAATTTAAGCTTTTATACCGAAACCCCTGCGAGATTAGTGATTTTCTCGTTCTTTTCGGCTGGGGTTTATAATATGTACTACTTTTACAGAAATTTCTTGAAGCACAATGACACCTCCTCGCGATTAGTACTAATCACAAAATCAATTTTGTATCCGTTTTTCTGTTTTGGGTTGTTAAAAAAAGCGAGCGCAAACTCTAGCAAGGATTCGAGAACTAGCGTAACAATTATGCTTTTGTGGGGTACGCTGTTTATATTTGTATATGCGGCTGGATTGTTGCAAGGGGATTGGAAGTATCTAGCATTCGCTACTTTCCTTCCTTTACTGGGCATCAATTACCTATTCAAGCAAGCAAGCGCCTAGAATATTCTGTACGGTTTTATTTCAATATTCTTTACCAACGGGCCAAGAGGCGGAATCAAGCCACGACACGGTGATTTAGTTGTTAGATGTTTACTATAAATAGGCTCGTTTGCGCCTGTTTTGGCGCAAATCTGGTACGGCTTTAATTTAAACCTTTAGCACAAAACGTGGTTCGTTAAATCAGCTATTCAAACCTCTAAGGAATCCTATTTGATAGCCATGCTCGAAATCAGATTCTGGATCGCCGAAGCCTTTCATTGGCTGCATAGGACACATGGGTATTAAGGGTGTTAGCGAGGTATTATTGGACTTTTGGTAACCAGCAACATATCCCGATTCGAAGCCGTTACAGAACTGCGCTGGTGTAGAGGCAATAGGTAAGGATAGAGTTAATAAAAGAACTGCAATGATACTAACAATGACTGTTTTCATTATTACTCTCCTGATTTACAGGCTTCTTCACCCGCTTTATAGCCATCATAGTATCCACTTGAATATGATTCATTCTCAAAGTCTCCCTCGATCATAGTAGAACGAATCTCGCACTTCGTGTTGTAACCTGACGCGTAACCATCATCGTATCCCACGTCGTATTTGTTCTCACTACTGCAACCAACGAGCATGGATAAAGCTAAAATTATGATTATTATTTTCATCGATATTTATCCATTTTCGAGGTAGTAATTAGTTGACTCTAGTTCCAATAGGAAATTATATGCGCTTTATCGTTTATAACAAATAATTAAAAAATAGACGATCTGTAAATTCCCCATTTATAAGTAACCGTAACAGCAACCACACCTAGGCATTGTAATCCCCCGCGAGTCGGAGCAGCTATAAGTAGAACACTCCGTAAACTAAAAACAAAGAAGTTTTCGATGCACCAACCTGTTACAGCACCGAAACGAAAAAAGCCCCTCTATTTCTAGCGAGGCATTTCGAATAATGGTGCCCAGGGGCGGAATCGAACCACCGACACGGGGATTTTAAATTAGTTATGACATGACAGTAACTTATTAAAACTCATTACTAAACAACTAGTTGCGGTAATCCATGGTTTTCATGTTTACGGTCAAATTGGTACATTTACGGGTGTTTTGGTACAAAATTGGCACATCAATAAGCTGTCAAAAAAGTAGATAGACGATATTCGACAATTAAACTAAACATTTAACAAGTTATAGAGCCGTACCAAACTCTAAATAATTTAGTGGTGTAGCATCGCTCAAAGGATCCATAAAAGGAGTTGTGCAAATATTCATCTTACGTTGATGTTGTGTTATAAGCGTATTTGAGTTTAAAAATTGTAATAAAAGGGACTTCCTATGTTTTATAAGTTAAATATATATCTTTTAGTAGCAGTCTTGTTTGCAGTATCAGCAACTTCCGCAAAGTCACAAGAAAAATCTATATCAGCGAGCAATGGTGTAACTGTATCAGTGACGGAGGACAGTTTTGCTGAACGTTTTGAATTCACTGCACCGACTTTAGAGTGGGAGCTAGAAAATGGAGATAAGATTGTCGCAATTGTTGCTGCCATAAAAGAGCCTAAGAAGCGAGTTCCGCCATTTATTACTGGTTTCATCGCATATGAAGACGACTGGAGAAGGTATTCTAAAGCTATTTTTAGGGGGGGAGACGAAGTTAATTTTGAATCTGTTTCGCGAGATGTACTGACCTGCTCGAGCCGCCCATGTACTTTAGTGGAGAGCTTCAATATTAATCTTACTCCAGCCCAGATAGAACGCCATAAAAAAAATAATGAACTTGTAATGCAGGTTCGTGGTGGAGCATCAAGTAACTTTCTAATATCAATTCCGGTTGACTATTTGGAGGCGGTTCAGGAGTTTTATGATGATAAAAAATGAAGCGGGTCAAAAATATTCAGTTTTTTAGCCAGTCGTAGTTGTTGAAATTCATACAAAGAGCCTCGGATTTATTGTCTCGAGGTTCTTCGTTTGATTATGTAGAAAGTTATTATCTGAATTCAGCTTTAACAAGTCAAAAGCAGTAACATACCCCAGATGAACTAGCAGCGTAGCTCCGCTTCAAGGAAAATAAAATGAAATGGAAGCACTATCTTGTATTAATAATTTTCCTACCTCTATTTGCGTCTTGTGGTGAGAAACACAAAGAGAAAATTAGTGCTTGTCATGATCGTGTTCACCAACGAGCTAAGAATACAGCGGAAATCATTACAACCGAAGTGAAAGAAGATAAATGGAAAGTTGTAGTTCGCGGAAGAGTCAAATATCAGAATGGGTTCGGGGCGTGGACTAATTACAGATATGTTTGCTCAGTCTTTAGTGACAATAGCGTTCCATTTTTTGAAGTTACCGAAGGCTGGTGATATTTACTGGTATCGAATTAAAGAGTGCTAAATGAAAAGAAACTGGGAAATAATTAGAACAATACTTTTTCGTGTCGAAGAACGTACGTTACCTGCAGACATTCTTCGCTTATCAGATTTTCAAGAATTTAAGGCCGAAGAAATCTCTTATCATATGAGGTTGCTGTTGGAAGCAGGGTTAGTTCGGGGGGAGATGAACCGAACAATAGGGCCTAATGTGAAAAACTTTACGGTTTGCGGCCTAACTTGGGATGGACATGAGTTTCTAGACAGTATCAGAAGCAGCAAAGTTTGGGAAAAAACTAAAGACACATTTATAGCAGAGGGAATATCAATGACTTTTGAGTTAGTTCAAAAGTTAGCGCACAAAGTTGCCGCTGCTGTGTTAGGTAATACACTTTAGCCACATCTGTTTAACCATAGAAGTTGTCGGTAAATATCGGATCTTGCCATAGAGAACAGTGTCATGAACAAAAAATGTGTTGCAGTTACACTTAGTGTTTTAGCGATTGCTTTGGCCTTTCCTCCTGTCGGGAAAAGTATTGTTTTCCAAGGATTTTCGATTGATAACATTCAAGTTTTTGATTTTACCGGGTTTAGGTTTTTCCTATCCGCTATTAACGATGATTGGAACAACAACGCTGATTCTTTTCTCATCAGATACGATCTACTTTCGCTCGAAGTTTTAGTTATATCCTTCATTGGAACAGCGTTATCGCTTCTATTGGCAAAGCCTATTCGGCAATAAATTAAGTTGTAACGCCCCCACATAATAACAAGTAGATTTATTTGACTAAATTTTAACCTTATGTAATTAATTTGTTTCAAGCTTGGTTGGGATTTTAAATTACAACAGAGAAGAACTGTATGTTATCTGCCGATAATCTATAAGGAAATTTCAATGAAATATCTTATTACAGCGATTTTAGCCATTGTAATCCTTTCAATTAACAGTGATGTAGAAGCTCACAGTGGACGTACTAACGCAGCTGGATGCCACACCAACAGTAAAACAGGCGACTATCACTGTCATAATGCGAAGACACCCACTACTGCAACATATTGCCACGTGATTAATGGCTCCTCTCGATGTGGTTACGCTTATTCAAGTTGTCAGGCTTTAGTGCGTCAGCATGGTGGATACTGCGCGAAGTCGTAGTTTAGTAGATTTAAGGTTGCGGTATGAGCAATTCCAACGATTGAATGATAATGGGCTTCTTATTTAAATATGGACCGTAAACACACCAAATTGAGCGGGTATTGAAAATTTTCGTTGGCACGATTTACGCCATACGTGGGCGAGTTGGCATGCTCAAGAGGAACAAGTCTTCAAGAGCTGCAAGAACTCGGCGGTTGGGCATCTTATGAAATGGTTTTGCGCTACGCTCATTTGGCAGGACAGCATTTGAAAGCGGTTGCATCAAATGTCGATGGCACAATTGGCACAAATTTGGTACAAAGCCAGAAAAAGAAAAGCCCCGCTATTTCTAGCGAGGCCTTATCAATAATGGTGCCCAGAGGCGGAATCGAACCACCGACACGGGGATTTTCAATCCCCTGCTCTACCGACTGAGCTATCTGGGCGTCGGGGCGTATTAAACGAGTTTTTCGGGTCTGAGTCAACCGCTTTTTTGATGAAATTCGGTGAATTCAGACCGTTTGCTCAGGAAATACCCAATTTGTTGATTTTTACACCTTCAAGTAAGTTGTACCCGCTAAACACTTCTCGTAATAGTCAGTCCAGCGTACGCCTTCACGCGGAGCAATGTGTCCCTTACGTACTTCGCGGTCAATCGACTTCTTGACTGTTTTGGCCATGTAATCGGTGTTGTACTGCATGGTTTCAAGCACTTTCTCTGCTGCTGTGCCCGGAACCACTTCTTCAATGTAAAAGTCACCTGGTTCGTCGTCATGGCAGTAAATATGAACTTCGGTTAACCGACCAAACAGATTGTGCATGTCGCCCATTACGTCTTGATACGCGCCGGTAAGGAACATACCTACGTGGTAGTTTTCGCCTTTGCGTAGTGCGTGCATGGGGATGTTGTCGCTGATTTCGGTGCCCTCAATATATTTGCTGAGTTTGCCGTCGCTATCACAGGTGATATCCACTATTGAACAACGCACTTCAGGCTTCTCGTCCAGGCGGCTAATTGGCACAATCGGCAATACTTGACCAATCGCCCACGTGTCGGCGGCAGACTGGAAAATAGAGAAATTACACAAGTATTGGCTGGCGAGCATATCTTCTAATTCTTCCAGCTCCTGAAAGACGAAGCTTTCGCGATCAAGCGATTGATGGATTTCCGTCAAAATGCGCCAATACATGGTGTCGAGCTTGGCCATTTCGTCTAAAGACAAAATACCCAGTTTGAAGGCTTCATACGCGCTCTGCTTGAAACTTGCAGCGTCGTTATAGCGTTCTTGCGGGTGCATTTCGGTTGAGTTAACCAGCTCACGCATGTTGCTGACAAGAATGTGCTCGTCGGCTATTGGGCTGATGTCGAATTGGGCACCGGTATTTTTAATTTCACCAACAATATTGGTCACCACACAACTGTGGTGTGCGGTAATGGCGCGGCCACTTTCACTGACTAGGTTCGGGTGGGGGACTTCTTCGAGATCACAGATCTGCTTCACTCCGTAAACCACGTCAGCAACGTATTCTTCGGTTGAGTAATTGCGCGACGAATCGGTGGTTGAGCTGGTTCCGTCGTAATCGATACCTAAACCACCACCAATATCTAAATATTCTAATGGCACGCCAATTTGAATCAATTTTGCATAAAGCCGTGCGCCTTCTGAAACCGCTTCTTTTACTTTGCGGATATCAGACATTTGGCTGCCGATATGAAAGTGCAGTAATTTTGCACAGTGCAGCATGTCTTCTTTTTTCAAAAGCTCAACAATGTTTAAGATTTCGGTAATGCTTAAGCCAAATTTTGCGCGATCACCGCTTGAGCCTGCCCATTTGCCTGAGCTACGCACCATCATCTTGCTGCGCAGGCCAATCATTGGCTCAACGCCAAGTTTTTTGGCTAACGGGATGAGCATTTCCAGCTCACTGAATTTCTCAATAACAATAATCATTTTACGGCGTAACTGACGACCAAGTAGGGCGAGCGTCAGGTAATCTTCGTCCTTGTAGCCGTTCAGAACGGTTAACGCATTTGGGTTTTCGTTATACGCAAGCACCGCCATAAGTTCTGGTTTGGAACCCGCTTCCAGGCCGTAGTCGTACGGTTCACCGGCGTCGATGATTTCCTCGACCACTTCGCGCATTTGATTCACTTTAATGGGGAATACGCCAACATAACGTGCGTTGTAGCCCGCATCTTGAATAGTTTTGGCGAATGTCTCATTCAAGATTTCAACTTGTGAGCGCAAGATATCGTGAAAACGGATAACCGCAGGCAGTTGAATTCCTTCAGCAAGAATTTCATCAACCACTTCTTTCATATCGATGTTCACGTCAGGCAGGCGATGATTGGGAGCAATTTGGATGCTGCCATTGTTACCAATTGAAAAATAACCTGCGCCCCAACGCTTTACGCCATAGAGTTCTTCGGCATCGTCGATTGTCCAGTTCTGAGCCATATCAGCGAGCCCCTTTTTCGTTCAAAATAATAAGTAATTCGCGCACAATTTTTGCGGCAAACACGTCAGAATTTCCGGTTGGATCAATTTCTGGTGACAACTCAACAACATCAGCGCCAACAAGGTTCTTCTGTCGCAAAATTTTCATTAAGCTCACGTACGAATGAAAATCTTCACCACCGGGCTCTGGGGTACCGGTACCAGGCAAAAATGCCGGGTCAAAATAGTCAAGGTCGAGCGTCAGATAGATTGGACGGTCGGCTGGAATTGCCATCACGCTGTCCAGAAACTCTTTACGCGACTTACGCACGGTGCCGTGCTCATTCATAAACCGATATTCGTCACGGGTACCAGAGCGAATGCCGTATTGAATGAGTTCATGCCCCGGGCCAAAATGGTCTAGCGCACGACGAATAATTGATGCATGTGAGTAGTGGTAACCGAGAAAGCCATCACGCAAGTCGGCGTGTGCATCAAGGTGAAGTAGCACTAACTCAGGGTATTGCTGCAAGTATTTGCGAATTGGCGCATAGGAAATTGAATGCTCGCCACCCAAGGTAAGCACCCGAATGTTGTCGGCTTCCAAGTTAATTGGGCCGAATACCTGATCAAATTGATCGGTGGCATGTTGCCACTGCGCTTCCACATCATCACTTGAGCCAAGTGACAAGTTACCTAAATCATAAAACGGATGATCAAACAGATCGGCATCTAAGTAGGGCGAATAACTTTCGATGTCTTCTGACACGGAACGCAAGCCATCAGGCCCGTTACGGGTTCCTTTACGAAAGCATGCGGTGCCATCAAAACCAAACCCAATTATATGGGTGCCGTTGGCATATACAGCTGCATCGGTTTGTGCCCCAAAAAACTCGCGTACTGGGGTGTCCGTCTTCACTTCTAACGAAGCGATTTGTTTAGGTTGTTGCTGACTCAAGGTGATTCACCTCCGCTGGTTCAACAGTGATTTAACTGGCGTGCTTAAAAAGGGGGCTATTATCGTTGTAATTGCCCCAAATTGCCACACTCTGATTAACTACGAGAAGGCTTTTTTACTGGATTAAAAATCTCATGCTGAATGCGCAATAAATTCTCATCGAGTGGGTTCTTTTTCGTCCATGTGTCAATGAGTGGTACAGCAACCAGTTGACCGGCTTTTAGCCCTGTCATGACACCGGTTTCACCTTTTAGAATAAGCTCGACAGCATGCACGCCCAGTTCTGAGGCGAGCACTCGGTCGGATGCCGTTGGCGGGCCACCGCGTTGAATGTGGCCAAGTAAGCACGGCCGGCATGGCATGTCGTATTCGGCTTCCAGCTGTTCAGAGAGTGCAACAGCACCGCCAGGCCATTGGTGCTCGCTAAGTACCATGACGTAACTGCCAGGGCCACGCACGGCTTCAACACGCTTGATGTGTTTCACCAATGCGGCCACGGTCAGCGGCTTATCTTTTTGCAGTTCGGGTAAAATCATCCGCTCAGCACCGGAGGCCATTGCGCTCATCAAACCGATAAAGCCAGCATGACGGCCCATAACTTCAACAATAAAAACGCGGTCCATTGCATCGGCGGTATCGCGAATTTTATCGAGGGCGTCCATCGCAATGGCAACTGCGGTGGAATAGCCGATGGTTGCGTCAGTACCAAACAAGTCATTGTCGATGGTGCCGGGCACCCCAATAATTTGCCCAGACCAATAGTTACTTAAGTGGTGCGCACCGCGAAATGAGCCGTCACCGCCAATTACAATTAATGCACTGATATTGAGGCTGTTTAGGTTATCAGCGGCAAGTTGTGCGCTTTCGTCTTCTTTAAAACGCGGGCAGCGTGCACTTTTGATGATGGTGCCCGAATATTGCAGCACATGAGCCACATCAGCTGCGTGCAGGGGAATATGTTCGTTGTTTAACAGGCCTTCGTAACCGTGTCGAAACGCTATCACGTCCATGCCGTAATGTTCTGCAGCTAATACGACAGCGCGCAGCGCTGCATTCATTCCTGGTGCGTCACCACCGCTGGTGAGTACGCCAATCCGTTGTGCTGTTGAAGTTTCAGACACCTCTATACTCCTCTTTACTATTGTCTGATAAGCTTATCGAACTTACCTTAATTTACAACGTACACAACATGACCGTGCAGAAAAATATTCAAGTTGAAGCAAATTCGATGCGCCAGTGGGCTCAAGCCTGCTTGGAAAAAGCCGGTGCTGAGCCCAAATTGGCACAGGCAATGGCGGAAAAACTTCTCGCAGCTGATCTCATGGGGTTTCGAACCCACGGCTTAATGCGGTTGCGTTATAACCTCAATTGTTTAGCCGACGGCAGTTCACGTCGTACCGGTCAGTATCACGTGCTGAAACAACGTGCGGCAGTGCAATTATGGGACGCTGACTTGGTATCCGGTTTGTACGTGGTGCCAGAAGCGATAACTGCGGCAATTGCTATGGCGAAAGAATGCGGCACCGGTACTGTGGTTATTAAGCGTGCGCAGCATGTTGCGGCTCTGGCGGTTTACCTTGAACAGGCAACACGTGCGGGCATGCTGATTCAAATCATGTGCGCAACGCCAGGTCAGCAAGCCGTTGCGCCTTATGGCGCAAAATCGGCATGGTTTTCGCCGAATCCGTTCGCTATTGGTGCTCCCACTCAGCAATTACCGATATTGCTTGATATTAGTTTGTCGATGACAGCTGCAGGCAAAGTTCGAAAAGCTATTGCCGAGCAAAAGCCGTTGCCGTACCCGGCACTGATCACGGCTGCGGGAGACTATACGTCCGATGCCACAACATTTTTGGCCGACCCTGCCAGTGTGCTCGCCCCCTTGGGTGGCGAAGACCTCGGCTATAAAGGCTCGGGCTTATGTTTGTTCAGTGAATTATGGACCCTTGCGTTAAGTCAGTTAGGGCGTCACCAAGAGCAGCCGGGTTTAGATGCCAACACGGTGTGGATTCAGGTGGTCGATCCGAGTGCTTTTGGCGATGCGGAGGCATTCAAGGCGCAGGCGCAGGCGTTGGTTGACGGCATGCATCAAGCCACACCTATTGATGCCAATAAACCTGTTCGGATACCGGGAGAAGGTGCGTTAGCTACGCGTGAGCGGCAGTTGCAATCCGGAGTGGACTATACGCCAGAGCTTTGGCGGCAATTAAAAAAGGTTGCTGACAGTATGCAGCAACCTTTACCGGACGTTCTTTAGTACGGAAAGCACTTTAGATTAAGGCTGTAAGCGTTCGACTAACCAGCTTTCATGCTGCTTGGTAAAGGTGAACCGGTCGTGTAGTCGATAGCGACCGCCTTGCCAAAATTCAAAACGCTCGGGCGCAACCAAGTAACCACCCCAAGTATCAGGCATGGGCACTTGTTGGTCTTTATAGTGTTCGGTGAGCGCATGATAACGCTGTTCCAATTCATCGCGAGAAGCAATGGTATGACTTTGCGCTGAAGCTAGCGCACCGAGCTGGCTTTCGCGAGGGCGGCTATAAAAATAAGCTTCGCTTTCGGCCCGTGCTATTTTTCGCGCAAAACCTTCAATACGAATCTGCTGTTCCAGTGCCAGCCACGCAAAATGCATAGCCACGCGGCTGTTTCCAGCAATGTCATGGCCTTTTTGGCTATCGTAATTGGTGTAAAACACGAAACCATCAGCCTGAATATCTTTAAGCAGTACGGTACGTTGGTGCGGTTGTCCATCCGCACCAACGGTTGCCAAAGTGAACGCCGTAGGGTCCGTCTGTGACGGATGATCTTTCGCCGCTTGAAACCAACTCGCAAATTGTTGCATGGGTTCTTCAGCGAGCGATTCACGCGTTAGTTTGCCTTGGGCGTAATCACGACGAACACTTTTTAAGTCCATACTGCGTCTACTTCCTTTCAATTAATTAGCGCTGTACTCACGCTTACCTGCAACATAGGTCGCGTTAACGTGGTTCTGCCATAGTATAGCGGCATCACGCGCAAACGGATCATGATCTAACACAATGAAATCCGCCCACTTGCCTGGCTCAATGCTACCTAACACTTGTTCTTGGCCAGCAGCGTAGGCTGCATCAAGGGTGAATGCACGCAGTGCTTGCTCAAGCGTTAAGCTCTCGTGCGCATACCAGCCACCTTGTGGTTGATTGTCACGGTCTTGACGGGTTACTGCAGCGTGTAAGCCAAAAAATGGGTCAGCAAGTTCAACCGGGAAGTCAGAGCCAGCCGCAATAATGGTGCCTTGTTCGGCAAATGTTTGCCAAGCATAGGCGCCTTTCATACGTGCCTTACCTAAACGGTCTTCTGCCATATTTTTATCGCTGGTTGCATGGGTTGGTTGCATGGAAGCAATAATATTTAAATCTTTAAAACGCGGAATATCTTCTGGGTGAACAATTTGCGCATGTTCAATACGATGGCGCAGGCTACGGCCACCGATGGTGTTATACGCACGCTCCATTTCGTCTAGCACAACGCGGTTCGCGCGGTCGCCAATTGCATGCGTATTGATTTGAAAGCCATGCGGAATAATCAATTCATAGAGTTCACGAATGCGTTCTTGCGAAGTGACCATCAGCCCATGTTGATCAGGCGCATCATGGTAAGAAGCTAATAGCGCAGCGCCGCGGCTACCTAGGGCGCCGTCACCGTAAATTTTAACGCTGCGTACTGCTAACTTGTCGTCATCTGACACATAGGGGCCGGCGGCTAACAATTCAGCCAGGGTTGGCTCGGTTGCCGACAGCATTGCATAGATGCGAATAGGGAGGGCGTTGTCGTTCGCTAAGTCTTTGTAGACTTGCAAGTTGGTTGCATCAACCCCGGCGTCATGTACGCCGGTGATGCCGCGCGCTAACAGATGCTCAAATGCCACTTTTAAGGCTTGTTCTTGCTGCTCGGCAGTCGGTGTTGGAATAACCCGTTCAACTAAGCCCATGGCGTTATCAATCAGTACGCCGGTAGGTTGGCCTTGCTGATCACGAATAATATCACCGCCATCAGGGCTTACTGTGTCTGCGGTGATGCCTGCAAGTTCCAGAGCTTTGCTATTTGCCCATGCAGCGTGGCCATCTACGCGCGTTAGGTAAATAGGGCGCTCAGCATCAACTTCGTCCAGTGTTTGTGCTTGTGGAAATTGGCGAACGTCCCAGTTTTCTTGATTCCAGCCGCGACCCAGTACCCAAGGCGCTGACGGATTTTTACGGGCGAAATCAGCCACTGTTGCTGCGGCGTTGCTTTCTGAGGTGGCGTCACGTAAATCAGCCAACATCAGGTTTTGGCCTAAGCCCAGCACGTGGCCGTGTGCATCGGTAATACCTGGCAACACAAACTTACCTTTCAAATCGACACGTTGGTCAGCAAACTGCTTACCATAGGTTGCCTCAAGATCAGCAAGGGTGCCCACTGCGGCTATCTTGCCATCGCGAATTAGCATGGCATTAAACTTCACCAATACAGCCTCGGCACCTGGCTTTCCGGTTAGCGTGTAGCCGTTAAAATTATGGAATAACGTGGTTTGCGAAAACGCTGCACCCGTATATAACATTATTAGAACAACTGTGATTAAACGTAAAATTCTCATAAATTTCTCTTTTTGACTGAATTTTATGCCCTGTAGAACGTTCCTAGTTTTACAAAGCGTTTAGAGTGCATCGCAAAAAATTCACTTTTTTACACTTTTTTACAATTTGGTAACACCAAACCTTCAAACATTCGTTAAAGCGTGTACAATACGCTAATTATTAGGGACATTTAAAGCGCGTGGACATTCATGAAAATACTAATTATCGACTCGCAATTTTTCGTACGTGCTGGCCTCATTCAAGTGCTAACAAGTTTCTCAGATGAGCTGGCAATCTACGAAGCCCCAAGTTTTGACATCGCGCAAGAATACCTGCGCCACCAAAGCGACTATAACTTAATTTTCCTCGATATGGACATACCAGATGCCGAGATTCGCCCAACCTTGCAAACATTGAAGAAAATGGCGCCAAGCTCGCACATTGTTTTGTTCAGCTGGCCACGGCCATTATCAGAAGTTCGCCAAGCCTTGAGCAATGGTGTTCGTAGTTATCTGCCCAAAGATGCGAGCGCTGAAGAAGCGAAGCAAGCTATTCGTATTCTGCTGCAAAACGATCGGTATTTACCAGAGGAGTCGCGTTTAAACGACACGATAAATCGACAAGGGAGTGCTGAGCACTTTTTGTCGCCCCGCCAACTGGAAATTATGCAGCTGTTGGCGCAAGGTTTGTCGAACAAAGAGATTGCGACAATTCTCGGCATTACCGAAGGGACAATTCGGGTTCATTTGTCGGCAATTTTCAAAGCGATTAAAGTATCAAACCGTACGGAAGCGACCTTATGGTACTTATTGCGTCAGAAACGTTTGGTGAGTTAAATGAAGTTGGAGCAATTGCTGGAATCGATAGAGCAAGGCCGGCATGCTCCTACGGAACGGTGGAATCCGCCTTATTGTGGCGAGCTGCCAATACACATTGACGCTGACGGTAATTGGTTTTATCAAGGTTCGCTGATTAAGCGCCAAGCCTTGGTTAAATTATTCGCCAGCGTTTTGGTGTGTGAAGACAATACCTTCTATCTAGTTACCCCCGCCGAAAAAGTTAAAATAACGGTTGCTGATGCGCCCTTTATTGTCACCACGTGGCAACATGTGCCCAATGCAGAGCCTCCGGTTATTCAACTGACAACCAATATTGAGCAGCAATTTGCGCTGTCAGAACAACACCCGTTAATCATTAAATCGGATCAACTCTACGTTGATTGCGGGCGTAACTTATGGGCAAAAGTGCATCGCAATGTGGTGTATCAATGGGCCGAAATAGCAAGGTCACGCACGCAACAGGGGCGTGAGATTTATTCCATTGAGAGTGCCGGAAAGCAATTTGATTTAAACGGGTAATGAGTCGCTTTATTTGCGCGAAACAAGGCGCTGCTCTATCATACGCAACCTAATATTCGTCAAGCTTGAGAGCCAATTCATGAAGCCAATCACGGTAACGCTTGCCCAACTCGATTTCACGGTGGGTGCTATCAAACGTAATACAGATTTAATCGTAGCTACGTTGGCGCAGTATCAAGACAGTGACCTTGTCGTTTTTCCGGAACTTGCGATAACAGGCTATCCGCCTGAAGATTTGCTGTTTCGCGATGACTTGGAAGCGTTAGTTGACCAATCCCTGAATGAAATAGCCGCTGCAGCGGAGCACAACTTGGCCGTAGTTGGTCATCCGCAGCGGGTGGGTAACGAGCTTTATAATAGTGTTTCGGTATTGCATCGTGGCCAATGTTTGGCGCGCTACCATAAGCAACGCTTACCACAATACGGCGTGTTCGATGAGCAGCGTTATTTTATTCCAGGCCATGATACAGGTGTATTTAGCTGGCAAGGGCATCGCATTGGCTTACTGATTTGTGAAGACCTATGGCACGCAGAGCCGCTCAGCCAGTTGCGCACTGAAGGTGTTGATTTAATTTTAGCGCTGAACGCATCTCCTTATGAAGTTGATAAACATCAGCAACGCATGCACATCATGCAACAGCGCATCAGCGAAGCGCACATTCCAATTATTTACGTGAACAATTGTGGTGGCCAAGACGAATTAGTATTCGATGGGCATTCGTTGGTGATGAATGCAAACGGCGATTTAGTGGCTGAGTTACCTCATTGCCAACCAACATGCGCAAGCGTTCGCTGTGATAGCCATGGCATCACGTTACTCGACCAAGATATTAAACCCCACCCACAAGATCGTCTTGCAGAAATCTATCAAGCACTGGTGTTGGCGGTTAAAGATTATGTCGGCAAAAATGGGTTTAAAGGCGTTACATTGGGCCTTTCAGGCGGTATCGATTCAGCGTTGACCATGGCGATTGCAGTGGACGCGTTAGGCGCCGATAAAGTGCATGCGATTATGATGCCATTTCGCTATACCTCGCAAATGAGCCAAGATGATGCTGCTGAGCAAGCACGCACCATGGGGGTTAAATACGACGTGGTGGCTATTGAACCTATCTATGATGCATTCATGCAGCAGCTTGGGCCTTTATTTGTCGGAACAAGTGCAGACACGACAGAAGAAAACCTGCAGGCACGCGCACGCGGAACGCTGTTGATGGCTGTTTCAAATAAAACCCATTCGTTAGTGCTTACTACGGGCAATAAAAGTGAGTTGGCGGTTGGCTACTGCACACTCTATGGTGACATGAACGGCGGCTTTGCCCCCATTAAAGATGTTCCGAAAACCTTGGTGTTTGCATTGGCACGTTATCGCAACCAAGCGGCTGAGGTGATTCCAGAGCGTGTTATTACCAGACCGCCATCGGCCGAGTTAGCGCCTGATCAGAAAGATGAAGACAGTTTGCCAGCCTACGATGTGTTGGACAAAATACTCACGCTTTATGTGGACCAAGACTGGTCGCCGAACGCGATAATCGATTGTGGTTTCGATGAGGCTGAAGTGTTGCGTGTTGTGCGCTTGGTTGATATTAATGAATACAAACGTCGGCAAGGCGCAGTTGGGCCTAAGATTACTTCGCGTAATTTTGGTAAAGACCGCCGCTACCCAATAACCAGTCACTTTCGTTATGAATTAGAACGGCAGGTGCAAGCTCGGAGTTCTCATGAAAAAAATTGAAGCTATTATCAAGCCATTCAAACTAGACGACGTACGTGAAGCACTTTCTGAAATTGGTATTGCGGGCATGACAGTCGCTGAGGTTAAAGGCTTTGGGCGTCAAAAAGGCCATACCGAGCTGTATCGCGGTGCGGAATATATGGTCGACTTTCTGCCGAAAGTGAAACTGGAAATTGTTGTCTCAGACGATCAGGTAGAGCAGTGCATTGATACCATTTTGGAAACCGCACAAACAGGTAAAATTGGTGACGGTAAAATCTTTGTCACCAATGTTGAGCGTGTTATTCGAATTCGTACTGGGGAAGAAAACGAAGACGCGGTTTAAAAACCGCGTCTTGTTACTCAATTCTTGTTAATCAATTAAAACGTGATAAGTAATCGCTTTGCGGGTAATTGTGCTTCAAGGTGGCAACTGTATCAGCACGCAATTCCACTAAACCTAAACTGTCGTAAGCTTCAGCCATAACCGCCAAGGCGTGTTCTGCTTCAGGCGTATCCGCAAAATTCTCTAACACATACTTGCCGCGATTGGCTGCTGCCAAAAATGCTTCGCGCTTCATGTAATATTGTGCGACTGCTAATTCGTGACGTGCGAGTCGGCTTTTAATTCCAATCATTCGCTGGCGCGCATCTGCAGCATACTTGCTGTCAGGGAAGCGACGCACAAGCTCAGCGTAATCATCAAACGCCTCGCGTGCTTTAGTTGGGTCACGGTCAGAGCGATCTAGACCGACCAAGTCTTGAAACAAATTCTCTGAGGCACGTTCGTTCGTGAGACCACGCATATATAAGGCGTAGTCGATTGACTGGTGGTTCGGGTTGAGTCGTGTAAAGCGGTCGACTGAGGCGAGCGCTTTATCAATATCACCTGTTTTATAGTAAACATAAATCAGGTCAAGTTGGATTTGGTGAGTAAATGGACCAAACGGGAAACGGGTATTCAGCGCTTCAAGTACCTGTAAGGCACTTGTGAAATTACCGTTTTGCAATGCTTGTTGAGCACGGGCATAACCTGCTTCTACATCGGTTAACCGGTTAACATCAGTTTCGTCTGGTGAGCTTGAGCAAGCGCTCAATGTCAATGCTGCGATGCAGGCTAAGATTATACGAAATTTCATAGTTTGTTTTTTTAATCTCTGTTGATTTAACTTTGGTGCAGCGCCCCAAACAGGTACACTATACATATTCACGCATTCTAGCGCAGCGTTGGCTGCTTTCACAGGTCCGAATACGAATTTATGAGCGAACAGATTTTATTAACTGGAAACGTCCCCCTTTCTGCCAACGGTAAGCGCTTGGACCAAGCACTTGCTGAGATGTTCCCTGACTATTCACGTTCTCGGTTAAAAACTTGGATCACCGACGGACACGTTCGCATCGAAGGCAATGTCGTTGACAGACCGCGCGAGAAAGTACTGGCAGGCATGGCCATCGAAGTTGATGCCGAATTAATTGAAGAGCGACGCTTCGAAGCGCAGCCCATGGACTTGAATATCGTTTATGAAGACGACGACATTTTAGTCATCAATAAGCCAGCCGGCCTTGTTGTTCATCCCGGCGCAGGAACACCCGATGGTACATTGTTAAATGCGCTGTTGCATCACTTTCCGGCTATTGATCAAGTTCCTCGCGCAGGAATCATTCACCGTTTGGATAAAGACACAACGGGCTTGATGGTTGTGGCGAAGACTGTGCCTGCGCAAACCCATCTTGTTGCGGCAATGCAGGAACGCCAAATTACCCGTGAGTACGAAGCAGTGTGTAATGGGCCAATGACAGCAGGCGGCATGATCGATGAGCCAATTGCGCGTCATCCAACGCAACGTACGCATATGGCTGTTGTAGCACTTGGCAAACCAGCCGTGACCCATTTTCGTGTGGCAGAACGCTTTCGAGCGCATACGCTGTTGCGTTTAAGGCTGGAAACCGGGCGAACCCACCAAATTCGTGTGCATATGGCGCATTTGCGTCATCCGTTAGTGGGCGACTTTACCTATGGTGGCCGGCCACGTCCGCCGCAAAAAGCGAGCGCTGAACTGTTGGAAACCTTACGCAACTTTCGCCGTCAGGCACTGCATGCTGCACGGCTTTCGTTGCATCACCCGATTACTGGCGAATGGATGAGCTGGGAAGCGCCAACACCTGACGATATGGTGAACTTAATTGCAGCATTGCGTTTAGATCGTCAGGAACATCCGGTCGACTAAACCATGTTAATGCTTGATTGGACGTTACCACCAGGCATTCATGCCGCAATTTCTACGGTAGCACAACCAGGCAATGTGGCTGCTCATGTAGGTGCAGATCCGGCCGCCGTCATTAAAAATCGGCGGGCGTTGCAGCGCGATGCGAAGTTACCGTGTGCGCCGCGCTGGCTCGCACAAATTCACAGCAACCAGGTTGTGAATTTTTCTGAGGCTCGTCCGACAGTGAAAGCCGACGCCATTTATTCAAACCAACCTCAATCTGTATGTGCGGTGCTAACCGCTGACTGTTTACCGATTTTATTGTGTAGCAATAACGGCAATGAAATAGCCGCAGTCCACGCTGGCTGGCGCGGTTTAGCCAATGGCATAGTTCAAAATACATTGCGCCAATTCCAATGCCCTCCACAACAAATTCAGGCTTTTATAGGTCCTGCTATTTCTGTTGCAGCCTTTGAAGTAGGCGATGAAGTACGGACTGCATTTGCAGCATTGAATCTGGTTGATTTATCCACGTTTCGTCCCCACAAAGCGGGGAAGTGGTTTGCTGATCTGCCGTTGTTAGCCGAACGCATTCTTCAGGCTGAGGGTTGCTTTAATGTTAAACAAAGTGGTTGGTGCACCTACAACGATTTACGTTGGTATTCCTATCGCCGCGATGCTCATTGTGGCCGCTTTGCATCAATAATTTGGAAAAATTAGCACGCTTGTGCTTGAAATTGATTAATTAATACCCACATTGATAATCAGGATATAGCTGATATTTTTAGAGGGTAATCATGCGATTCGATAAACTAACCAACAAATTTCAAATGGCAATTGCTGACGCACAGTCATTAGCGTTGGGTCGCGACCATCAATTTATTGAACCGCTGCATATTATGCAGGCGTTATTGACGCAAGACGGCGGTTCTTTACGTCCGATGATGACGCTTCTGCAAGTTGATCAGAACAGCTTGCGCACACAACTTAATGCCGCACTGGACAAGCTCCCGCAGGTTGAAGGCACGGGAGGCGACGTTCAAGTGTCCGCCGCCTCAAGCAGTCTGTTAAATCTCTGCGATAAATATGCGCAAAAGCGTAATGACCAGTTCATTTCGTCTGAGTTATTTGTGCTTGCGGCTACAGAAGACAAGGGCGCGCTGGGCGAAATATTAAAGAAACTTGGCGTTACACGTGGAAAAGTCGAACAAGCCATTGAAAAAGTACGGGGTGGTGACGCAGTGAGCGATCAAAATGCCGAAGATCAACGCCAAGCATTAACTAAATACACCATTGACCTGACCGAGCGTGCTGAGCGCGGTAAGTTAGATCCGGTTATTGGTCGAGATGATGAGATTCGTCGCACCATTCAAGTTCTTCAACGTCGTACTAAAAACAACCCGGTGTTAATTGGTGAGCCGGGCGTTGGTAAAACAGCCATTGTTGAAGGGCTCGCGCAGCGCATCGTAAACGGTGAAGTGCCTGAAGGGCTGAAGCACAAACGGGTGTTGTCGCTTGACCTCGGCGCCTTGTTAGCTGGCGCTAAATACCGCGGTGAGTTTGAAGAGCGCTTGAAAGCTGTACTGAATGAATTAGGTAAAGAAGAAGGGCGCATCATTCTCTTTATTGATGAGCTGCATACTATGGTGGGCGCTGGTAAAGCGGATGGCGCCATGGATGCTGGCAATATGCTGAAGCCCGCACTTGCGCGTGGCGAATTGCACTGCGTGGGCGCAACCACATTAAATGAATACCGCCAATTTATCGAAAAAGATGCGGCTCTTGAGCGTCGCTTTCAAAAGGTACTGGTTGATGAACCTTCGGTTGAAGATACCATTGCGATATTGCGTGGCCTGAAGGAACGTTATGAGGTACACCACTCGGTGCAAATTACCGACCCTGCGATTGTTGCTGCGGCGTCATTGTCGCATCGGTACATCAGTGACCGTCAGTTGCCCGATAAAGCGATCGACTTGATTGACGAGGCGGCCTCGAGCATACGAATGCAAATTGACTCGAAGCCTGAAGATTTAGATCGCTTAGAGCGTCGTATTATCCAACTGCAACTTGAGCAAAAAGCATTGCAGAAAGAAAAAGACGAGGCGAGTAAAAAGCGTTTAGAGCTGCTGGAAGGTGAGCTAGATGATCAGCAACGCAAATATGCAGAGCTCGAAGAGGTCTGGTTGGCTGAAAAGGCAGTGGTTCAGGGCGAGCAGCATATAAAAGCGCAACTTGAAGAAGCCAGAACGCAGCTTGATATTGCGCGCCGGGCTAGTGACCTTAACCGCATGTCGGAACTTCAGTATGGCCGTATTCCTGAATTAGAGCGGCAGTTGAAGGCTGCTTCTGAGGTAGACGAGGAAGGCATGTCGCTACTTAAAAATAAAGTCACTGAAGAGCAAATCGCTGACGTGTTATCGCGTTGGACAGGCATTCCTGTAAGTAAAATGCTTGAAGGTGAGCGCGATAAGTTACTCAAAATGGAAGAGAACTTGCACCAGCGCGTTGTTGGACAAGATGAAGCCGTTACTTCGGTGGCGAATGCGATTCGTCGCTCGCGTGCTGGCCTCTCTGATCCGCAACGGCCGATTGGCTCATTTTTGTTCTTGGGCCCAACCGGTGTTGGTAAAACAGAGTTATGTAAGGCGCTTGCGCATTTCATGTTTGACACTGATGATGCCATGGTGCGAATCGACATGTCTGAATTCATGGAACGGCATTCTGTATCGCGGCTTGTTGGGGCACCTCCGGGCTATGTCGGTTACGAAGAAGGTGGTTACTTGACTGAAGCCGTTCGTCGACGCCCTTATTCAGTTATTTTGCTGGATGAAATAGAAAAAGCGCATCGGGACGTATTCAACATTTTGTTGCAGGTGCTCGATGATGGGCGCTTAACTGATGGACAAGGTCGAACCGTCGATTTTCGGAATACCGTAATCATTATGACGTCGAATCTGGGTTCAGATGTTATTCAAGAGAAAGCTCACGAGCAAACTTACGATGAAATGAAAGCTGAGGTGATGGGCATCCTGTCGCATCATTTCCGGCCTGAGTTTTTGAATCGTGTTGATGAGACGGTGGTGTTCCACCCATTATCGAAGGCTCACATTAAGCACATTACGCAAATTCAGTTACAACGTTTGTACCAACGCTTAGCTGAACGTGATTACTCGATTGAGCTGAGTGACGCTGCTTTAGCGCACCTGGCGGAGGCTGGTTTTGATCCGGTGTTTGGGGCACGGCCTTTGAAACGGGCGATTCAACAAGAGCTCGAAAACCCATTGGCACAGCAAATCCTGTCAGGGAAGTTGTTGCCTAAAACAGCAATCAAGGTTGATTACCAAGACAATAACTTGGTGATTTCCCAGTAAGCGACACAATGTAATAGCCGGGCTAAGCACTAGTCCGGCTATTTATTGCAATGAATAAGCTATGCTATGCTGTGCGGCCACCATTATAAGGGAACGAAACTATGCCGAATAAAACTGAACAGTCATTAACCACAGCAAAGAGTCGTGGAATTTTCCTGTTGCCAAACCTGTTGACAACAGCGGGACTGTTTTCAGGCTTTTTTGCCATCGTTGCGTCGATGAACAATATGTTTGAATCGGCTGCCGTCGCTATATTTATAGCTATGGTATTCGACGGCCTTGATGGTCGTGTTGCGCGTATGACAAATACCGAAAGCGAATTCGGTGCCGAATACGACAGCATGGCGGACATCGTGTCATTTGGTATGGCTCCTGCTTTGGTCATGTATAACTGGGCGCTTGGTGATCTTGGCAAGCTCGGTTGGTTAGCGGCCTTCATTTTTGTCGCCGGTGGTGCATTGCGATTGGCGCGCTTTAATACCAACCTTGGCACATCCGATAAACGTTATTTCCAAGGCTTAGCCATTCCAAGTGCCGCAGCGATAGTTGCGGGGTTTGTTTGGGTTGGTAGTAAATACGAAATTGACCCAAGCAACGTGAGTTATTTTGCGGCGTTTCTAACCATCGCTGCTGGTTTGTTGATGGTAAGTAACTTCCGCTATCACTCGTTTAAAGATGTCGACTGGCGCGGACGCGTATCGTTCATTGCGATACTTGCGATTGTATTAGCGTTCGTGATTGTCGCCACCGAACCTTCGTTGGTGTTGTTCTCTATTTTCTTCTTGTACGCAATTTCTGGTCCAATCACGACCTTCCGTACAGTGAAGAAGATTAAACTTGAACATGTCGTTGGTGATACGGATTGTGAAGAAGGCGATTCTGCAACGAAAAGCCAACAAGAAACATCAGAAAAAGCACAAAAATCGGACGATAAAAAGACATCCGATTAAAAAGCCAGCAAACGATTCAATTTTGATGAAAAAGATCTTGCGCAGTTGGCGGCGATCCTTATAATTCGCCGCCGTTGTCACCAAGTGATGACGCTGGTTCAGAAGGTGATGAAAGTCACGAAAAAAGATCCAAAAGGATCTTGACCTGACCAACGGATGGCGTAGAATACGCATCCCGCTTCACGAGAAGCGAAACGCTCTTTAACAATATACCAAGCCAAGCA